>DATCVR010000347.1:0-9731 GCA_036566745.1 Jiangellaceae bacterium | reverse complement strand
CGACACGACACCGGTGGCGGATGGTCTCGACGCTCGGGCCGGGCGTTTCTCCACGACGACGGGCTACGTGCTCGGCGTCCTCCGAATCGCCATGGGGTGGTACTTCCTGTGGGCATTCATCGACAAGACGTTCGGCCTCGGGTACGCCACCCCGGCCGAGAACGCCTGGATCGACGGCGGCAGCCCCACGACCGGCTTCCTCAGCGGCGTCCAGGGACCCTTCGCCGACGTCTTCAACGACATGGCCGGTTCGGTCTTCTGGGACTGGCTGTTCATGATCGGCCTGCTCGGCATCGGGCTCGCGTTGATGCTCGGGATCGGCATGCGGATCGCCGCCGTGGCCGGGACCGCGATGTTGGTCCTCATGTTCGCGGCGTCGCTGCCGCTGGTGACCAACCCCATCATCGACAGCCACCTGACCGAGGCCCTGACCATCATCGCGCTGGCGATGCTCGGTGCGGGTCGATACCTCGGGTTCGGCCGGGCGTGGGAGCGCCTGCCGATCGTCAGGAACAACCGCTGGCTCATCTGAGCCGCGGTGCTGGGGGGCATCCCGGGACCGGCGCTCGTCGCCGGTCCCGGGATTCCTGGTGCCTCGGACGGATGTCGAACCGCGGCAGGTCATGCGACAGGTCACGGCGGCGCAGGTCGGGAAGGCGCAGGTCAGGGCGCAGGTCAGACGGCCGGAACGCCTCAGACGGCCGGAACGCCGGCTGGTATCCGCCGACCGCGAACGATCTCCGGCGACACCCTGATGTAGTGCGGCCGGCTGCCGAGAGCCCACGGCGTCAGCGACAGCTCGCGCAGCCGCTGAAGCTCCGTGGCATCGCTCACCGCTTCGGCGCGTCCGATCAGGACCACCGACCAGCCGGTCATCGTCTCGGCGTCGAAGTCGTCGACCTCGAAGGCCACCACGGCCGATCGAGCGGCGGCGGCCAGCTTGGAGCCGACGGCCGTCCGGATCACGACGTCCAGGTCGTCGAGGACGAAGTTCACCGGCTGGATGGCCGGCAACGCGGCCTCGGTGAACACGATCCGCCCGATCGGCACCGTGCGCAGCAGGGCGTAGCACTGTTCGCGGCTCAACCGCGAGAGCCCTGCCGAGTCGACGTCGGGGATGTCCATGCCTCATGGTCGCGAGCGGCCGGACACGATCGACAGGGCCGAAGGTCCTCCGTGCGGATGCCGAGAGCCCATGACACGCCTCGGTCGGCCCGGGTAGGAATGAGGGACGAGCGCCCACCGAGTCCCGGGAGGACCGATGTCGGAGACCATCGTGGTCGGAGTCGACGGTTCCCAGCACAGTGCCGTAGCACTCGACTGGGCCGTGGAGGCCGCGACGATCCGTGGCGCGTCGCTGCTCGTCATCCATGCGCTGCACATGCCGCTGGTGGGGGTGCCGTTCGGCGGGGCGTCGACCCTGCCGCCCAGCGACGGACTCCAGGCCTATGCCGACGACCTGCTGGTCACGGCAGCGCGCCGGGCCGCAGCGGGCCGTCCCGGGCTCGAGGTCCGCACCGAGCTCTCGTTGCACTCGCCCGCGGACGCGCTCATCGCGGCTTCGCGGGAGGCCGCGATGATCGTGCTGGGAACGCGTGGGCTCGGCACCGTCGGGTCGGCCTTCCTGGGCTCCGTGGGCGTCCGGGTGGCGTCCCAGGCGATGTGCCCGACGACCATCGTCCCGAGCCCGATGGAGCCGGCCGAGGCAGACGCGCCGATCGTGGTCGGCGTCGACGGATCCGACCACAGCGTCGCGGCCGTGCGGTTGGCCCTCGACGAGGCGCACCGGCGATCGACCCGAGTCGTCGCCATGCACGCCTACGCCGTGCCGATGTACGCGTTCCCCGTCGAGGATCCGACCCTGATCGACCAGTTCAACCGCGAGGTCAGGGCCAACGCCGAATCGCTTGTCGACGACGTCGTCGACCGCGAGCTCAAGGCGTTCGACCACGACGTCGCGGTCGAGGTCCGTGCCGTCGACGCGGTCGCCACCGAGGCGCTGGTCGACGCGGGCCGCCATGCCCTGATGACCGTGGTCGGCTCGCGTGGCCGCGCGGGGTTCCGCGGGATGCTGCTCGGCTCGGTGAGCCAGTCGGTCCTGCACCACAGCCGGCGCCCGGTGGTCGTGGTCCACGCCCGGTCCTGAGTACCGGCAGGTGTAACCACCAGGTACCGCACGGTCGGGCTGTGTGGTTCTCCCGGATGCGGCCTCCAACCGGGGTGTCCAAGCTGGCATCGCTGCGCCGGTTCATCCCCGCTGTGCCGAGGAGGCAGGCCGATGGGTCTTCTGGTCCTTCCTGATCCCGCGGCGGCCGGAAGCGGGGTACGGCCGGAAGCGGAGCGGGACCGGATCGTTGCCGACCTGGCCGCTCGGGTCCGGTCGGGTGCGCTGACCACGGAGGTCCTGGGCACCTGGACCGGCCTCCGAATCGGCATCGTGCCCATCCATCGGTCCGTCGACGTCCTGGGCAACGGTCATCGCGGGCAGCGTCGAGTGGTCGATCTCGTGGCTCTAGGGGGCGGGGCCGAGCCGGTGGTCGTGGGCCGGGCGATCGCCGAGGTCGATCTGGAGCTCGCACCACCCGGGGTGGAGGCGACCCTGACCGAGTCGGACACCCCGCTGGGCGTGGCCCTCGTGCGAGCCGGCACTCGCCGCGTTCCCGGGCACTCGCACCTCACTCCGTGGGGCAGCGTGGTGCTGAGTTCACAGGCGGACTTCGCCCGGGGGCCCTCGACCGTCGTGGCCAGGGTGGTCGAGCAGTTTCACGAGAACGTCCTCGACTTCTGCCCGTGGTCGTGACCTTCGCGGGTCGGGCACGTGCTGTCACCGGGTCTCTTCTTCGACCTCGCGGCGTCCGATCTCGGCACCGGCCAGGAACTCCCGCCGTATCGCACGCTCGACCATCACCGCCAGCATCACCGCATCCCGCTGGTCCAGCCCTTCGAGTAGCTGTCGCTCGTCCGTCGTCGCCGGACAGAGCAGCTGCGCAAGTCGGGCGCGTGGTCGAGCGAGGCGCGTTGCCTTCGCAACATCAGCGTGAGAGCTGCCGACTGCTGGATCGGGTCGGCCCACGAACATCCCCATGTCCTCCCGTGTGAGTCACCGGTCGTCAGGGTGACCGGGTGACGACGTCTCACCCCGCCGACCGGTGATGGAGCGTGACGATAGGGCGCTCCCGGCTGTCCCGTGAAGCGTCCTTGCACGACTTTGCATGACGAGACGGAATGCCTTGACAGTGGCGTCGACGGGCCATGACTCTCGTTCGCAACGCCGCGCAACAGACGTAGAGAAGGGGCGGGCCATGGCACTACGGTTCATCGCGATCGACCCCAGCACCGACGACAACGGATCACCGACGATCTGGCTGGAGGAGGAGACCGGGGACTTGATCATCCAGTCGTGGACGGCCGACGATACGACAGTGGACGAGGCCCAGCGCGTGGGTTCCATCCCCGGCCACTCCACGGAGATTCCGCCGCATGAGTCGGTGATCCGGCTCCCGGCGAACATGATCCCGTTCGTTCCGCGACCGAGTGAGGATGGCGCTGCCGAGTGATCGAGTTTCGTGAAGTCCTGAATGCCGCTCAGCGCTCGGCAGTGCATCTGGAGATGCGCGACGGCTACATGCTGGATGATCCGAGGTTCATCGGCTGGCAGCAGGGCGAGCGTCAGGACCCGGCCGACCGGGCGTCGTGGTGGCGTCCCTGGCTCGACTTGATCGTGGAGACGATCGCCCGGGGCGTCGAGGTGCGCCGGGCCCGCATCGTGTCGGAGCCGATCAGTGACTACATACGCTTCGAGTACGACGGGACGTTCACCAACGTCGCGGCCGGGGAGAAGATCCGGTGGCTGCCTCGGCGGCGCGCTACTGACATCGCGCTGCCGGGCAACGACTTCTGGCTCTTCGACAACCGCTTGGTGCTGGTGAATCACTTCACCGGGGACGGGCAGTGGGCCGATCCCGACATGGAACTGAGCGATGACCCCGAATTGGCGAAGCTCTGCGGCTCGGCGTTCGAAGCCGTCTGGGAGCGCGCTACTCCACACGAGGATTTCCACCCCTGACCGTGGCCGCAACACACTCCAGCGCTCGACAGGCCCGGCAGCTCCTTGCCGATCGGCTCCGGGAAATCCGGGTAGAGGCGGGGCTGACGGGCCAGGATCATGCCCGCGCGTGCGGGTGGCACCCGGCCAAGACGTCGAGAATCGAGAACAACAAGACGGCTCCGTCAGTGGACGACATCCGGACGTGGTGCAGCGCCTGCAGCGCACAGGATCGGGTCGACGATCTGGTCGCGTCACTGCGAGCGGTCGAGGGCATGTACATCGAGTGGCGGCACGTGGTCCGCGATGGCCTGCGCCAAGCGCAGTACGCCCGGGCTCCCGTATACGAGCGCACTCGACGGTTCCGCGCGTACTCGTCGTGGTTGATTCCCGGAATGATCCAGACCCCGGACTACACCGAGCACGTGCTCCGCGCCGTCCAGCGCCGACACGACATAGCGGATGATGTCGAACTGGCGCTTGCGGCCCGTCTCGAACGTCAGCGCCTGCTCACCGAGGGGAGCCGCCGGTTCGCGTTTCTCATCGAGGAACCCGTCCTGCGCTGCGGCGTCGCCGAGGCCGATGTCATGACAGAACAACTGCGGCATCTGATGGATGCCGCCACGTTGCCCAATGTGAGTCTCGGCGTCGTGCCGACTCGCCTCGGCCGCGAGCGCTGGCCGGTCGAGGACTTCTGGATCTTCGACAACGCCCAAGTCAACGTCGAGCTCGTCTCTGGGCGGCTCACCGTTACCCAGCCGGGTGAGGTCGCCATCTACGCCGACACCTTCGCCCGCCTCGCAGACCTCGCCGTGTACGGCGCGGAGGCCCGCCGCCGGATCAACGCGGCCATCGTCGACGTCACGTGAGCGGCGCGAGCCGCGCCGCGCCGAGGCGGCTCGTACAGGTGCCGTTGGGGGACATGCCGTATACGACGAGGTCGTCGAGCGTCCCGGTGAACTCCTCCGGCGCGGTCAGCCCGGCCAGGTCCACCCGGACCTCGGTGGTCGGCCAGGCGAGGGTCACGTGCGGGTTGAAGCGATCGGCACGGGCGTCGGTGATCTCGTCGTAGCCGTAGCGGAGCAGCTGGTCGAGCTGAGGGCTGCCGGGGTCGTCGCGACGCAGTACGGCGATCGTCTCGGCCGGCGACGCTCCCGCGGGGTCGACGTCGCGAAGCCTGCCGCGGCGTGACGGCTCGACCGCGGAGACCACCGCCTGCTGGAGGGCGAACCAGCCGGGCGACCGGGTGAAGAACAGCTCGGGTGCGCCCTGGGGATTGTGCCGGTAGTGCGATCCGGCGGCGACGACGGCGGGCTGGGCCTCCGCCACCGTGGCCACGGCGTGCCGCACCTCGTCGAGGTCCGCCTCGTCGACCTGAAGCATGAAGAGTGACACGTGGGGCTCGCACGGGCCGGATCCAGGACGGCCACGCGGATGCGGTTCGCCGAGCCGGAACGCCGAGGCGCGACCGGCCTCGGCCAGCCGCCCGGCCAGCAGCGCGCTCATGGACACCGCCTGGGCGCGCAGCTGGTCCGGAAGGCCGAGTGCGATGTCGACGGTGATCGAATCCACGGCGGCGATGCTAGCGGCGGGCGCTGGCGGCGTGATCGCCCTCCGTGCCCCGGGAAAACCTGTCGCGCGGGAGCCACGGGGCGGAGCAGGCTGGGTGCGTGGACATCAACGCCGTCGATCCCGACGACCTCGCCACCGTGACAGCGGCGGTCGAGCTCTACAACGCCGCCCTCGACACCGACTGCCCGGCCGCGATCCGTGACACCCCGGGCGCCTACGCCGGGTACCTGCGCCACGGCTGGGACGGTGAGCCTCCGGCGGTCTTCGCAGGTAGCGACGCCGACGGCCGGCTGATCGGGCTGGTCGACGTCGAGACGACCACCTGGGACAACACCCACCTGGCCTGGCTGAGCGTGCTCGTCCACCCGCAGCTGCGGCGGCGCGGCCACGGCACCGAGCTGCTGGCCTTCGCCGAACGCCGGGCCGCCGAGCTCGGGCGTCGCAGCGTGGGGATGAGCGGGTACGACGCCGAGGCGTCGCGAGGGTTCGCGGCCTCCCACGGGTACGAGCAGAAGGCGGTCGAGGTGCAGCGGCGGCAGGTTCTGGCCGACGTCGACCCGGCGTCGATCGACGTCCTGCACGTCGAGGCCGCCCAGGCCGCCACCGACTACGACCTGTTGCGCCTCACCGGGCACACGCCGGCTGAGCTCCTCGGCGCGGTGGCCGAGATGACGGGCGCGATCAACGACGCTCCCACCGACGAGCTCGACGTCGAGGACGAGGTGTTCCCGGCAGAGCGCGTCGATGCCTACGAGACCGCCACGCTGGCTCGCGGGAAGCGGCTGTACCGCGTGGTCGCGCGGCATCGCGAGTCCGGCGAGCTGGCCGGGCACACCGTGGCCGTGGTCGAGATCGAGCGTCCCGAGATCGGCTTCCAGAACGACACCAGCGTGGTGCGCGAGCACCGCGGCCACCGCCTCGGGCTGCTGCTCAAGACCGACATGCTCCGGTGGCTTCGCGAGGCCGAACCGCGGCTCGCGAGCCTCGACACCTGGAACGCCGAGTCCAACGACCACATGATCGGCGTCAACGAGCGGCTCGGCTATCGGGTGGTGGCGAGGACACTGGACTTCCAGCGAGACCTCACGCCGGACCGGTCCAGTCGAGAGTAGGCGGCAGCACTCCCTCGAGGGCGAGCAGCCAACGCTTGACCTCGAGACCGTCGCGCCCGGAACCTCCGCTGTAACCGCCCAGGCCGTCGTGGGCGAGCACCCGATGGCACGGCACCACGATGGGGATCGGGTTGGACCCCATGATCGCGCCGATGCCGCGCGCGGGCACGCTGGTGCCGCTGAGCTCGGCGAGCTCGCCGTAGGTGGTGGACGTGCCGTAGCCGACGCGCGAGTGCAGCGCCTGGAGGACCTCGCGCTGGGATCCGGCGGAGGTGAACCGCCAGTCGATGGGCAGGTCGAAGCCGCGCTGCTCGCCACGGAAGTAGGCCGCGAGCTGGTCGAGAACCGGCGCGACCCGACCGTCGTCGGCCGCCACGGGGGCGGCGCAGCGACGGGCGAGGACGGCCGGCGAGCACCATCCGACGGCGGCCAGCCCGTCGTGCGTGGCCGCCACGGCCACCCGGCCCACCGGGGTGGACAGCTCGCCCACCGCCACGTCGTCGATCGTCACGCTCCGTAGTCTGCCCCGCCGGTCCGACAGGTTCGCCGCGGCCTGCCGTCGTGCGCTGCCGTGCGCCCTCCGGTCACGGCACGAGGACGACCTTGCCCATCGTGCGCCGCTCGGTCAGTGCCGTGTGGGCCGCGGCGGCGTCCGCCAGCCGGAACGGCGGGTTGACCACCGGGACCAGCTCCCCGGCGGCGAGCGCGGCGAGGGAACGCTCCTCCAGCCAGCGCAGGCCTCCCGGACCCTTGGTCGCCGCCGGCCCGAGCGGGACGGTCACCGTGAGAGCGTTCCGATACAGGTCCATCGCGTCCAGCTTCGTCGCCTCACCGGACGACCAGCCGAACAGCACGAGCCGTCCACCTGGCCCGATCAGCTCAAGAGCGGTGCGCCCGACCTCGCCGCCCACGCCGTCGAGGGCGACCGTGACGTGCCGGTCGCCCAGCTCGGCCCGGACGGCATCGGCCCAGCCGGGCTGGCGGTAGTCGACCGCGACATGGGCGCCGTGGTCGCGCACCGCCACGGCCTTGCTCTCCCCGCCGGCTACGCCCACCACGGTCGCTCCGGCCCGGCGTCCGGCCTGCACGAACAGGCTGCCGAGCCCGCCTGCGGCCGAGGTGACGAGCACGACGTCGTCGGGACCGAGCCGGGCCGCGTCGAGGACCAGCAGCGCGGTGCGGCCGGTGCCGATCATCGCGACGGCCTGCTCGGCTCGGACGGTGCCGGGCACCTCGTGCAGTGAGGTCGCTGCGGCGACGGCGGCCTCGGCATATCCGCCGCTGGCCCGGCCCAGGTGGGCGACCACCCGCCGGCCGAGCCACCTGCCCTCCACCCCGGGGCCCACGGCGTCCACGGTGCCCGCGACCTCACGGCCCGGAGTCATCGGCAGGTCGGGGAGCGGGAAGGGCCCGCCCGGGACACCCGCGCGGATCGTGGTGTCCAGCAGGTGTACGCCGCTGGCCTCGACGGCGATCCGGACCTGGCCGTCGCCCGGCGTCAGGTCCGGGACCTCCTCGTAGACCAGGCTCTCGGCCGGGCCGAACTCGTACTGCCGGATCGCGTGCAACGGTCTCTCCTCGGTCTGCTCGCTCGTCTCGGTCGTCGTACGTCTGGATGCGACGCTAGATCTTCAACCAAGGTCGAGGTCAAGGAGCGTCGGACGCCCGGCCGGATACGCTCGGGCCCGTGGTCACCGACACTCCCGCGGCCGGCGCCGTGCAGACCTCTCCACGGCGACTGACGGCCGAGATCTGGATCGTCCTCGGGCTCTCGCTCGGGCAGTCCGCCGTCTACGCGGCGGTGAGCCTGGTGGCGAAGCTGACGGCCGGGCCGCCCCTGGTCGATCAGACGGCTACCCTGAACGCCTCACGCAGCCCCCGCGCCTACGTCGACCTGACCTATCAGATTCTGTCGATCGGGTTCGCGCTCGTGCCGGTGGCGCTGGCGTTGTTCCTGCTCTCGGCGCCGGGGCGCTCGGCGGTGCGGGCCATCGGCTTCGAGTTCAGCCGGCCGTGGCGCGATCTCGGCGTCGGAGCCGTGCTGGCCGCGCTGATCGGACTGCCGGGGATCGGGGTGTACCTCCTCGGCCGCGAGCTCGGCGTCACCGCGACGGTGGTCCCGAGCGCGCTGAACGAGTACTGGTGGACAGTGCCGATCCTGGTGCTGTCGGCGATGCAGAACGCTGTCGTCGAGGAAGTGATCGCGGTCGGCTACCTGATGACGCGGCTGCGCGAGCTGCGGTGGCGCGACCCGGCGATCATCGCGGCCAGCGCGCTCCTGCGCGGGTCCTACCACCTGTACCAGGGGGTGGGGATGGCCGTCGGCAACGCGCTGATGGGCGTCGTGTTCGCGTGGTGGTTCCGCCGCAGCGGGCGGGTGATGCCCCTGGTGATCGCCCACACGGTGCTCGACGTGGTCTCGTTCGTCGGGTACGCCCTGTTCAGGGACTCGCTCGGGCTACCGTGACGATGAGAGGGCTCTCATCGTGCTCTCACCGTTGTCCAGCCCGGGGTGCCCATCATCGTGTCCATGAAGTCCATCGTGACGATCGTCGCGGCAGCCGTGGTTTTCGCCGGCGCCGCTGTCGCAGGAATCGTGGCCATGGCGTCCTCGCCGGACGACGGGCCGGATCTCGGTCCGCCCATCACGGTCGAGCCGACCCGGTCAGAGACGTCGTCGTCGGCCTCGCCCGACCCGACGCCGACAGGCACGTCCGTGACCCCGATTCCCAGCTCGTCGGCGTCGCCCACGTCGCCCACGTCATCGGCGTCACCGGACGACGATGACGACGACGATGAGGACGTCACGGTGCCTCCGGCGCCGCCCACCACACCCGATGACGACGACGACCATCGGGGCCGCGGCGGGGATGATGACGACTTAGCCCTGATCCCTCCCGCACCCGCAGGCGTGGACTGTCCGTACGGACCCGCGTCCTGGCCGCCGTGCTCGCCATGACCGCGATCGGCATGCTCGTCGCCGGCGTGACGTCGTACCTCGT
>DATCVR010000346.1:0-3858 GCA_036566745.1 Jiangellaceae bacterium | reverse complement strand
GCGATCGCGGTGTCCACGACGTCGACCAGTTCCGCGTCGGTCAGCGGCGTCGGGAGGTACTCGTCGATGATCTGCGCCTCGGCCCGCTCCTGCGCCGCCAGCTCACCTCGACCGTTCTCGGTGTAGATCTCGGCGGACTCGCCGCGCTTCTTCGACTCCTTCGCGAGGACCTTCAGCACCTCGTCGTCGGTGAGCTCGCGGGCTTCCTTGCCGGAGACCTCTTCGGTCTGCACGGCGGCCATCAGCATGCGGATGGTGGCGGTGCGCAGCGAATCCTTGGCCTTCATGGCGGCCGTCATGTCGGAGCGCAGTCTTGCTTTCAGTGAATCTGGCATGGGCGAAACGCTACGCGCCCCGATTCGTCCACTGCATCTCGATTGCGCTCATCAGTATCCTGGAAGAGTGTCTGACGAGTTCCGTGCCAACCTGACCCGCGCCGCCCTGGGTACGGCGGGTGCCGCCGCCCTCGGCATCGGCTACGCCTCGCTCATCGAGCGCAATGCGTTCGCGCTGCGTGAGGTCACTATGCCGGTACTCGAACCCGGGTCGTCGACGCTCCGTGTGCTGCACATCACCGACCTGCACATGATGCCCGGACAGCGGCTGAAACAGAACTGGCTGCGGGAACTGGACAACCTCGACCCCGACCTCGTCGTGAACACCGGCGACAACCTGTCGCACCAGCGGGCGGTGCCCGCAGTGGTCCAGGCGCTGGGGAATCTGCTCGCCCGCCCCGGACTGTTCGTCTTCGGCAGCAACGACTACTTCGCGCCCAAGCCGAAGAACCCGCTCAAGTACTTCCGCAAGGAACACAAGCGTGTCCTCGGCGAGCCGCTGCCGTGGGGCGACCTGCGGGCCGCGTTCACCGAGCGCGGCTGGTTCGACGTCACGCACGTCCGCCGCGACCTCGAGGTGTCGGGTGTCCGGATCGCGTCGGCCGGAGTCGACGATCCGCACCTCAAGCGCGACCGGTACGACACGATCGCCGGTCCGCCCAATCCGCTGGCCGATCTCCGGCTGGGCATCACCCACTCGCCCGAACCGCGGGTGCTCGACCGGTTCGCGGACGACGGCTACGACCTCGTGCTGGCGGGCCACACGCACGGCGGTCAGCTGTGCCTGCCGTTCTACGGCGCGCTGGTCACCAACTGCGACATCGACCGTTCGCGGGTGAAGGGTCCGTCCAAGTGGGGTGCGCACACCCAGCTGCACGTGTCCGCGGGGATCGGGACGTCGCCGTGGGCGCCCGCCCGCTTCTGCTGCCGCCCCGAGGCGACGCTCCTGACGTTGGTTCCGGCTCAGCGCGGCGGCGCGGACGCCGACGCCGCGCGCGGTCGCACCGAGTCGTCGGAGAGCACCGTTATACGCAACTGACCAGGGGATTTAATGGTGACTGGTTGGGTAATGTAAGCTAACCGAGGTTCAACACGGGGTGTGGCGCAGCTTGGTAGCGCGCTTCGTTCGGGACGAAGAGGTCGTGGGTTCAAATCCCGCCACCCCGACAGTGTGAGACACCGAGAAGAGGCCTTGACCGGTTCGCCGGTCAGGGCCTCTTCTGCGTGGTGGGGGCGTTTTCCGGTCGCAGCGACCCCGCGACCACCCGTCCGAAACCTCAGGCTAGCCTCACCTCATGTCTTCGAGGCTCTACGTACGCGCCGGGCTGGTCGCCCTGGCCACCGTCATTCTCGCCGCCTGCGGCACCACCGACACCGGGTCGCCCGCCGGCAACGCCGACGTCGCCACCGGCGGCCGCCTGTTCGCCACGGCGGATGCCGAGACCGCCAAGCTCGGCACCGACGCCGAACCGGGCGTCTTCCCCCGGACCATCACCCACGCGCTCGGCGAGACCGTCATCGAGAAGAAGCCCGAACGGGTGATCGTCCTCGACGGCGGTGAGCTGGACGACGTGCTCTCCCTGGGAATCACACCCGTCGGACTGGCCAGCCCGGAGAGCGCCGCCGGTCAGCCGTCCTACCTCGCCGACAAGCTGGCCGGGGTGCCGGACGTCGGGACCACCAACAACCTGAACCTCGAGGCGATCTCCGCTCTGCAGCCCGATCTGATCCTGGGTAGCAAGCTGCGGGCCGACAAGCTGTACCCGCAGCTGTCGTCCATCGCGCCGACCGTGTTCGGCATCCGCCCCGGTTTCCCGTGGAAGGAGAACTTCCTGCTGGTCGCCGACGCCCTCGGTGAGGAGACCAAGGCGGAGGAGGTGCTCAACGCCTATCAGACCCGCGCCGACGAGGTCCGGGAGTCCATCACGGGCGAGCCGACGATCTCGCTGGTCCGGTTCATGTCCGGCAAGATCCGCCTGTACGGCAACCTGTCGTTCATCGGTGTCATCCTGAAAGACGTCGGACTTCCGCGTCCGACGGTGCAGAACGTCGACGAACTCGCCGTCGAGGTGAGTCAGGAGACGATCGGTGAGGCGAACGCCGACCGGATCTTCTACTCCAGCTACGGCGCGCCCGAGACCACCGACGAGTCGACCGTGGTCGGCGGCCCGCTGTGGAATCAGATGCAGGCGGTGAAGGACGGCAAGGCCGTGCACGTGAGCGACGAGACCTGGTTCCTCGCGCTGGGGCCCACCGGGGCGATGATCGTCCTCGACGATCTCGAGAACATGCTCGCGGCCTGAGTCACTGCGGGGCGGGCATGAACGCGTCGTAGATTGCCTGTGGCGCACCGTCGATGGCCCAGATGACCATGAGTCCGACGGCCACCGTGAGGGCGGGCCCGAGCACGACCTTCTCGAAGGGCCCGCCTGCCCGGATGGACAGGAACGACGGGAGCCGGAACTCCCACCACCGTTCCTTGCCGAGCGTGAGGAACGGCGCGAGGAAGGGGACGCCCTCCTTGGTGATGGCGTCCCCGAGGCAGTGGGTGGCGCAGCCGAGGGCCACCGCGACTCCGAGTCCGGTGGAACCGGCCTCGGTGGGATACGACTGCCAGGTGAGCGCGGACAGCACCGCCGCGACCGCCGAAACCGCCAGCCAGCCTTTTTCTTTGGCCAGCTCTCCGGCCAGCCCGCGGAGCGCGAGCCCGAGGCAGACGAACAGCGTCGCGATGATGGCGGGCTTGCCGAACTGGACGACCAGCGCGGACACCCCGGCCCCGATACCCACGGCAAACAGGGCCGTGTGGGTGAGCGTGCGGTGCCCGCCCCGCCGCTTGCCGTCGCGTTTGCCTTTGGTGACGGTGTAGAACCCCAGCGACACCGCATCGACGCCCTTCGCGACGACGTTGCTGACCGGACCGAACGAGCGCGAGACCGTGGACTGGCTCGTGTCCAGGTCCGGGAGAAGCGCCGCTCCGGCGCACACCGCCGCGAACGTGAAGGTCTCGGCGGTCGAGGTGGGCCCACCCCAGTCGAGAGGCAGCAGATCTGCCACCGCCAGACCGACAGCCGCACCGGACATTGCATGGGTGGGACCCATCACCATGGAAGACAGCACCTTTCGACCCCGACTCGGGACACGGTCATCCGAGCCGGTGTCCTGACACCGCCCAACCTAGCAACAACATCCGACACACCCGTCACACCCCTGTGAGTACTTCTCAACCACGGGCGGTTGAGAAGTACTCACGGGCGCGAAGCGCAGTAGCGTCCGTCCCCGCTCGAGGTGGATGATGGAAGTGCACTGCGTGCAGTCGGGCGAAGGAGGGTCGTCGTGGAAACTGTGATCGTGTTCGTTCTCGCCGTACTGATCTATTGGTGGGGCCTGCTCTGAGCCTGCCCCACCAACGACATCAGTTCTGGCTCTGCCCTTCCCGGACACCGATTTCCACTCGCTTGCCCAGGTCGGGGTCGACGCTCTTCCAGTAGTCGAAGACCCGCAGCAGAACCGGTTCGCTGAC
>DATCVR010000345.1:0-29409 GCA_036566745.1 Jiangellaceae bacterium | reverse complement strand
CGACGAAGCGCCACCAGCCGAGTACGGCCGCACACCGCCACAGGACGTCGCGGCCGAGCAGTCCGTGCTCGGTGGCATGTTGTTGTCCAAGGACGCCGTGGCCGACGTCGTCGAGATCCTGCGTGGCCACGACTTCTACCGTCCCGCCCACGAGTCCATCTACGAGGCCGTCCTCGACCTCTACGGTCGTGGCGAGCCGGCCGACGCCGTCACCGTCTCCGCCGAGCTGCAGAAGCGCGGCGAGCTGGGCCGGGTGGGCGGCGCTCCGTACCTCCACACCCTCGTCTCGTCCGTGCCATCCGCGGCCAACGCCGGCTTCTACGCCGACATCGTGCGCGAACGGGCCATCCTGCGCCGGCTGGTCGAGGCGGGCACCCGCATCGTCCAGATGGGTTACGGCGGCGACGGCGATGCCGACGACGTCGTCGACCGGGCCCAGGCCGAGGTCTACGCGGTCACCGAACGCCGCGCGTCCGAGGACTACCTGCCGCTCTCCGACATCATGGAGGGCGCACTCGACGAGATCGAGGCCATCGGGTCGCGTGGCGGCCAGATGGTCGGCGTGCCCACCGGCTTCGCCGACCTCGACGCGCTCACCAACGGGCTCCACTCCGGCCAGCTCGTGATCCTCGCCGCGCGCCCCGCCGTGGGCAAGTCCACCCTCGGCCTCGACATCGCCCGCGCGGCCTCGATCAAGCACCAGCTGCCGGCGGTGATCTTCTCCCTCGAGATGAGCCGCAACGAGATCACCATGCGCCTTCTCTCGGCCGAGGCCAAGGTCCCGCTCCACCACATGCGCTCCGGCCAGATGACCGACGACGACTGGAACCGCATCGCCCGCAGCACCGGCGAGGTCTCCAGCGCGCCGCTCTACATCGACGACTCCCCGAACATGACGATGATGGAGATCCGCGCCAAGTGCCGGCGGCTCAAGCAGCGCAACGACCTCCGGCTGGTGATCATCGACTACATGCAGCTGATGACCAGCGGCAAGCGAGTCGAGAGCCGCCAGCAGGAGGTCTCCGAGTTCTCCCGTCACCTCAAGCTGCTGGCCAAGGAGCTCGAGGTGCCGGTCATCGCTATCAGCCAGCTCAACCGTGGTCCCGAACAGCGCCAGGACAAGAAGCCCATGCTCTCCGACCTGCGCGAGTCCGGCTCCATCGAGCAGGACGCCGACATGGTGGTCCTGCTGCACCGCGAGGACGCCTACGAGAAGGAGTCCCCCCGCGCGGGTGAGGCCGACTTCATCGTGGCCAAGCACCGCAACGGCCCCACAGCCACCATCACGGTCGCCTTCCAGGGCCACTACAGCCGCTTCGTCGACATGGCCCAGTGACGCGGCGACCTACTTCTCGTCGTTCCAGACGCCGAGATCGTCCGTGATCGTCCGGTAGACCAGGTGCTGGCGGCTCAGCGGGAAGAAGAGCACTGTCGGCAGCCGTGAAGCCGCCCGCTGGAGCTGCGCGTCCGCCTCGAACCGCAGCACGTCGGCGTGCTCGAGCAGGACGTCACCCGCGTGGTCGGCCCAGGTGATCCAGCGCGCCGGGATCTTCGCGACGACCCGTCTGAACGTCTCGTCCGCCCGCCGGACGACCTCCGCGCTCAGGGCGTCGCCCGCGTCCAGGACGTTGTCCATCACGCGGCCGGCCCGGGTGCCCGTCCGGTGCAGGTAGTCCAGACGCCGCCGCTTCTCCTCGATCTGGGCCCGTGCGGCGTCGGCCGACTCGATCAGCAGGTTCTGCTCGGACTCGACGGTCGCCGAGGCAGAGGTGATCGTGGTCGCCATCTCGGTCGCCATGTCCGCGACGTCGCCGATCGGGGTGTCGAGCTCGGCGACCAGGGCCTTCATGGCGTCGGTGGTCCTCTGGAACTCGTCCGCGATCCGGGTCAGTTCGGCCGCGTCCGCGCTGAACTGGTCCATCGCGGCGATCGCCTCGGCGAGGTCGTCGACGCCGGACACGCCTGTGCGGCGCACGGCGGCCATCCGGTTCTGCGAGTTCTTCACCCGCAGGCCGAACATCCTCGTCCTGGCGCGAGCCCGGCCGGTCCTCGTCGTGATCGCCCGAGCCTCGCCGGTCGTCTCCGTCACCACCGCCGAGACGGCTCGGGGCAGGCCGCCGGTGACGGCCGGATCGAGCTGGGCCAGCCGGGTCGCGACGGCGCGCATCTCGTCCAGCGACGCGGTCACCGCGGCCGGAGCGTCCTTCCAGGCACCGAGGTCGTCGGCGACGAGGTCGACGCCGTCCTTCCAGGGTCCGAGGGTCTCGGCGAAGGCGTCGCGAGCGGCGATGAACTCCAGAAGCTCATGGAGTGACCGTTTGGCGTTGAGGTTCCACGTCGCGGCACCTGTCGCGATGTCCGATCCGGACGCGGACCACGCGTCGATGTCGTCGGCCAGCGCATCGGTGGCGCCCTCGAAGCCGGTCAGCTGGGCGTGCATCCGCTGGGTGTACGCGGGAAACGGGCGTATGGCCGCGACCATGCGCCGGCTGTGGCCGAGCCATGCCGTGACCGCCTCGCCGACGGCCTGCACCGCACCGCTCATCGTCGCCCGGACTGCTCTGAGCTCGTCCTGGGCCAGCGCGACGTGGTTGACCTCGGCCGTCACGACGGTCCGCCTTCGTGGGCGGGCCGGAGCCCGGGGCCCGCCTGAGCGCGCGCGATGGCCGCATCGAACTGCGCGACGACCGCTGTCGTGACGGCGGGGATCCTGCGGGCGAGTTCCTGCAGCCGCAGCACGACGTCGCCGAGGTCGGTGACCAGCTCGGACTGCTCCTCGACCCGATCGGGCATCTGGCGCCCGCGTTGCCAGGCACTCTCCCGGCTGGCCGAGCTGACCTGATCGGCCATGGACCGCTGGAGCCGGACGAGTTCGCCGGCCCGCGTGTGCATGACGCGGATGGCCCGAAGGCTGCTGCCCAGCCGCGCGGTGATCGTCCGGGTCTGCCGGGGCACCGCCGTCATGACCATCGCGATCCGTTCGACCACCCGGTCGACGCGGTCGGCATGACGCGCCACGTCGGTCACCACCTGTCCGGTGGAGGTCGCGGCGACGTCGCGGGTCCGGAAGGCGCTGAACTTCAGCGAGAGCAGTGCCATCGTGCTCCGCAGCAGGTCGTTCTCGCGCACGGTGTCGACCACCGTGCGCAGTGCTTCGGCCCGCTCGGTGATCCGGCGGGACTCGGCCGGCAAGCTGTCGGCGGCTTCCTCGTTGGACAGCCGCTGGATGTCGTCGAACTGGCGCTGCCAGGTCATGATGCCGGTCCGGGTGGCGGGCGCGCTCCGGACCAGATCGTCGGCGTCGCCGATGATCTGGTGACCCGGTCCGCGGAGCTGGTCGAGCTGGTCGGCCAGCTGGGCGCCTTCGGTGGCCAGCCGGGTGATCTCCTCAGCCAGTTCCGGCTTGGGTTTCCACGCCTCGGCCGCCGCGGCGGCGGCCTCGCCTCGGCGCGCGACCTCGGCCATCGCCGACTGAGCGGAGGTGGCCCGCTCGGCCCAGGCGCTCGTCGCACCGGCCAGCGTCCGGGCGGCGGCGATGTATCTGAGTCTGGTCGTCTTCAGCTCGGCGAGGTCCGGGCTGTCGACGTGCGTCGTCATGGCTGTGCTCCTCGGAGTCGTGGGTCGGCCGATATGGGTCCGGCCACCCGATGTAGGCATTGGGGAGGCGACCTCTGTGACCGGTCAACGTCGCGTGTGCGGTGATCGGTATCGTTCGGGGGTGACAGCGACAGTTCAGGCTCATCGGGCGAAGTGGGCCGGTCTGTCCGTGATCGCGGCCCTGAGCTTCGCTGCCGGGGGATGTGCCGGCGCCGACATCGACCCGAGCTCCGTCGCGGTGCCGCCCTCGTCGGACTCCCGGCCGACCGCGCCGCCGGAGTCGCCGTCCGCGTCGCCGACCGCATCGCCGTCCGCGACGCCCGTCCTGCCCGCTCCGCCGGAGTCAGGTCTCGTCGTGTCGGCCGGGCCGGTCGAGGCCGCGCTGGGACATCGGGCGGTCGTGCTCCGGCTCACCAATCTCGACGACGTGACCCGGCAGGTCGAGGGCTACCCGGACGTTACGCTCCTGGACCCCGCGCTGGCGCCCCTCGAGCTCACCGTCACCCGCGGGTCGTCGTACATGGCGATCGATCCGGGGCCGGCGCCGCTCAGCGTCGAGCCCGGTGCCAGTGTGCTGGCCGTGGTGTCGTGGGCGGGCACGGTCACCGACGGCGACATCGTCACCGGCGCCTACCTGGACGTGATGCCGGTACCCGGTGGCGCGTCCCAGATCGTCCCGGCCGACGTCGACCTCGGCACCACCGGCGAGGTCGACCTCACGGCCTGGCACGCCCAGATCGTCCAGTGATCGCAGCGGTCACCACACGCCGGTGTAACTCAGCGCGAACGTCACGCTCGGGATCAGGAACAACGACGCCAGCACCACGACGCCGCGGAACGACCGTTCGGTGCGGGCCAGTCGTGGATACGCGGCGACCAACACTGGCGCCATCACCAGCTCGAGCACGAGCATGCGGCGCGGGATGACCTCGTCGGCGGCGGCGAGGACGATCGAGAGGGCGGCTGCCGCGGTCCATGCCGCCATGCCCCACCGGCGGGTCCGGCTGGGCCCGAGTCGCACCGCGATGGTCGCGTAGCCGCTGGCCCGGTCGGCCCGCAGGTCGGCGAGGGTCGTCGGGAGGTAGAGCGCCGCACCCACCAGCACCCCCAGCGCCGCCACCACCCACGGGAACCCGGCGACCGGGCGCACCACGATCCAGCCGGCCACCGGCCCGAGCACCCCGAGCGCGATCGCGTTGACCGCCACGTCGGCGCCCGCGCGTGCCTTGAGCCGGGCCGGTGGAGCGCTGTAGAGCCAGCCGACGACCACCGCCAGCAGCGTTCCGGCGGCGAACGCCAGACCCACCGTCGTGGCCACGGCGACCGCGGTGAGCCCGGCCACGCCGGCGATCTGCCGCGCCGTCGTCACCGACATCCGTCCGCTGGTCAGCGGCGTGCCGGCCTTGCGCGGATTGAGGCGGTCGCCGTGGAGGTCGTGTGCGTCGTTGACTGCCAGCACGGACAGCCACAGGAGCGGCCCGATCACCACGGCCCCGGCGGCCACCGCCGGGAACTGCGCCCACGACGGCACCAGTCGATGCGTCGCCAGCACGAAGCCGAGGTAGTACGGAAGCAGCGAGACCGGCCAGAAGCACGGCCGTCCCACGGCCCAGAGATCTCGGAGGAAGGACACCAGCGGCGTCGGCGACGGCTGGCGCGAGGGTTCCGGAGGCGGGGCCGGGGGCGAGGATGGGGACGGCTGAGGAGGCCCGGTCGACGCACGGGTCCGCACGTTCGGCATGGTTCGATGCTTGCGGCTCCGTCGGGCCGCTCACCTCCCCCGAGGGAGTGATCGCCGCCCACGGCCGGGGGACGCCGCGGGGGATGGCCGACCTGTCCGGCCGAAATGGGTTGACAGCCTGCCGCGTCCGTCGCCACGTTTGGACCATGCGCTACACCGCAGCCCAGCCTTGACCTCGTCACTGCCCCATCTCGGTTCCACGCGCTGGTCACCCTTCGGTCGCTGACCACGTCGCACGCCGGAGCCGGTCGTGACCGCCCCGGTGCGCCGCCTGGCCGCCCGCGCGGTCGGCTTCTACTCGGTCGCCGACCTCGTCCCGCTGTACGCCGTCTACGCGCTGCTCTTCCGCGACTCCGGCCTGTCGGCGGCGGAGGTCTCGTCGCTGCTGGTCATCTGGTCGGTGACGGCCTTCGTCATGGAGGTTCCGTCCGGCGCCTGGGCCGACACCGTGTCCCGTCGTGCGCTGCTCGTCCTCAGCGCGCTGCTCAACGCCGCCGCCTTCTCGACGTGGATCGTGGCTCCGTCGTATCCGGGGTTCGCGGCCGGATTCGTGCTCTGGGGCGTGGGAAACGCCCTGATGTCGGGCACGTTCGAGGCGCTGCTCTACGACGAGCTGGCGGCCCTCGACGCCGACGGTCAGTACGCGCGGGTCTCGGGCTGGGCGAACTCCGGATCGATGATCGCCACCCTCGTCGCCACCATCGCGGCCGCCCCGCTGTTCTCCCTCGGCGGGTATCCGCTGCTGGGATGGGTCAGCGTGGCGGTCGCCGTCGGCCAGGCGGTGATCGCGGCTGGGCTGCCGGTGGCAGCCAGGGTCGCCGAGTCCGACGAGACGGGCGACATCACCGCCGACGGGACCGCCGAGGGAACCGGCGGCGTGCTCCGTCGTTACCTCGCGATGCTCCGTGCGGGCGTCGCCGAGGTGACCCGTGAGCGGCTGGTGCGCCGCGGGGTGCTCCTGGTCGCGCTGGTGACCGGCCTGCTGGCCTTCGACGAGTACTTCCCACTGGTCGCTCGCGAGCAGGGGGCCGGCATCGACCAGATCCCCTTGTTGCTCGCCCTGACGATCGTCGGCCAGGCGATCGGCACCTCGCTCGCGGGCCGGACCGCCGGCATGCGTGGGCGGACGATCGCCGGCGCGCTGGTCGTCGCCGCGGCGTCGATGGCGTGGGGGGTCTACGCCGGCGGCTGGCTGGGCTTCGCCGCTCTCGGGGCCGGCTACGGCGTCGCGGCGAACGTCATGATCGTCATCGAGGCCCGGGTGCAGGATGCGGTCCGCGGGCCGGCTCGCGCGACCGTGACCTCGGTGGCGGGCCTGGCGAGTGAGACGTTCGCCGTGGCCGTGTTCGCCGGCTTCGCCATCGGCTCGGCGTGGGTCACGACGTCGGTGATGGCGATGGCGCTGATGGTGCCGCTGGCGCTGGTCGCGGGGTGCGTGCCGCGGTGGCTCCCGCCGCGAGGACGTCGTGCGTCGCCCAACGCCGCGGCCGATTCTCGCCGGTAGGCCGGGCGCGCGTCGTCGACGATCGTGGGCATGGACCTCGAACTCAAGGACAAGATCGCTGTCGTGACCGGTGGCAGCAAGGGCATCGGCCTCGCGACGGCGCGGGCCCTGGCGCTCGAAGGCGCCCGGGTGGTGGTCGGCTCCCGCCGGCCCTCGGCGGAGCTCGCCGAGCTCGGCACGGCCCACGGTGTCGAGGCGGTGGAGGTCGACCTGGCCACACCCGACGGCCCTGGCCGCCTCGTACAGCGGGCCATCGACGTCCACGGCGGGGTCGACATCCTGGTCAACAACGTCGGGGCGAGCGAACCCGTCTCCTCGATCGTCGAGCTCACGGACGAGCACTGGCAACGCATCATGGACATCACGTTCTTCAGCGCCGTGCGTGCGGCCCGCGCCGCGATCCCGGCGATGCTGGCCGCGGGCGGCGGCGCGATCGTCAATGTCAGCTCGCTCAATGCCCGGCTCGCGATGCCGTTCATCGCTCCGTACTGCGCCGCCAAGGCCGCGTTGACCAACGTCGGCACCGCGCTGTCGGAGGAGTTCGCGTCGCAGGGCATCCGGGTCAACACGGTCTCGCCGGGCCCGGTCCGAACGCCGATGTGGACCGCGCCCGGCGCCTTCGCCGACCTGATGGCCGGCCAGGCCGGGACGAGCGCCGCAGACTTCATGGACCAAGTGCTGCCGGAGTCGATGAACATCACGACAGGCCCGGTGAGCGAGCCCGAGGAGGTGGCCGACGTCGTGCTGTTCCTTGCGTCGGCGCGGGCTCGCAACATCACCGGCGCCGACTACGTGGTGGACGGAGGCCTGGACAAGACCGCCTGACGCGGCGGCCGTCGCGGGGCCAACGCCGTGGCTGGAAACGTCATCTTTGTGTCATTGCCGCCACAACGATGAACCCGCCACGATGGACGTCGTGAGCAGTCATCGTGTCGTCGTCGTGGTCTACCCCGACTTCCAGGTGCTCGACCTGACCGGGCCGCATGAGGTGTTCGCGCAGGCCACGCGGTACGCACCGGACGGCTCGGGGTACCAGCTGGAGATCGCCGCCGCGGGCGCGTCCTCGGCTGGGTCGGCGGGATCGGTCCGGTCGCGGAACGGGCTGACCGTCGGCCCGGTCGGCGATCTCGACGCGTGCACCGGGGCCATCGACACCCTCCTGGTGGTGGGCGGCCCGGGTCGGGTCGCGGCCTGTGCCGACGATCGCCTGATCGAGGCGGTGGCGCTGGCCGCCCGGCGGTCCAGGCGGGTGGCTTCGGTGTGCAGCGGTGCGTTCCTGCTGGCCACGGCCGGATTGCTCGACGGGCGGCGAGCGGTGACGCACTGGGCCTCGTGTGCCGAACTGGCCGAGGCCCATCCTGCCGTGACCGTCGACCCGGATCCGGTGTTCGTGCGCGACGGCGAGGTCTGGACGTCAGCTGGCGTCACGGCAGGAATGGACCTTGCGCTGGCGATGGTCGAGGCCGACCTCGGCGCCGAGGTGTCGCGGGAGGTCGCGCGGCGGTTGGTGATGTTCGTCCAGCGGCCGGGGCACCAAGCCCAGTTCAGCGCCCAGCTCGCGGCTCAGCGCCCCACCCGCGAGCCGCTCCGCGACGTTCAGGCGTGGGTCGCCGACCACCTCGGCGGTGATCTCACGGTGTCCGCCCTCGCCGACCGGGCCGGGATGAGCGAGCGCAACTTCGCCCGGGTGTTCGCCGCCGAGACCGGGCGGACGCCGGCGGCCTACGTCGAGGCAGCGCGGATCGAGGCGGCCCAGCGCCTCCTCGAGAGCACCGACAGCACGATCGACGCCGTGGCTCGCACCTGCGGCTTCGGCACCACCGAGACCTTGCATCGCGCCTTCCGGCGGGTCCTGGACCTCACGCCCGGGCAGTATCGCCACCATTTCTCCCCGGCCGGGACCGCGGTCTCCGGTCGGCACGAAGTCTGAGAGGTCGTCCATGCGCATCGCCATCCCGCTGTTCGACGGGTTCACCGCACTCGACGCCGTCGGGCCCTACGAGGTGCTCCGGTTCCTGCCGGGTGCCGAGGTCGTCTTCACCGCCGCCGCCACCGGCCCGGTGCGCAACAACGCCGGTCACCTGGCCGTGACGGCCGACGCCACGTTCGCTGACGTCGACACGTGCGACATGCTGGTGGTTCCCGGCGGGCCGGGCGCGCGCGTGCTTCTCGACGACGACGAGTTCCTCGGCTGGATCCGGCGGATGCACGCCGCCGCGACCTGGACCACGTCGGTGTGTACCGGCGCACTGCTGCTCGGCGCGGCTGGGATCCTGACCGGCCTGACGGCGACCACCCACTGGCGGGCGGTCGACACGCTGGAGTCGTTCGGCGCGACCTACCTCGCGCGGCGAGTGGTGTTCGAGGGGCAGGTCGTCACGGCCGCCGGGGTGTCCGCGGGCATCGACATGGCGCTGGCCCTCGCCGCCCGGATCGCCGGAGATACGACCGCGCAGGCCATCCAGCTCACCATCGAGTACGACCCGCAGCCTCCGTTCGACGCCGGGTCGCTGGCGACCGCGCCACGCGCGGCACGCGAGCTCGCGGACGCGGGGTTCGTGGCTGCACCGGTCGTCGAGACAGTGCCGCGGGAATAGATACCGTACGGCGTACGGTTCATGTCGTCGCACCCAGCGATCGAAAGGACCACGGATGTCTCAGCAGCTCGCCCACTCCGCCTTCCCGCAGGTCACGTCCGGTCAGGACGACCCCCACTACGACGCAGGTGCGGAGTTCGATCGCCAGGTGGGCGTGCTCGTCGACAAGGGCTACCCGGCCGTGGCCGGACTGGACGGCGACGGCTTCGCCGCGTTGGTGGCGCCGCTGCGGGGCCAGGCCGTGGCGCGTGCGGCGTCGATGAGCCCGCCCACGCGGTCCAACGTGCCGTTCGTGCTCGTGGTGTCCGGACGGGTGGCGGCCCCGTCCGCCACGATCGAGCTCACCGAGCTGGGTGGACGGCCGGGCTTCCTGTCGAAGGACACGGCGGACATCGACCGGTTCGAGCCGATCGACGGCATCGGCGTCCCCGCAGCCGACGCGTACCTGGTGTTCGACGTCGACCGCGGCAAGGAGACGCTGAACATCTCGCCCGACGACGCCTTGGTGATCCTCACCGGTCAGGGGCGGACGCCGCTGACCGTGGACGAGGGCATCGCCTTCGTCACGCTCTTCCCCGACTCGCTGGAGAAGAACAACTGTTTCCAGCTGGCGGGGTCGCGATGCGGCGACCGCCGGGTGCCCGGCCTGTGGATCAGCAACCGCAGCCCCAAGCTCGGGTTCTGCTGGGCCGGCAATGTCCACACCTGGCTGGGTGCCGCGTCCTGTGGCGCGCGATCGGCCTGATCGACGGTGCCCGGCGCCCGACCTCGTGGCCGGCGCCACGTGGTCAGGCCGGGTACCGGGCTCCCGCGAAGTTCACCCGGACGCCGTACACCGAGCTCGACGCGCAGATGAAGAGCTGGTTGCGCTTCGGGCCGCCGAAGGTGAAGTTGGCGACGATCTCCGGGACGAGGAGCTTGCCGATGAGCGTGCCGTCGGGGTCGAAGCAGTGCAGGCCGTCGTAGGCGGCTGCCCAGACCCGTCCGGCGTCGTCGATCCGGACGCCGTCGAAGGAGCCGGCGTCGCACCCGGCGAAGATCTCGCCACCGCTGAGCCGGTCGTCGTCGACGTCGAAGCGCCGGAGGTGCTTGCTGCGGGTGTCGACGACGTAGAGCTGCTGCTCGTCGGCGGTGAACGCCAGGCCGTTGGGCCGCACGATGTCGTCGGCGACGATCCGCACCTCGCCGGTGCCGGGGTCGACGCGGTACACGTGGCAGGCGCCGATCTCGCTCTCGCCCCTGTTGCCCTCGTAGTCGCTGGTGATCCCGTAGTCGGGGTCGGTGAACCACAGCGACCCCGTCGGAGTGCTCGACGACGTCGTTGGGGCTGTTCAGGCGCTTGCCGTCGTAGCGCTCGGCCAGCACGGTGGTGCTGCCGTCATGCTCGATCCGGGTCACCCGGCGCTCGCCCTGCTCGCAGCTGACGAGCCGGCCCAGCCGATCGACGGTGTGCCCGTTGGCGTATCCGGCGGGCTGGCGCCACACGCCGACCGCACCCGTGGTCTCGTCCCAGCGCAGGACGCGGTCGTTCGGGATGTCGCTGAACAGGAGGTAGCGGCCGGCCGGGAAGTAGGCGGGCCCCTCGGTCCAGCGGCCGCCGGTGAACAGGCGCTCCATCCACTCGTCGCCGTTGCACGGCCGGAACCGCTCGTCGATCACCTCGAACCGCGTCTTGACAACGTCAGGCACAACTGACTCCTTAGGTGCTTCTGTCAGGCAAAGCGATAGTATCGCCGAATGACATCCGGTCAATCTCCGGATGTTGGGTCGAGATCCTCGAGGGAGTGGACGTCGTGGACGAGGTCGATCGGATCCTGCTCGGTGAGCTCCAGCGCGACGCCGGCCAGTCCTATGCCGCGCTGGGCACGGCCGTGGGCCTGTCGGCAGCGACCGCGCACGAGCGGGTCCGCAAGCTCCGCGATCGCGGCGTCATCCGCCGCACCACCATCGAGGTCGACCCCGTCGCGGTGGGCCGGGGTGTCCTCGCCTACGTACTCGTCAACGGCGACGCCTGGATGGGCGGCGAGTCCACGCGCGATGCCCTCGCCGCGATCGCCGAGATCGAGGAGGCTCAGGTGATCGCCGGGCCGGCCAGCCTCATGGTCAAGGTCCGTACCGCGACGACGGCCGACGTCCAGGGCGTCCTGCGGAGGATCTTCGACGTCGAGGGCGTCACCGACACTCAGACGATCGTCGTGCTCGAGACGTCGTTCGAGCGCCCGGTGCACATCCCCACCCGTGATCCACGAGGTTCCCTTGCCACGCCGGAGGGCGAATACTCGTAACTGATCGTCCGCCCAGCCCACGGGGAGGAGGCGGCGCTGAGTCCGCGTGTTCACCTGCCGACCGTCGTGACGCCCGTCGTCGCGGTGCTGGCCGTGCTGTCCGGTGCTTGTTCGCCCGCCACGCCTGCCCCGTCGTCGACGAACACGGCTCCGACGAGCGTGGCGCCCTCCGCCACCCAGCCGTCGGTAGGCCGGCCGTCCGCCGCCGAGCCATCGGCGAGGCTGGATCCGGCCGCGTTGCGACAGGAGCTGCTCGACCTGCAGGCGGCCGACCAGGCCGAGCGGACCGGCCAGGCCGCGACCAACGGCGACGCCGATCGGGCGGCGCGTCTGGCGGAGATCATCGACGCGCACGGCTGGCCGTCGTCCGACCTTGTGGGTGAGGACGGTGCCAGCGCGGCCTGGCTCATCGCCCAGCACGCCGACGTCGACGTCGCGTTCCAGCAGCGCGCGCTCGGTCTCATGGCCGATGCCGTGGCGGCCGGCCGGGCCGACGCCTCCGAGCTGGCCTTTCTCGACGATCGGGTTGCCGTCAACACCGGCGCCGAGCAGACCTACGGCACCCAGATCCGCTGCCGCGGCGGGGTCGCCGAGCCGGCCACGCCGATCTCCGATCCCGGTGAGGTCGACCGGCGCCGGGCCGGCGTCGGCCTCGAACCGCTCGCCGACAATCTCGCGATCTTCGCGGCCGACTGTGCGGCTGAATGACGGCCGCGGGTCAGCGTGCGTCGAGCGGCCGCCACGCGATGGAGGGCCGGCGGTCGTGGTTGTAGAGCCAGAACGTGTAGTACGCCACGGCCAGGGACCGCGCTCGACTGCCTCCGGCTCGGCTGCCTGGGGCACCGCTGCCTCCGGCTCGGCGGTCGACGAACGACATCAGCGGCAGGCCTGCTCGTCCGCGTTCGGCGGCCACGTACTTCATCAGCTGGTGCCGGTAGACCTCCACCTCGGCGGGCGCGGCGTTTCTGCACGTGGCCGCCCGGGCCGAGTCGCGCACAGATACCGCACGCATCGACGATCAGGGCTGTCCGGCGACCCGGGTCAGGCCGCGGTCCGGCCCCGCTCCGGCCCTGGTCAGGCCAGCGGCAGCCAGTGGTCGAGTTCGAGGCCGTCGAGCTCGTTGACCTGCATGCCGTCGGACCACAGCGTGTAGAGCGAGTCGCCGATGACGATCGAGCGCAGCACCGTGGGGTAGAACTCGGCCGAGCCGTCGCCCGCGTAGGTGACGACCCCCTGCTCGGTGAGGGCGTCGGCGCCGACCGTCAGCACCACCGCTCCGTGTACGGCCTCGCCGTCGATCGGCACGACGAGCTGACTGGTCTCGGGCCAGTACAGGAAGGCGTGGGGGTCCCACTCCGCTTGCGAGTAGGCGTTCTCGACCAGGTGACCGTCGAGCTTGGTGGGCGCGGCCGGGTCGGCGACGTCGAACAGCGAGACCTGAGCGCCCACGGTCATGCCCTCAGCGGTGGCCTCCTGCCCCACGCCGACCAGCCGGCCCGCGCCGACCTCGTGCAGGTAGGCGGAGTAACCGGTGATCTTCAGCTCGCCGTCGACCGCCGGCGCGGCGGGGTCGGACAGGTCGAGGACGTAGAGCGGGTCGGTCTGCCGGAACGTCACGACGTAGGCCGTGGGTCCGAAGTAGCGCACCGCCTGGATCTGCTCGCCCTTGCCGAGCCCACCGACCCGGCCGAGCTCGACCAGCTCGCCGTCGCGTTCGGTCAGCGTGACGAGCTGGCTCTCGCTCTGGTCGGCTTCGGGGCTCGCGTCCCACCGGTCGGTGGTGGTCGCCACGCGCAGCACGTCGTCGTGCTCGGACAGCGCGTAGCGGCCGAGGATGCGGCCCTCGACCTCGCCGGAGGCGACGTAACGCGCGGGCTCGTTGCCCTCCGTGACGAAGGCGTGGATGCCGGTGGTCGTGTTGCCGTCGGGCAGCAGGGCCAGGTCGGCGGCCGGCTCGACGCTGGTCCAGCGCGAGGTGGCGACGTAGAGCCGGTCGGTGCTCGCGTACACGGTGTCGCCGTCGGTGAGGACGCCCACGGCATCGCCGCTGGTGAGCCCGGCCGCGAGGTCGAGGGTGAGCACGCTCAGGGTGGTGAACCCGGCGAACTCCTCGGGATGCTCGAGCCGGTCGCACTCGACGAGCCGGCCGGACGACTCGGTGCCTCCGGAGGTGAGGCGGTACGACGGCAGCCAGTCGTCGATGGTGGACTCGGCGACGATGGTCTTGTTGCGTGCCGTGAGCTCGTCCTCGGAGCGGTTCAGGTCCGCTTCGGTCATCGGGAACTCAAGCGCCGGAGAGGTGCTGACGACCATCCGGACCACACCGTCGACCAGCCGGGCGTCGAGGTAGTCGCCGTCGACGTCGAGGGTGGCCTCGACGGTGGGCGACGCCGGGTCGGAGAGGTCGACCAGCAGCACCTGGGTGGTGAGCTCGCCCGGCATCGGCGCGAAGGACATGCGGGTGTCGTACGCGATCATCGGGCTGGTCCGCACGAAGACCACGGCGCGATCGCCCTCGAGCAGGACGGAGGCGTCGGCGTACTCGTCGCCGAGCTTCAGGCTGCCGACCTCGACGGGCGCGGCTCCGGTGGTGTCGACGACCTTGAGGTTCGGACCGACCACGGTGACGACCAGCCGCCCGTCGGTCTTGACGATGTCGGGTTCGTCGACGCCGGCCTCCTGCACGGTGGTGGTGGAGTGGGCGGGCGCGGCGGCGCGGCCGTCAGCGCCGGCGGAATCCTCCATCGCCATGTCGCCCTCGGCGTAGGCGACGGTCAGGCCACCCAGGCCCCACGGGCCGACCCGCTCGGTGGCCTCGCGCTTGAGGTGGTCGAGGGCGTCGTCACAGGCGTCGAACGAGACGAGCGCGGCGGCAGCGAGCTGCCCGGCCGGCCCGACGTGGGGCGAGAGGGAGCATCCGGCCACCAGAAGGCCGCATACTGCGAGAACGCTCAACCGGGCACGCATGTCACTTCGACGCACCTCCGTGACCTGCGGTTCCACGGCGATTCGGAACGTTCGCTCGGCGCTGTCGCGCGACGGTCAGGTCCGGCGCGCGGGGCGTCGTGGCGCGAGCGTGGCGCTCAGGGCGTCCAGCGCACCGGCGAAGGCGTGCTCAGGCGGGGTGGCGTAGCCGAGGACGAGCGCCGGTGCCGCAGGTGGCGCAGCCGGGTGCCGGTAGCGGTCCAGGCCCCGTACGACGAGTCCATGCGGGGCGGCGCGCGCCTCGACGTCGTCCTCGGGCTCGTCGAGCTCGACCAGGACGTGCAGGCCTGCTGAGATGCCTCGGACTCGCACGCCGGGGGCGCGTTCGGCCAGCGCGGTTGTGAGGCGGTCGCGCCGGCGGCGGTAGTGCAGCCGGGAGCGCCGGACGTGACGGTCGTAGGCGCCGGAGTCGACGAGGTCGGCCAGGGCCAGCTGGTCGATGACCCCGCTGTGGGCCTGGGCGGTGCTCTTGGTGGCGATCACCGGCCCGGCCAGCCACGACGGCATGACGAGCCAGCCCAGCCGCACCCCGGGTGCCAGGCTCTTGCTGACCGTCCCCGCGTAGACGACCCGGTCCGGATCGAGGCTCTGCAGGGCACCCACGGGCTGGCGGTCGTAGCGGAACTCGCCGTCGTAGTCGTCCTCGATGACCAGGCCTCCGGTGGAACGGGCCCAGTCGATCACCGCCGATCGTCGCCCGGGTGCCAGCGGGACGCCTCGCGGGAACTGATGGGCCGGCGTCAGCAACACCGCGTCGGCCGGCCCACCGGGCAGCTCGTCGATGCGGGCGCCATGGTCGTCGACGGTCAGCGGGACGGTGTCGAGCCCGGCCACCTCGACGATGCGCCGGTGGACGTCGAGCCCGAACGACTCGACGGCCAGGGTCGTCAGGCCCGTGGCCCGCAGCGTCGTGCTCAGCAGCGCCAGCCCGTCGGCGTATCCCGAGCAGACGACGACGTTCGCGATGCTCGCGCGGACCCCGCGGGCACGGGCCAGGTACTGCGCGACGGCCTGGCGCAGTTCGGGGCGACCGCGCGGATCGGGGTAACCGAACGCGTCGCTGGGCGCGGCGGTGATCGCCCGGCGGGTAGCCGAGAGCCAGGCGGCTCGCGGGAACGACGACAGGTCCGGTGAGCCGGGGCCGAGGTCGTAGCGAGCGGACTCGGCTCGCGCCTCCGGCACCCGGGTCGACGACGGCGCGTGGTGATCCGGCGCGATCCGCTCGGCGACGCGGGTGCCTGCCCCCTGCCGGGCGGTCAGCCAACCCTCGGCCACGAGCTGCGCGTACGCGTCGGCGACGGTGTTGCGGGCGATGCCGAGGTCGCGGGCGAGCGATCGCGACGACGGGAGGCGGGTCAAGGCGGCGAGGCGGCCGGTGCGTACGGCGTCGCGCAAGGCGTGTTCGAGCTGCGCCCGCAAGCCCGGCGCACCTGGGTCGAGCCGGGCGTTGAGGTGGAGGTCGAGGTACAGGTCGGACCCGCCGGGCTCCGGCCCAGCGTCAGAAATGGCCCACGAATCCTCCATCACAATGGACTATATCCCTGGGCTGATCCAGCCATATCGTCGTGGGCATGACGACGACCTACACTCCGCGGCTCGACTTCGCCGCTCTGGTTCCCGAGGTCTCCGCGGCTCTGAGCCGGCTCGAGCGGGCGGCATCCGCCACCGTCGAGCCGACGTTGCGTGAGCTGGTCAAGATCCACGCCGCCCAGATCAACGGATGCTCCTACTGCGTCGACATGCACACCAAGGACGCCCGCGCCGCAGGCGAGACCGAGCAGCGCCTCTACGCCATCCCGGTCTGGCGTGAGGCGCCGTTCTTCACCGAGCGGGAACGCGCGGCGCTGGCCTTCACCGAGGCGGTCACCGTGGTGAGCGACGGACACGTCCCGGACGAGGCGTACGCGGACGTGGTGAAGCACTTCGACGACGCCGAGATCGCGGGTCTGATCAGCGTGCTCGTGGCGATCAACGCCTGGACCCGGATCGGAGCTGCCGCGCGGCCCTGGGAACCGGGCAGCTACCAGCCCTGACCCGCCGGCGCGGTTAGTCTGCGGTCCCATGGAGGCCGTCGAGCTCGCCCGCTGGCGGATGCACACCGTCCGGCTCACCGGCGCACCGTTCGCCGCCCCTGACGAGGTCGTCGGCTGGCTGACCGCCGTGCAGTCGCAGGACTACGCGCCTGCCGTATGGGCGGTGGGACAGCGGCTGAACGGCGTGACCGACGCGACGGTCGACGCGGCGTTCGCCGAGGGCCGCGTGCTGCGCACCCACGTGCTCCGCCCTACCTGGCACTTCGTGCTGCCCGACGACATCCGCTGGTTGCTGACGCTCACCGGCCCCCGGGTCCATGCGCTCAACGCGCCGCTGTACCGCCAGGAGGGGCTCGACGCCGTCACCCGGGCGCGCACCGAGACGATCATCGAGCGGGCGCTGGCCGGCGGCGGACAGCTGACCCGGGTCGAGCTCGGCGAGCGACTCGCCGCCGACGGCATCGAGGCACGGCGGTTCCGGCTGGCTTACATCCTCATGCACGCCGAGCTCGAAGGCCTCGTCTGCAGCGGTGCGATGCGCGGCAAGCAGCACACCTACGCGCTGCTCGACGAGCGCGCACCGGCCGGGCGGACCCTCACCCGCGACGACGCGCTCGCCGAGCTGGTGCTGCGGTACTTCACCAGCCACGGCCCGGCCACGGTCAAGGACTGCTCCACCTGGGCGAGCCGGACCACGACCGACGTGCGGGTCGGGCTCGAGGCGGCCGGCGACCGGCTGGAGCGGCTCGACGCCCACGGCATGACGTTCTGGGCCGCGCCGCGCGAGTCCGTTCCCGTGTCGCCGTCGCCGAGAGTGCGGATGCTCCAGGGCTACGACGAATACGTCGTGGGGTACACCCAGAGCAAACCGCTGCTCGACCTCGCCGACCGAGCCAACGCCATGCGCGGGCGGCCGGTGGCGAACGGCGTGCTGCTGCTCGACACCCAGGTGACCGGGCACTGGAAGCGCACCATCTCGGCGTCGCGTGTGGTCGTGGAGGTGGCGTTGTACCGGCCCTTCGACGCCGCCGAGACCGCCGCTCTGCACGCCGAGGTCGACGCCCACGGCCGGTTCCTTGACCGCGCCGCCGAGGTGGTCACCCGCCTGCTCTGACCGCGGCGGCACCTCCGCTGGCCCCTCTCGTCGCATCGTCGCCTACGAGACGATCGGGCCATGAGGACGAGGTTCATGCCGGCCGACGCGGTGCCCCTGTCCGGCCCGGCCGAGATCGCCGCGCGGGCCGCGTACGTGCTGCGCGACAACAGCACCGACTCGGCCACCAAGGCCGGACCTGGGCTCTATCCCCATCAATGGAGCTGGGACGCCGGGTTCAACGCGATCGGGCTCTCCCGGCTCGATCCACGGCGCGCGGCGCTCGAGCTCGACTCGCTTTTCGCCGGTCAGTGGGGCAACGGCATGGTTCCGCACATCGTCTTCGACCCGGCCGTGGACACCTACTTTCCCGGTGCCGGGCGTTGGGAGTGCGCTCGGCTCAGCGACGCCGCCCCCGACCGGCCGGCGACCAGCGGCATCACCCAACCACCGGTGCACGCCCTGGCGGCTGCCGAGATCCTGGCGACCGCGGCCCGGCGTGGCGCCGATGAGGCCCAGATCGCGCGGGAGTGGTTCGCCACGTTCCAACCCAAGCTGCTCCGCTGGCACCGCTTCCTCGCCGATGACCGCACCGATCCCGGCACCGGCCTCGTCGTCATCCACCACGGCTGGGAGAGCGGGCTGGACAACTCCCCGCGGTGGGACGGCCCGTCCGGCCGGGTGGTCGTCGGGCCGGACCTGCAGCCGTTCGCCCGGCGGGACACCGCCCATGTGGCCGACGCCGCCGAACGCCCCAGCGACGCGGAGTACGACCGTTACCTCTGGCTCGTCGAGGAGGCGAAGCGGGCCGGCTACGACCCCGCCCGGATGCGCGAGACGTGCAGCTTCGCGGTGGGTGACGTGCTGTTCACGGCGATCTTCGCCGCTGCGTCCGACCTGCTCGCCGACCTGACGATCGCCGGCACGGACTCGTGGTCCGAGGGGTCCGCGGCTACTGTCGACTGGCTTCGGGATCGGGCCGAGGCGGCCCGGCTGGCGGTGCTGGCGCAGGTGGACGACGCGACCGGCCTCGCCGCCGATGTCGACGTGCGCACCGGCGAGCCCTTGCGGACCGCGACGATCGCCGGGTTCGCGCCGTTGATCGCCGGCGCCCCGGACGTGCTGCGCCGGCAGCTGACGGCCGAGTTGACCGGTCCACGGTGGGCCGGGCACCCGAGCCTGCGCTGGGCCGTGCCGCCCAGCACGAGCCCGGAGTCCCCGGCGTTCCGTCCGCGCACGTACTGGCGGGGCCCGGTGTGGCCGGTGATGACCTGGCTGCTCGGCTGGGCGCTCGAACGTGGCGGCGAGACCGGCGCGGCGACCGCGCTGCGCGACGCCGCCCTCGACCAGCTCCGGGAGGGCAGCTTCGCGGAGTACTACGAGCCGGTCACGGGCGAGCCGCTGGGCGGTCCCCACCAGTCGTGGACGGCCGCCGTCGCCCTGGCGTGGTTGCTCGACGGCTAGTCCGAGCCAGGGCGTCGTCCGGCGTCTCGGGCCGACCGCGCATCCGCCCGTCCCGAGCCGGTTCGAGAGACGGGCTTCGAGCCGGTCCAGAGCCGGTCCCGGCCGCGCGCGATCGGGCCGTTCGCGGCACGATGGGGGCATGAAGCCGTGGATGGCCCTGCGCAGTGCTGACCTGGATCACGAACGTCGCGAGGGTGCCGACGAGGACGTCCATTTCACCGAGGGTCTGGTGGAGGCGGTCGTCGGCGAGTACACCGACCCGGGCGACCTCGTGCTCGACCCCTTCGCGGGGTACGGCACGACGCTGGTGGTGGCCGAGCGGATGGGCCGCCGGGCGGTCGGGATCGAGCTGCTCGACGAGCGGGCCGAGTTGGTCCGCGGCCATCTGGGTGCCGCCGCGACGGTGATCGCCGGCGACTCTCGGGTGCTCTCCGCGCTGATCGACGAACCCGTCGCGCTCTGCCTGACGTCCCCGCCGTACATGACGATGACCGATCACCCGGAGAACCCGCTCAACGCCTACGAGACGCTCGACGGCGACTACGCCACCTACCTCGACGAGATCGGCGGGGTGTTCAAACAGGTCGCCGAGTTGCTGCGCCCCGGCGGCCACGCCGTCCTCAACGTCGCGAACATCTCGCACGAAGGAGTGGTGACCCCGCTCGCATGGGACATCGCCCGCGTCGTGTCGCAGCACCTCACCTTCCAGCGCGAGACGTTCCTGTGCTGGGACTCCGCCCCGGAGTGGCTCACCGGCGACTACGCCCTGGTATTCCGCCGCTGACGGCTGCCGCCCCCTGCGTCTTCTGGAGGCTTATCCACCCTTGACGACCCGGTGAAGGGTGGATATCCCTCCAGAAGGCACGTCATCGGTGCCGGCCTCATCTGAGACCGGCACCGATCGACGAGATCCACCGACGGCTCAGGCCGAGCGCTGCATCGCCCGCGTGCCCACGAGCAGTCCGAACGCCGCGACGATCGCCGCTGCGACGATGCCGTACGCCACCGTGCTCGACGCGATCTCGCCGTTGAAGAGGATCCGCGCGGCGTCGACGACGTAGGTGAGCGGGTTGAACGACGACAGCGTCTGCAGCCACCCCGGCCCGCCCTCGACCGGCAGGAGCATCCCGGCCAGCAGCAGCACCGGGAACAGCAGCGTCTGCTGCACGGTCCAGAACAGCCACTCCTGGTCCTTCGAGGCCAGCGCGAGCGTGTACGACAGCGCACCGACGCCGACGCAGAACGCCGCGAGGATCAGCAGCCCCAGCAATGTCCCCGCTATGTGCAGCTCGAAGCCGAACGGGATGGTCACCGCGACGATGATCACCGCCTGGGCCAGCATCGGCACGATCTCCTTCAACGCCCGTCCGAGCAGCAGCGCCGGCCGCCGCAGCGGGGTGACCAGCATCCGCTCGTGCGAGCCGGTCTGGATCTCGAACAGGAGGTTCGAGCCGGTCATCGAGGCTCCGAACAGGCACGACATCACGACGATGCCGGGAACGAACCATTGCAGGGCCGACTCGCCGCCCACCGAGTCCGGCAGGAGGGGAGCGAACAGCCCCAGGAACACCAGCGGCTGGATCATGCTGAACACGACCGAGACCGGGTTGCGGAGCACCGGGCGCAGTTCGCGGCTGAAGACGGTGATGGTGTCGGACAGAGTGTCGGCGGCCGTTGCCTTGCTCATGCTGCGATCTCCTGACGGGCGTCGTTGTCGGTGGTGGTAGCGGAGGCGTCGGCCGGCTCGGCTCCGCCTTCGCGGAGGCTGCGGCCGGTGAGGTTGAGGAAGACGTCGTCGAGCGTGGGCCGGGCGACCTCGGTGCTCGTGACGCGGATGCCGTCGTCGTCGAGGCGGCGGAGCAGCTCGGGCACCAGCGCGGGGCCGCCGACCACCCGGAGTTGGATCGAGGTGCCGAGGTGGTCGACCTCGGCGGACGGCGCCACGGCCATCGACCGCACCGCAGCACGGCGGGCGGCCTCGGTGTCGTCGAAGCCCAGCGTGATGCGGTCGCCGGCGTGGTCGGCCTTGAGCCGCGCGGGGGTGTCGTCGGCGATGACCCGCCCGTGGTCGACGACGATGATCCGCTCCGCCATCGAGTCGGCCTCGTCGAGGTAGTGCGTGGTGAGCACGATCGTGGTGCCGTGCTCGGCGCGCAGCTTCATGATGTGTTCCTGGAGGTTCGCCCGGTTCTGCGGGTCGAGCCCGGTAGACGGCTCGTCCAGGAACAGCAGGTCGGGTGCGTGGATGAGGCCCATGGCGATGTCGAGCCGCCGACGCTGGCCGCCGGAGAGCGCCGAGACAGTGCGGTCGGCCACGGCCTCCAGGTCGAGCGAGGCGATGAGCTCTGCGGTCCGCTCGCGCGCGGCGCCGATCTTGAGTCCGTAGCTGCGACCCTGGCTGAAAAGCTCGTCGCGGCCGCGCTGGCTGTGTCCGGCGCCGTTGCCCTGGCCGATGTAGCCGATGCGGGCCCGCACCTCACGCTGGGCGCGGGTGACGTCGTGGCCGGCGACCTCGGCGGTGCCGGACGTGGGCGGGATCAGTGTGGTCAGCATCCGCAGCGTCGTCGACTTGCCCGCGCCGTTGGGTCCGAGCAAGGCGACCAGCTCGCCCTCCTGGACGTCGAGATCGAGGCCGCGCACTGCCTCGACCGTCTGCTTCTTCACCGTGAAGTGCCTGGTCAGCCCGCGCGTGCGGATCATCGTGGTCGTCATATGGACTACGTTAGGATCCATTCCGGTCACATTCTGACCGCAATTCGACGGAATCTGGACTCATGGCGAACACGAGTGCACGGATGCTGCGGCTGTTGTCCCTCCTCCAGACCCACCGCTACTGGCCGGGCGGTGAGCTGGCCGACCGGCTCGAGGTCAGCGAGCGCACCCTGCGCCGCGATGTCGACCGGCTGCGCGAGCTGGGCTATCCCGTGGACGCGAGCCGGGGCGTCGCGGGCGGGTACCAGCTGCAAGCGGGTGCGGCGCTGCCACCGTTGCTGCTCGACGACGAGGAGGCGGTCGCGATCGCGGTGGGGCTGCGCACGGCCGCGGGCGGCGCCATCGCGGGCATCGAGGAGACCTCGGTGCGAGCCTTGACCAAGCTCGTCCAGGTGATGCCGCCCCGGCTGCGGCGCCGGGTCGACGCCCTGCAGGCCTACACGGTGCCGGCGGTCATGGGCGGTGGCCCCATGGTCGACGCACTGGCCCTCACCGTCATCGCCCAGGCCTGCCGCGACGACGAGCGGCTCCGCTTCGGGTACACCCGCCGCGACGGCGCGGCCGCGACCCGCCTGGTCGAGCCGCACCGGCTGGTCTCGCTCGGACGCCGGTGGTACCTCGTCGGGTGGGACGTCGAGCGGCACGACTGGCGCACGTTCCGGGTGGATCGCCTGCGCGAGCCGGAAGCCACCGGGGCGCGCTTCCGGCAGCGCGAGCTTCCCGGCGGCGACGCCGCGGCCTTCGTGCGTGATCGCCTCGCCTCGGTGCCCACGCGGTACGAGGTCGTGGTCGACATCGCCGCTCCGGCGGCCGAGGTCGAGGCGGTCGTGGGCCGGTGGGGTGCCGTCGAGCCGGCCGGCGACGCCGCGTGCCGGTTGACGATGAACGTCGACGACCTGTCCTGGCCGATCATGGTGCTGGGCGTGGTGGGAGCCGACTTCACGGTCGTCCAGCCCGTGGAACTCCGCGATCGCGTCCACTCGGTCGGACAGCTGTTCAGTAATGCCCGATGAGTGATGAATTGTGGTGTGGCCAGATCGTGACGACTTTCCGTTCTGTGTCAGTGCGCAGAATCCAGACACTTTGCACGCGGCGATACTCCGGGTAACCTCTGCGGCCAACCTGCGAACGGAGTTCCGACGTGGTTGTCCGATATGACGAAGTACCCTTCGCTCGCCGCCGAACCCTGGCAATCCAGATCGGTCGGCGGTTTCAGGGTGTCGGACGGGGCCGTGATCCACGAGCGATGCTGCGTCGACGGATCAACTTGCTGATCGCGGTGCGCCGCGTCGAACGCGACGGGGGCACCTAAGGGTCCGGCGGGGGTCGGGTCATGATCGTGGGACTGGATGGCTCGTCACGGCAAGCCTGAAGGTCCCTCGATCATGGTCGAGGGCCAGGCCTAAGCTCGCGCTGTGACTGCTCCCGATCCCGACGCCGAGCTGCGACTGGCCGCCTATCGCCATTTCGCGGCCACCGGATCAGCACCCGGCGTCGACGAACTCGCCCTGGCCACCGGCACCGACGCCGCCGAGGCGCGCGCCGGTCTCCATCGCCTCGCCGCCCAGCGTCACGTGGTCCTCGACGGCGACCGCATCGTGATGGCCCATCCCTTCGCCTCGATTCCGCTCGGGTTCGCGGTCATGGGCCGGCAGACGCTCTGGTGGGGCGGCTGCGCCTGGGACTCCTTCGCGATGCCGCACCTGCTGACCGACGAGGACGACGTGCTGGTGTCGACCCGGTGCCCGGGCTGCGACACCCCTCACGCCTGGGTGGTCAACCGCGAGGCACCGCCGGCCGGCGACCAGGTCGCCCACTTCCTCACGCCGGTGTCGCGCATCTGGGACGACGTCGTCCACTCATGCGCCCACCAGCGGCTGTTCTGCGACGAGAGTTGTGTCGACGGCTGGCTCGCGGCCACCGGCAACGACCGCGGCTACGTCATGGACCTCGCCACGCTGTGGCGGCTCGCCGCGCGGTGGTACGAAGGCCGGCTCGATCGGGGCTACGTCCGTCGCGAGCCGTCGGGTGCCGCGGCGTACTTCCGCGAGGTGGGGCTGCGTGGTCCGTTCTGGGGCCTCGACCCGCACTGAGCGCCCGGTCAGGACAACAGGGCGGCGATCAGCAGGATGACCGGTCCGGACAGCAGTGTGGTGACGAAGATCGAGTCGCGGGCGAGGGCGACGCCGCGCTGATAGCGCACGGCGTAGACGAAGATGTTCTGGGCGGTGGGCAGCGCGGCCGTGAGGGTCACCGACAGCAGCCACATCGGTTCGAGGTCGAGCAGGTACCGCCCGCCGAGGTAGGCCGCCCCCGGCTGCACCATCAGCTTCAGCACGGTCACCGCGACCACCTCGCGGGCCGAGCCGCCCGAGCCGGGACGTGGAGCGCCACGCAACGACACCCCGTACGCGATCAGCGCAGCCGGCACCGCCATGCCCGCGATCAGTTCCACCGGCTGTCCCACGACCTCCGGCACCGGGAGGTCCAGGGCGGCCACGGCCACGCCCAGCAGCGACGCCAGCGTGACGGGGTTGCGGAACGGGCGGAACACCAGGGTCCGGAGCGAGACACCGCGCCCCGTGGTGGCGATGTCGAGCACCGCGAACGCGATCGGCGCCAGCACCACGAGCTGGAGCAGCATCGTGGGGGCGACGTACGACGCGTCGCCCAGCACGTACACCGCGATCGGGATGCCGAGGTTCCCGCCGTTGACGTAGGAACTCGACAGCGCCCCGATCGTCGTCGCGGCGGCCGGTCGTCGCCACCACACCCGGGCCAGCGTGATGTAGATGCCGGCTGTGACGGCCACGGCGAGGGCGGTGGCCACCAGCGCCGAGGAGAAGACGTCACCCACCGGCGCGCCCGACAGCGTCTCGAACAGCAGCGCCGGGGCACCCACGAAGAACACCAGCCGGGCCAGCACTTCCTGGCTCGATCCGCCGAGGACGCCGACCCGCGCCAGCACGTAGCCCAGAGCGATGACCACGGCGATCACGCCGAATCCCTCGAGCACGCCCTGCACGGGCGGAGACTACGGCAGACGCCGGCTTAGGCTCGACTTACGTCCGGTGTGCGGGTCTACGGTGGCATGACGGACACCTTGGGGTGCGCGCCACAGCACGGGGGAGGTCGCCATGACCACGCTGATGGACATGCCAGAGGTTCGCGAGTGCACGGCCGAGGGCTGCTCGTACAACCACGAGCACAACTGCCACGCCGCGGCCATCACCATCGGTGGCCCGAGTCACGCCCACTGCGACACCTTCATCGACGTGTCCGTGCGAGGCGGCCTCGACCTCATGGTGGGTCACGTCGGCGCGTGTCACCGCAGCGACTGCGTGCACAACACCGACCTCGAGTGCGGCGCTCCGGCGATCCGGGTGGGTCCTGGCCAGGACCTCGCCGACTGCCTGACGTACCAGCCGCGCTGACCTCCCCGAACGCGCCCGCAGCCGTCAGGACGTCGCCTGCTCGTGGACGCAGAGGATGTTGCCCTCGGTGTCCAGGAACCAGGCCGCCTTGTCGGTGCCCAGGGTCGCGATGTGGCCGACGGTCTTGAGCCCGGGCAGGTCGTAGTCCTCGAATCGCACGCCGTGGCCTTCGAGGTCGGAGATCTCGCTCGCGACGTCGGTGACCTCGAAGGTGAGCGCGGTGTGCGTGCTCTGGGCGCCATCCTCGGCGGTCATCAGCTCGATGGTCGATCCGGAGCCGGTGCGCACCACGTGGTTGCCGGTGGGAGCCGCTCCGAGATCCTGGAGCCCGAGCTGGTCGCGGTAGAACGCGGCGGCTCGGGTCAGGTCGCTGACGGGCAGGACGGTGGTGACGGACGCGTTGGCGAGCATGGCGGAACCCCCTCGGGACGGCTCTCCCGATAGCTGGATTGTGCGCCCGTCGGGCCACCCGCACAATCGACGGCGTTCCGGTCAGGGTCAGTCCGATCCGATGATCGCGACCTCGCCGAGAGCCGTGAAGTCGCGCCCACCCGACCGTGAGACCCGCTCGATGTGGATCTTGACCGCGAAGGTCGAGACGGGCTCGTCGAGCGTGAGCATCTGCGGCTCGGGGGTCTCGGCGAGCTCCTGGGTGACCTCGGTGCCGTCGTCGAAGCTCCACGTGACCTCGAGGACTCGGCGGTTCTGCCGGTAGCGGTCGTCGTCGCCGACGTCGTCGGTCTTGGCGTACCCGTTGACCAGGCCGACCTCGGTGACGGTGTGAGCTTGCGGCCACGACAGCACGACGTCCTCGCCGGTGCCCCGGCCGGGCATTCGCCACGCGGTGGTGGGGTCGCCGTCGGTGAGGTTGGCCGCGCGATAGTTCACCGGGTTGCCCGCGTTGTCCGCGCCGTCGGGGGCCACCGCGGGGACGACCACGTTCGCGTCGACCGCCAGGTCGATCTCACGAGGTCCGCTGGCTGCCGGTTCCTCGTCGCCGCCGACGACCGACGTGGTCACCACGGCGGCGATCACGACTGCCGCGGCGGCCACCGCCCCGATCACGACCCGCCGCACCCGACGAGTCGGCGGTTCGTCGGGCACGTCGGCCGGCTCCGGCTCGGGACGCTCGGCCGTGAGCGTGGACGTCGCGGCCGGGTGGATCGTCGGCATCCGGGAGACCCGTTCGGCCAGGTCGGAGTGGGTGGCGAACCCCGGGACCTGGAGGGTCAGCTCGGCGATCGGGGGGCTCACCGCCGTGACCTCGGGCATCGGCGGCGGCGGGGGTGGCGGGGGGAGCGCGATGTCGCCGTCGGCGACCGCGCCGTCGGCAACGGCGCCGTCGGCAGGGCTACCGGCGGCGCCGTTGCCGTTGCCGTCGGCCTCGGCCGCGATGGCCGCACCGCAGGCTACGCAGAATCGTGCGGTCTCCTCGAGCTGAGCTCCGCAGGACGTGCAGGCGGGCATGACTCTCCCGTCGTCGATCGCCGGGAATCGTGCCCGGTCGCAAACCCGGGTGACGTTATGCCGCGAATGGGGCCCGGGCAAACCTCGACTTCCGCCTCAGCGGCTCAGCCGCTGGAATCGGCGCACCGCAAGCGGCAGGAAGATCGCGGTGATCACCAGCGGCCAGACGACGGCCATGAGCATCGCGTGCTGCTCGATCCAGGTGTCGCCGGTGGCCACGGGGTTGCCGAACAGCTCGCGTGCGGCGGTGACCGTGGACGACACCGGGTTCCATGCCGCGATCGTCCCCAGCCAGCCCGGCATCAGTGACGGCGCGACGAACGCGCTGGAGATGATCGCGAACGGGAAGGCCACCCCGAACAGGCCACCCGCGGCCTCCTCGTTCGGCACCATCAACCCGAGCAGGACCCCGATCCAGATCAGCGCGAACCGCAGCAGGAGGAACAGCCCGAAGGCCGCGACCGTGGCCAGCAGCCCGCCGTCGGATCGCCAGCCCACCACCAGCGCAGTCAGGGCCAGCACCAGAAGGTCCACCGAGGCGCTGATGAGATCACCCACCCCGCGCCCCGAGACCACGGCGGACGGCGCCATGGGCATCGACCGGAAGCGGTCGGTGACGCCTCGGGAGGTGTCGAAGACCACGGCGTAGGCGGTGTTCATGAAGCTCATCGCCATGGTCATGCCGAACATCCCCGGCATCAGGAACTCGCGGTAGTCGCCACCGCCCGGCACACTCATGGCGCTGCCGAAGACGTAGCCGAACAGGAGGACGGAGACGATCGGGAAGCCGAGCTGCCAGGCGATGTTGACCGGTTGCCGGACGAGATGGGTGAGGCCGCGGCGCACCATCGTCCAGCAGTCGGCGACGGCCCAATAGAACCGTCGCTCGGGGGCGGCCACCTCGGACGGGTGATCGTGGGTGAGCGTGCTCATGCGGAAGCGGTCTCCTTCGGGATGTCGGACGCTCCGGCCGAGGCGCCGGTGAGCTGGAGGAACACCTCGTCGAGGGTCGGGCGGCGCAGCCCGATGTCCTCGACGGGCACGCCCTCGTCCTGCAAGGTCCTGGCCACGTGCGTCAGGGCCGCCACCCGGTGGGTCACCGGCGCGTGGACCCGGCGGTTCTCGTCGTCGACGATGGGTTCGGCGTTCGCGACCTCGGCCACGACCTTGGCCGCGGCGGAGAGGTCGGCCGCGGTCTCGACCACGACCTCGACCTGGTCGCCGCCGATCACGTTCTTCAGCTCCGCCGGGGTGTCGTCGGCGATGACCCGCCCGTGGTCGATCACCGCGATCCGGTCGGCGAGCTGATCGGCCTCGTCGAGGTACTGCGTGGTGAGCACGACGGTGGTGCCGCCCTGGACGAGCGAGCGCACGGACGCCCACACCTCGTTGCGGCTGCGTGGGTCGAGCCCGGTCGTCGGCTCGTCGAGGAAGAGCACCTCGGGCGCCAGGATCATGCTGGCCGCGAGGTCCAGGCGTCGGCGCATGCCGCCGCTGTACTCCTTGGTGCCCTTGTCTGCGGCGTCGGAGAGGTCGAACTGGTCGAGCAGGGCCACCGCACGCTCGGCCGCGCGCCGCGACCCGAGGTGGAACAGCCGCCCGAACATCTCGAGGTTCTGCCGTCCGGTGAGGACCTCGTCGACCGCGGCGTACTGCCCGGTCAGACCGATCCGTCGCCGGACCATCCGGGGCTGCTTCGCCACGTCGTAGCCGGCGACCTCGGCGCGGCCGCCGTCCAGGCGCAGCAGGGTGGTGAGGATGCGGACTGCCGTGGTCTTGCCGGCACCGTTCGGGCCGAGCAGGCCGTGCACGGTTCCGCGGGGAACCGCGAGGTCGAAGCCGTCGAGAGCGGGTTTGTCGCCGTACTGCTTGCGCAGCCCTATTGCGCGGACGGCGTGGTCGGATCTGGTCACCGGATGCCTTTCGTCGAGCCAGCGGAAGGTAACTGGGTACAGTGTACCCATAACTAGGTACAACGTACGCAGAAATCGTCCGACGCTAAACTGAAGGCACGATGACCACCGAACACAGCGCGAGCGGCGACCTCGATCGCAGCCTTGCCCTGTTGTGGGAGATGGACCACCGGCCCACCCGCGGCCCCAAGCCCGCGCTCACCCTCGAACGCATCGTCACGGCCGCCATCACGATCGCCGACGCCGAAGGGCTGGCCGGTCTCTCCATGCGGCGGGTGGCATCCGAGCTCGGGGTCGGCACCATGTCGCTGTACCGCTACGTGCCCGGCAAGGGCGAGCTCCTCGACCTGATGATCGACCGCATCAACGAGGCCCCGCGCGGCGATGCCGGCGAGCTCGGCTGGCGCGGCGTGCTCGAGCAGATGGCGCGCGAGACCTGGGAGGTGTGCCTGGCCCACCCGTGGTTCCTCCAGATCGACCAGGCGCGTCCGTTGCTCGGGCCCCGGGCCCTGGCCGGGCTCGAACACGTGCTGCGCGGGCTGCGCGACACCTCGCTCACCGACCAGCAGAAGGTCATGGCGATG
>DATCVR010000344.1:0-1955 GCA_036566745.1 Jiangellaceae bacterium | reverse complement strand
GGCCCAGGTCACCGCACGCTGTGACCGCATCCTGTCCTCGAGCTCTGGCGCGGCAACTGTCGGCGGCTTCACCCTGACCCGCAACCAGATCGTCGGACGCCCCCACCTGTCTGTCGTCCGCGCCGGCCAGCGAGTCGCGCTAGTCGACCAGGCCACGGCCGATCTGTCGGGGCTCGCGCCGTCGTTCGTCCTCGGCACAACTGTCTGGAATGTCGACGAGGGCACCGTCGAGTGCACTCCCGTGGATGCGCCCGACCTCGACCTCGCGAGCATCATCGAGAGCCAGGGCGGGGTGGCAGCATGAAGCCCTTCGACGGACGACCGGCGACCACCAAGCGGCGAGGCACCGTCAGTTACGGGACGCTCGCCAACAACGCCTCGGTCAACGGGACCGTCACCTTCCCGACCGCATTCGCCGCCAGCCCCGACGTCACCCTCACCGTCACGTCCTCGCGCGTCACGATCGCGATCACGGCCCTATCGCCAACCGGCTTCGACTGGTCGGCCAGCAACTGGTCTGGCAGTGCCGTCATCTCAGGGCAGACCACAGCCCGCTGGGTCGCCACCGCTATCTGACCCACCACACGACCCCGTCGCGACCCGACGAGGCCTTTCCCGGAAGGTCCGATATGACCGATGAGCCAACCCTCGGCGAACTGAAGCGAACCATGGAGACCGGATTCGCCTCGGTGAACGCGAACCTGCGCGAGAAGGTCAGCCAGGACGTCTACGCCGCCGACCAGCGCCGCCATGAAGACCGCTTCGCGGACATGAAGGTCGACCAGGCCGAGGAGAAGGTCGAGCGCAAGGCCGGCGACGAGAAGCAGCAGACACAGCTCGACAAGATGGCGACCAACATCAAGTGGCTCCTCACCGGTCTCCTTCTGCCGACGGCGTTCTTCGCCGTGACCGTCTACCTGACTCTCAGGAAGTAGCCATGAGGTCTCGCGTCTTCTACATCGCCCTCGCTGTCGCCATGGTGGCGATCGGCCTGATTGCCGCCCTGGCCCTCGACGGCGTCCGGGAGATGGCCGCCGATCTCGAGCAGGCGAAGACCGACAACGCGAAGACCAACGCCGAGTTGGCCGACCAGAAGAAGGACTCCGCCGCACTGGGTGCGCAGGTCGAGCGCCTCGGCGGCAAGCCCGTGGTCGACCCGCCCGCGGTAACCCCCACGCCCCCCACGCAAGGCCAACGAGGACCCGGGCCGACTGACGCTCAGGTGAACTCGGCGGTCAGGGTGATCTGCGCAGGCTCGCCCATATGCAAGCCGACACAGGCGCAGGTCAAGACCGCTCTCGTGGCGATCTGTGGCACCTGCCGAGGCGAGGACGCCGAGACTCCCGCCCCCGCCCCCAAGGGCGACAAGGGCGACAACGCTACCGCCGCGCAGATCGATGCCGCGGTAGCCCGCCACTGCGGAGAGGATGGCTGCCGCGGACCTGGGCCGACCGATCAGCAGGTCGACGACCGGCTCGCCGTGTTCTGCGCAGACGGCGCGTGCAAGGGCGAGAAGGGTGACAGCGTCAAGGGCGACACCGGCAGCGTCACGCCGGGCGACTACGCCTGCCCAGACGGTGAGTGGATCACCGCGATCCACGTTGCCGAGGGCGGGTCCATGACCGTCGACTGCGCCCCACTCATTGGGCGCGGCGACTGACCATGTCCGATCAACGTCCCGACGATCACGATCGTCCGGGCGTGACTCGGGACATGCCCTGTGGCCACTGCGGTCACCCTGCGCACCTCATCCAGTGCAGCCCCACCTGCGACTGCCGCGAGACCTACTGACGCACCCACTCTCGACCCCTGCGCTCCGGGATGTGCGCGGGGGTCGACCTACATCCCGACATCCCTGGAGGAACCATGTCCGACACCATCAGCCTTGCTGACCTCGGCATCGACGAGGACCCCGGCACCGCCTGGCACCCGCGCCCCGACAAGACCGAGGCGCG
>DATCVR010000343.1:0-1994 GCA_036566745.1 Jiangellaceae bacterium | reverse complement strand
GGCCCAGGTCACCGCACGCTGTGACCGCATCCTGTCCTCGAGCTCTGGCGCGGCAACTGTCGGCGGCTTCACCCTGACCCGCAACCAGATCGTCGGACGCCCCCACCTGTCTGTCGTCCGCGCCGGCCAGCGAGTCGCGCTTGTCGACCAGGCCACGGCCGATCTGTCGGGGCTTGCGCCGTCGTTCGTCCTCGGCTCAACTGTCTGGAATGTCGACGAGGGCACCGTCGAGTGCACTCCCGTGGATGCGCCCGACCTCGACCTCGCGAGCATCATCGAGAGCCAGGGCGGGGTGGCAGCATGAAGCCCTTCGACGGCCGACCGGCCACCACCAAGCGGCGAGGCACCGTCAGCTACGGGACGCTCGCCAACAACGCCTCTGTCAACGGGACCGTCACCTTCCCGACCGCATTCGCCGCCAGCCCCGACGTCACCATCACCGTCACGTCTTCGCGGGTCACGATCGCGATCACGGCCCTATCGCCGACCGGCTTCGACTGGTCGGCCAGCAACTGGTCTGGCAGTGCAGTCATCTCGGGGCAGACGACGGCCCGCTGGGTCGCAACCGCCATCTGACCCACCACACGACCCCGTCGTGATCGGCGGGGCCCTTGCCCTGGAGGCCGCCATGCCAGATGAGCCCACTGTTGGCGAGCTCGTCAGACGTTTCGCCGAGATCGCATCGCGGCTAGACCGAATCACCGACCGTCTCGAGTCCGAGTTCGTCCGCAAGGAGACCTACAGCGCGCACCGCGACGCACACAAGGCTGAGGTTGCCGAGGCGCGCAAGGACATCGAGGAGATCAAGAAGGAGCGCAGCGACAACGCGAAGTGGCGTCGTACTGCGGGCATCACGCTGGCCGTCGCTGCCGGCGGATGGCTCCTAACCATCGTCGGCCTAATCCTGGCCGTGGCACTGAGGTGAGCGGATGAGACTCCTGCCAGAGAACCCCCCGAACATCACCGAGCGGGCCGTGCGTCGCGCCTGGACCGTGGTCGGTGTGCTGGCCGTGCTCGTCCTGGTCGTCACCGTCATCGGCCTCGTGCGGCTCTCGGATTCAAACGAGTCGCTGACGGACAAGGTCGAGAGGTACGACGCCGACCGCGCGGATCTCAGCAAGCGCCTCGACATCGCGGAGGCAGACTCCGCGGAGCAGAAGAAGGCCTCCGTCGCGCTGGCCGAACAGGTCGAGCGCTTCGGTGGCAAGCCGGTGGTCGACCCCGCCAATCCGTCGGCGCCCCCTGTCGCGCTCGGCCCGACGAATGCCCAGGTGCGGGCCGCAATCAAGGTGATCTGCGGCGGCGAGCAGTCCCTATGCTCCCCAACGCAGGCGCAGGTCAAGGTTGCTCTTACTGCGATCTGTGGCGGTGACTGCCGGGGCAAGGACGCCGAGCCCCCCAAGGATGGCCGAGACGGCAACGACGGGCAGGACGGGCCGGGGGCGACCGACGCGCAGATTGACGCCGCGGTGGCGCGCGTCTGCGCCGATGACGGCTGCCGCGGACCCGGCCCGACCGACCAGCAGGTTGACGAGCGGATTGCCGCTCACTGCGCCGATGGCGGGTGTAAGGGCGACGACGGCGACAAGGGCGAGCCTGGCAGCGTCACGCCGGGTGACTACACCTGTCCGGACGGCGAGTGGATCACCGCGATCCACGTGGTCGAGGGCGGCGCCATGACCGTCGACTGCGCCCCACTCTTGGGCCGCGGCGACTGACCATGTCCGACCAGCGTCCAGACGATCACGATCGTCCGGGCGTGACTCGGGACCGCCCCTGTGGCCACTGCGGCCACGCCTCGCACCTCGTGCAATGCAGCGCGACCTGCGACTGCCGCGAGACGTACTGACCCACAATCTCGACCCCTGCGCTCCCGGGATGAGGCGTGGGGGTCGAGCTTCATCCCGATCATCCCTGGAGGCAGCATGTCCACGATCAACCAGCGCGTCATCAACCGCGCCCGCAGCAAGTACGGCCTGAGGATCTACACGCGC
>DATCVR010000342.1:0-18255 GCA_036566745.1 Jiangellaceae bacterium | reverse complement strand
GTCGTCGCACTTGAGGAGGTCGTCGTCGATGGGTGCGGTGCCGTCGGAGGCGGGGGTGCCGTCGGCCAGCACGGGATAGCCCTGCTGGATCCGCACGATGCTCTGCCAGAGGTCGACGCCGCAGGTCAGGCCCACACCAGCGCCGAGGCGCCGCACCGTGAGGGCGGGCGAGCCGTCGTCCCACCTGGCCGGCACGTCCGCGTCGGCGCCGGCGCGCAGCCGGACGCCGCCCACCGCGTGGAGGGCGACATCGGGGACGCTGGTCCACAGCTCGGCGTCGAGCACGCGGACATGGGCCTGGTCGACCGGCGCCGCGGCGTCGGCGCCCAGCAGCCCGGCGAGGTCACCCGGGCCGCCGATCGCCAGGATCGCACCGCCGCGCCGCGCCCACCGCTCGAGTACGCCCTGGGTAGGTGCGTCGAGGACGGGCGGCCGGGTGAACACGAGCACCCGGAGATCGCTGTCGAGCAGGTCGGCATCGACCGTGCTCACCTGGTGGTAGGGAAGCCGGAGATGGTCGAGGACCTCGGTGGCGTACACCCACCATGCGTGGTCGGAGGCGGCGTGCGCGGAGGCGGTCGCCTCGTCGTCGACGACCACCGCGACGGTCTGGCCTGTGGGCACGGACGGGCTCCTTCACGGCCTCGGCGGATGCGTGGGCGTGTCGAGCTTGCCGCATCCGCGCCTATATTGGCAAGGCCTCAAATAGGTATTAGAGCTGTTCCTTAACTCGATCATTCGGCAGCTTCTCGATGAGCAGCTGGTAAGGGCGCGGCGGCCGGCCGACCTTGCTGGACCGAGCCGGGGGCATCGGCCAGGCGAGCCCTTCGTCGACGAGGGAGTGCAGCATCCGCCGGGCGGTGCGCAACGTGACCCCGAGCAGCTCGGCGACCTTCTCGGCGTCGACCACGTGCTCGCTGTCGTCGGCGTCGTCGAGCTTGGCCGCGATGCGGCTCAGGACGTCGACGGCCTTGGAGTCCTCGGCGGCGGACGGTGTGGGCGCGGCGGGCTGGGCGTGGTGGCGGTCGGCGGCGAGCACGAGCACGGCGTCGCCCGGCCCGACGAGATAGGCACTGCCGCCGCCGGCCGAGGAGGCCTTGTCGACCGCGGCCTGGGCGTTGAGCTCGGCCTCGCGGGTCGAGCGCCCCAGGCCGATGCCGACCTCGAGCTGCAACCCGAGCTCGTCGGCGATACGGCCCAGGAACGGTGCGACGGTGAGGTCGTCGGTGGCCATGTTCAGCGAGCCCATGGTGGTGACGACCAGATAGCTGTGCTCGTCGCGGGGGAGCACCGCGGCGTCCATCGGGCGGGCGGCGCGCAGCAGCTCGCGGTGGAGGGAGAGCTTGAGCTCCTGGTACCAGTAGTTGCTCGGACCGGCATGAGGTGGCAGGACCCCGCTGGGTACGCGGACGATCATCGTCACGATCCGCGACTCCTCGAGCTTGGCGCCGCTGCCCATCAAGGCCGCAGTCTGCAGCGCGTGCCGCACGGTGGTGCCGGACGCCGTCATCTTCAGCGACGGGATGCCGGCCTCGGCCAGCGCGGCGGCCACCGTGGGGACGCTGGTGACCGCGCCAGTGGTGCGGCCGCTCTCGTAGAGCTCGCGGTGGAAGTCGAAGAACTCGTGGCCGGATTCCTGGTGGACGTAGGGCCGGACGTGGACGTCGGAGGGGTCGAGCCCGATCTCGTGGTACGCCGCCTGGACGTCGTCGTGCGACACCGAGTCGACGCTGACCCGCAGCGGGTCGAAGGTGCCCTCCAGGCTGCCGCGCAACAGGGTGGCGTAGAACGCTGATCCGCCCACCGGGATGTACGTGGCCGGCACCGGGAGGTCGCCATGGCTGAGCGCGACGTCGTAGGGCAACGGGCCGGCGAACAGGCAGACGTCCACGCGCGCGGCGATCTTGCTGGCCTGGGTGTAGGCGTCGGCCTCGTCGTCGTACACGGCCACGACGAGTCGCCACGACGGGTTGCCGGCCTCGCGGGCCACGGCGGTGATGCGGCGGACGATCTCGTCGGCGCCGATGACGCCGATGGTGATCTCCTCGCGGGTGCCCTTGCCCGGAGTGAGCATGATCGGTCTCCCGGTGTCTCGATGGTGACGCGAGGGTTTCGGCACGTAAGTATCGTATCGATCAGTGGGACGTATTGGGGCGACCATCGCTACGCCACGACGACCTCGATTCCGGCGGCACGCAGGTCGGCCAGTGCGTCGGCAGGTGCGCTGTCGTCCGTGACGAGCGTGTCGATCCGGTCGGCGGGGCAGATGCGGGCGAACGTCCGGCGGCCCACCTTCGAGCCGTCGGCCACCACGACGACCCGGGTGGAGCGCTCGACCATCTGGGCGCTGATGCCGGCCTCGCCGACGTGCTCGCACGAGGCCCCGGCATCGGCCGTCAGCCCGTCGACGCCCAGGACGAGCAGGTCGAGCCAGAGCTCGTCGAGCACCAGTCGGGCCAGCGGCCCGGTCATCTCGTACGACTGCGGACGTGCGACGCCGCCGAGGGAGACCGTGCGGATGTGGGGGCGCAGCACCATCTCGGCGGCGATGTTGAGTGCGTTGGTGACGACGGTCAGCGCGGGGCGCCCGGTGTCGGGGCCGGGCTCGACACGGGCCGCGACCTCGCGTGCCGTGGTCGAGGTGGTCGTGCCGCCGTTGAAGCCCACCACGATGTCGCCGGTGACCAGCGCCGCGGCGGCCGTCGCGATGCGGGCCTTGACCTGCTCGTCCGACGCCGAGCGGTAGCGCGCGGCCAGGCCGTAGGCGACGGCGCTGGACACGACCCCGCCGTGGGTGCGGCGGACGAGCTGCTGGCGGGCGAGCTCGGCGAAGTCACGACGGACCGTGGCCTCCGAGACGCCCAGCGTGGCCGCCGTCTCGCCGACGCCGAGCCGTCCGCGGTCGGCGAGCAGGTCGAGCATCTGCTGCCAGCGCCCGGCCTGATCGGGCGCGTCGCGCTCGCCGGTATCGGCAGCGGGCTGGTCGGTCACGGCAGGTCCCCTCGGCGGGCGGAGGTGCGTCGGCTGTGCGGGACAGCGTAGTCGTGACCACCTGTGATTGAATCTGCGTGTTTCAATGATGTCACGATCTGAATCAATCACAACCGTCGGGCGGTCCGGTGTCTGCCCGGTCGAGGAGGCCTGGCCGATGAGCGAGTTCGTCACCGCCGAGATCGCCGACCAACCCGCCTGCTGGCGCCGAGCCGGGGAATTGGCCGCCGCGTCCGCCGAGGCGTTGCCGAGGCCGGGGGAGCGGGTGGCGGTCGTGGGGTGCGGCACGTCGTGGTTCGTCGCGATGGCCTACGCCGCGTTGCGTGAGGCGGCGGGCGAGGGCGAGACCGACGCGTTCGCGGCCTCGGAGCTGCCGGCCGGGCGCCGCTACGACCGGCTGGTCGCGATCACCCGATCGGGCACCACCACCGAGGTCCTCGGCCTGCTGGCCGGACGCGGCGCGACGCCCGCGGTGGTGCTGACGGCCGTGGCCGACGCGCCGGTGACCGCGCTCGCCGACGACGTCGTGGTGCTCGACTTCGCCGACGAGCGCTCGGTGGTGCAGACCCGCTACGCCACGACCGCGCTGACCCTGCTCCGGGCGCACCTCGGCCACGACGCCGAGGCGCTCGCGGCCGAGGCGGAGACGGCGCTGGGCGAGCCCCTGGACGGCCTGCTCGATCTCGAGCAGATCACCTTCGTCGGGCGCGGCTGGACGATCGGGCTCGCCCACGAGGCTGCGCTGAAGACCCGCGAGGCGGCACAGTTCTGGGCCGAGTCCTACCCGGCCATGGACTACCGCCACGGCCCGATCGCCATCGCCCAGCCCGGTCGTGCGGTGTGGTCGTTCGGACCCGCGCCGGCCGGGCTCGAGGCCGACGTGCTCGCCACCGGCGCCGCCTTCCTCGCCAGCCCGGGTGATCCGCAGGCCCACCTAGTCGTGGCCCAGCGGCTCGCGGTGGCCCTGGCCGAGCGACGCGACCTCGACCCCGACCGGCCGCGTCACCTCACCCGCTCGGTCGTCCTCGAGGCGGGCTGAGGCGTGGACGGGGTCGTCGCGGTCGACGTCGGGGGTACGACGATCAAGGCCGGCCGGGTCGATCGCGCCGGACGACTGAGTTCGCCGGCCACCCGGCCCACCCCGCGCTGCGGCCCGGAGGGTGCCGAGGTGATCGAGGCGATCGTCTCGGTCGTGGGCGAGCTGTCCGAGGGCGGTCCGGTACCCGGCGTCGGGGTGGTCGTGCCGGGAGTCGTCGACGACGCCTCCGGCGTGGCCGTCTGGTCGGAGAACCTCGGCTGGCGGGACGTGCCGATGCGCGCGGCGTTGTCCGAGCGGCTGGGCGTCGCGGTCGCGGTGGGGCACGACGTGCGGGCCGGCGGGCTGGCCGAGCACCGAGTGGGGGCGTCGCGCGGCAGCCGTAGCTCGGCGTTCGTGCCGATCGGGACCGGGATCGCCGCGGCGCTCGTCCTCGACGGGCGGATGTACGCGGGTGACGGGTTCGCGGGCGAGCTCGGCCACCTCGACGTCGGGCACGACCTGCCGTGTGCGTGCGGCGGCCAGGGGTGTCTCGAGGCCATCGCGTCGGCCCAGGCCATCGCGCGGCGGTTCGCCTCCTCCAGCGGGGTGATCGTCGGCGGCGCCAGTGAGGTGGCCGAGCTGGTCCGCGCCGGGGATGCCGCGGCCATCGCGGTGTGGGACGGCGCCGTCGACGCGCTGAGCCGGGCGCTGGCCGCGCTGGTCGGGCTGGTGGCGCCCGAGGTCGTGGTGATCGGAGGCGGGCTCGCGGAGTCGGCCGACCTGGTGATCGAGCCGGTCGCCGGCCGGCTGAACCGCCGCCTGACGTTCCAGCGCGCGCCGCGGCTGGTGAGCGCGAGCCTGGGCGCTGCCGCGGGCTGCGTGGGCGCCGGGCTGCTGGCGTGGGACCTGGTGGAGCCGCGATGACGATCGTGACCGTGACCCCGAACCCGGCCGTGGACGTCACGTACACCGTCGACGCGCTGGTGCCGGGTGGATCGCACCGCGTGCGCGACGTGGTGGAGCGGGCCGGCGGCAAGGGCCTGAACGTCGCGCGCGTGCTCCAGGCTCTGGGCGAGCCGGTGATGTCGGTCGCGCCGCTGGGCGGGTCCGGCGGCGAGCTGATCCGTGCCGAGCTGGCCCGGGCCGGACTCCCGCTGCGCGCCGTGCCGATCGCCGGCTCGACCCGCCGCACCGTCGCCGTGACCACCGCCGCGACGAGCTACGCCGAGACCGCCCACGCGTCGGCGACCCTCTTCAACGAGCCCGGTCCGCGACTGTCGTCGGCCGAGTGCGCCGACCTCGAACGCGAGGTGGCCGCGGCCCTGATCGATGCGAGCGTCCTGGTGGTGTCCGGCAGCGCGCCTCCCGGTGTGCCGCCGGAGCTGTACGCGAACCTCGTCGAGGCCGCTCGCCGCGCGGGTGTGGCGGCGATCGTGGACACGTCCGGTCCCGGTCTGCTGGCCGCCGCCGACGCCGGTGCGTCGCTGGTCAAGCCCAACGCCGAGGAACTGCGCGAGGCGACCGGGCGGCGCGACGTGGTCGCCGCGGCCGACGAGCTCGTGCACCGGGGTGCCGGCCGGGTCGTCGTGTCCCTGGGCGCTGACGGGCTGCTCGGTATCGCGCCGGAGGGCAGGTGGCGGGTGCCGGGCGTACCCGCCGTCCGGGGCAATCCGACCGGGGCGGGTGACGCGGTGGTGGCCGTGCTGGCCGCTGGAGTCACGCGCGGGACCCCCTGGCCCGATGCGCTCGTGCGGGCTGCCGCGATCGGGGCGGCCGCGGTTCTGGCGCCCGTGGCCGGCGCCGTCGACCTCGCCGCCTTTCGCCGATTCCTGCCCGATCTCGCCGCCGAGGAGCTGCTGCGATGACCCTCACGCCGCTCGCCGACCTGCTCGTCCGGGCCACGGCCCGCGGGGGTGGTCTCGGTGCTTTCAACGTGATCCTCCTCGAACACGCCGAGGCGCTGGCCGAGGCCGCGGAGCGCGCGGAGACGCCGGTGGTCCTGCAGATCAGCCAGAACTGTGTGCGCTACCACCGGGCACTCGCCCCGATCGCCCTGGCCACGCTCGCCGTCGCGCAGGCGTCGACGGCGCCGGTGGCCGTCCATCTCGACCACGCCGACGACGTCGCGCTCGTGAAGGAGGCGGTGGACCTCGGATTCGGGAGCGTGATGTTCGACGGGTCCCGCCTAGCGTACGCGGCGAACGTCGCGGCGACCCGTGAGGTCGTCCAGCACTGCCGAGAGCGCGGGGTGGCGGTCGAGGCCGAACTCGGCGAGGTCGGGGGCAAGGACGGGGTGCACGCTGCCGGCGCCCGCACCGACCCGGCCGAGGCCGCCGCTTTCGTCGCCGCGACCGGCGTGGACGCGCTGGCGGTTGCCGTGGGCACCTCGCACGCGATGCGCACCCGCGACGCGAGCGTCGATCACGACCTCGTGGGACGACTGCGCGCGGCGGTGCCGGTGCCCCTGGTGCTGCACGGCTCGTCCGGCGTCCCCGATGGGGAGATCACCCGCGCGGTCGCGAACGGCATCACCAAGGTCAATGTGTCGACGCACCTCAACGCCGCCTTCACCGGAGCGGTGCGCGCGGAGCTCGACGCCGATCCCGACCTGGTGGACCCGCGCCGCTACGTGGCCGCCGGACGCGAAGCGGTCACGGCAGAGGCGGAGCACCTGCTCGCGGTCCTCCACGCCGGGGCCTGACCCGCCGGAACACGAGGGCCGCCGTGCGGGTTGGAGCTGACATGCATGGTGAGTACAAGGTGCCCGGCGGCAAGCTCGTCGTGGCCGATCTCGACGTCGACGGCGACGTCATCCGCAGGGCCCGCGTCAGCGGCGACTTCTTCCTCGAGCCCGACGACGCCCTCGAGCGCATCGACCGGGCACTGGCCGGGGCGTCGGTCGACGCCTCGGCGGCACAGCTCGCGGCGCGGGTCGACGGTGCGCTCGGCGACGGCGTCGTCATGCTCGGGTTCTCCGCCGAGGCCGTGGCCGTCGCCGTGCGGCGCGCGCTCACCGGCGCCACCGGCTGGAACGACCACGCCTGGGAGTTCCTCCACGAGGGGCCGCAGGAGCCTGCGCTGCAGATGGCGCTCGACGAGGTGCTGGCCGAGCAGGTCGGCGCGGGGGAGCGGGCGCCGACGCTGCGAGTGTGGGAGTGGGCGTCCAACGCGGTGATCATCGGAAGCTTCCAGTCGCTGCGCAACGAGGTCGACCTCGACGGCGCGGCCCGCCACGACGTCACCGTCGTCCGACGGATCAGCGGCGGCGGCGCGATGTTCGTCGAGCCGGGCAACACCATCACCTACTCCCTCTACGTGCCGGAGTCGCTGGTGTCGGGGCTGTCGTTCGTCGACTCCTACGCCTTCCTCGACGACTGGGTCATCGGGGCGCTGAACGAGCTGGGCATCGCGGCCACGTACCAGCCCATCAACGACATCACCTCGCCCGCGGGCAAGATCGCCGGTGCGGCGCAGAAGCGGCTCGCGGGAGGCGTCGTGCTCCACCACGTCACGATGGCCTACGACATCGACGCGGGGAAGATGCTCGAAGTGCTGCGGATCGGCCGCGAGAAGCTCTCCGACAAGGGCACCACCAGCGCGAACAAGCGCGTCGATCCGTTGCGGTCCCAGACCGGGCTGCAGCGCGCCGAGGTCATCGACCGGATGGTCGGCACCTTCCGGTCGCGGTACGGGCTCACCGACGGCACCCTCGACGAGGACACGCTGAGCCTGGCCAAGGAACGGGTGACGGCCAAGTTCGGCACCCCGGAGTGGCTCGCGCGGGTGCCGTGACGTCGTCCGGATCGGCGCCGGCGGACCCTTGCCGGTCGGCGCCGATCCGTGTGACGCTGCTGGTATGTGCCGCAATATTCGGAACCTGTACAACTTCGAGCCCACGGCCACGACGGACGAGGTGCGCGACGCCGCCCTCCAGTACGTTCGCAAGATCGCCGGCATGAACAAGCCGTCGGCGGCGAACCGCGAGGCCTTCGACGACGCCGTCGATTCGGTGGCGTCCATCACCCAGCAGCTTCTCGACGCGCTGGTGACCTCTGCCGCGCCGCGCGACCGCGAGATCGAGGCCGCGAAGGCACGCGCACGCGCCGAGAAGCGCTTCGGCACCCCGGTGGCCGGCTGACCCACACCGACGACGGGATACGCTCGCGGGCGTGCGTATCGCGAGGTTCACCACGGGTGACGAGCCCAGGTTCGGTGCGGTGGGGGAGGACCAGAGCGGTGAGACCGTCATCGCTGTCCTCGAGGGCGACCCCCTCTACCGCGCTCCTCAGCTCACCGGCGAGAAGTTTCCCCTCGAAGAGGTGCGGCTGCTCGCGCCGGTGATCCCGCGCAGCAAGGTCGTGGGCGTGGGTCGCAACTACGCCGAACACGCCTCCGAGCTGGGCAACGCCGTCCCCCAGGAGCCACTGCTCTTCCTCAAGCCGAACACGTCGGTGATCGGCCCGGACGAGCCCATCGTGCTGCCGCCGCAGTCGAGCGAGGTCCATCACGAGGCCGAGCTGGCGGTGGTGATCGGCCGCATCGCCAAGGACGTGCCGCCGGAACGGGTCCCCGAGGTGGTCCTCGGCTTCACCTGCGCCAACGACGTCACGGCTCGCGACCTCCAGCGCACCGACAACCAATGGGCTCGGGCGAAGGGCTTCGACACGTTCTGCCCGCTCGGCCCGTGGATCGAGACCGACCTCGACCCCGCCGACGTCGCGGTCCGCTGCCGGGTCAACGGCGAGGAGCGCCAGGCCGGACGCACGTCGCAGCTGGTGTTCGACGTCGCCACGCTCGTCTCCTACGTCAGCCAGGCGTTCACCCTGCTCCCCGGCGACGTCATCCTCACCGGCACCCCGGCCGGCGTCGGACCGATCGTCGCCGGCGACCACGTCACCGTCTCGGTCGAGGGTGTGGGGGTGCTGAGCAACCCCGTGGTCGCCGGCGACGACTGACCACCGACGCCGGGAGCCGTCAGTGGTCGTGGGGAGCGGCGCCCACGGCCACGATGCCGGCGGGAGCCTCCTCCAGGGTGACGGGATGGCCGACCGTCCAGGTCTCGAGGTCGACCGGGACCACCGCGGACGATGCGGGGTCGGCGACGAAGGCGGTGTGGCCGGCCACGGCCAGTGTGGGCCGGGCGACCTGCCAATCCTCGGGGATCTCGAACGGTGCCACGACCCCGGCGACGGTGCCCATGACCTGGCCCGGGACCGGATCGATGACATGGAGCGCGCCGTCGGTGGTCAGCACGACCGCCTCGCCGTGGGGCCCGAGCGCGCGGGCGGCGTAGGGCAGGCCGACCGGGATCTCGTGTGCCGTGCCGGCCTCGACGTCCACGGCCAGCAGTGAGGTGTCGGTGTAGTTGCCGACCAGTACCTCGCCGGCGGGACCGGTGAGGAACGACCCGATCCGCCCGGCGTCGGACGGGTACGGGATCGTGGACGACTCCGTTCCCTCGACCACGAGCACGCCGTTCTCGCAGGCGAAGACGGACGCGTCGTGCAGGGATGCCTCGCCGTGCAGCTCCGGGCAGGTCTCGAACCGGGCCGTCTCCTCGCCGGCGCTGTCGACGACCGCGACGCCCACGGGGAGCGCGTCCGGCCCGGCGGGCGACGGGATCGACACCAGCGCGCCGTCCTCGAGCGGCGCGACCACGCCGTGGTGGGGTTCGCCGCTGTCGACGGTGGTGGTGTCGAGCGTGTCGATGAGCAGCCCGTTGTCCGCGAAGACGCTTGCTGTGCCGTCGTCGTCGTGGAAGATCGCCGTGTGCCCGTCGTGGGAGACGACGTGGACCGGATGGGCGCCCTCGACGACGCTGTCGCGCAGCTTCGGGTCGGCGATGTAGGAGTGCGTGTGGTCGCCATGGGCGGAGGTCCACGACCCGGCGTCGAGCACCTGGGTGAGGTCGGCGTCGGCCTGGACGAGGAACACGTGGCGGCCGTCGCCGGCGACGCTCGGTGTGGGCCTGACCTGGGTGTCGACCTCGGCGAGGGTCTCGCCGGAGGCGGCGTCGAGGACCACCGCGCCGGAGTCGGTCGTGACGACCAGACGCGGCTGGGGCTCGTCGACCTCCTGCTTGCTGGGGTCAGGAGCCTCCGACGCGGCGTCCTCGGCGGTGTCGGCGGGGGTGTCCTCGCCCGCGCAGCCGGCTGCCGCGACGAGGAGCAACGCGGCTCCGGCCAGCGCGGCGTAGGCGTTCGGGAGGTTCCTGCTGATTCGCGGCGTCATGCGGAACTGTCTATCAAAGATGAGAATCAGTCGCAATAGTGCGCGTGGACGACGTCGGCCCGGATCCGTCGCGGGCCGGCCCCGGTAGGCTGCCGGTGCGGCGCGAGCCGCCTCCCACACCCGCTCCCAGCTGCATCAAGGTGGTCTCAGTGACAGACGGCACCGTCTCCTCGGATGCCCGCGTGCTCGGCGACGTCGCCCCGGGCGACGTCCGGGTCCGCTTCTCCCCGTCGCCCACGGGCAACCCCCACGTCGGGGTCGTCCGGGCGGCGCTCTACAACTGGGCGTTCGCGCGCCACTTCGGCGGCACGTTCGTGTTCCGCATCGAGGACACCGACGCCAGCCGCGACTCCGAGGAGTCCTACGAGGCGATGCTCGACGCCCTGCGCTGGCTCGGTCTGACCTGGGACGAAGGCCCCGAGGTGGGCGGCCCGTTCGGCCCCTACCGCCAGTCCCAGCGACACGAGATCTACGCCGGCGTCGCCGCCCGCCTGGTCGAGGCCGGCCGGGCCTACTACTGCTACTGCAGCCAGGACGAGCTCGACGCGCGGCGCGAGGCGGCTCGCGCCGCCGGCCGGCCCAGCGGCTACGACGGCCACTGCCGGGCGCTCAGCGACGAGCAGGTCGCCGCGTACCGGGCCGAGGGCCGCGACCCGGTGCTCCGCCTCCGGATGCCCGACGAGACGATCACCTTCACCGACCTCGTCCGCGACGAGATCAGCGTCGACGCCGACAACCTCTTCGACTACGTTCTGGTGCGCGCCAACGGCCAGCCCCTGTACACGCTGGTCAATCCGGTCGACGACGCTCTCATGGGGATCACCCACGTGCTGCGTGGCGAGGACCTCCTCTCCTCCACCCCGCGCCAGCTGGTCCTCCACGCCGCCCTGCGCGAGGTCGGTGTCGCCTCCGGGCCGCTGCCGCGTTACGGCCATCTTCCGCTGGTCATGGGCGAGGGCAACCGCAAGCTCTCCAAGCGCGATCCCGAGTCCTCGCTGCAGCTCTATCGCGACCGCGGCTTCCTGCCGGAAGGGTTGCTCAACTACCTCGCCCTGCTCGGCTGGTCCATCGGCGAGGACCGCGAGATCTTCTCGATCGAGGAGATGGCCCAGGCCTTCGACGTCACGCGGGTCAACTCCGCGGCCGCCCGCTTCGACCTCAAGAAGGCCGAGGCGATCAACGGCGCCTGGCTGCGCCGGCTGTCTCCCGACGACCTCGCCGAGCGCATCGTTCCCCACCTGCAGGCGGCCGGCGTGCTGCCCGATCCGGCCGACAAGTCCGCGCACGACCTCCTGCGCGCGGCCACGCCGCTGGTCCAGGAGCGGATGACGGTGCTCGACGAGAGCGTCGGCATGCTCGCCTTCCTGTTCGCGGGGGACTCCGTCGAGTTCGACGACGACGCCGTCGCCAAGGTGCTCACGCCGGAGTCGCGCCCGGTGCTCGACGCCGCGCGGACCGCCCTGGGTGAGCTGACCGACTGGACCACCGAGTCGATCGAGGCCGCGCTCCGTGCGGCCCTCGTCGACGGGCTGGGGCTCAAGCCGAAGCTGGCGTTCGGACCGGTGCGGGTCGCGATCACCGGTCGGCGCGTCTCGCCGCCGCTGTTCGAGTCTCTCGAGCTGCTCGGCCGCGACCAGTCGCTGGCCCGCCTCGACACCGCTGCCGACCGCGTGGCCGCATGATCGCGATGGAGGGCGGCCACGGCGTCGACGCTCCGCCGGGGTGGTCCGGGCCGGTGGGCGCCCTCCTGCTCGATCTCGACGGCACCCTGATCGACACCGACGCCGCGGTGACGCGGGCGGTGGCGGCCTCGTTCGGGCCACTCGTCGGCGACCTCGACGACGACGCCGCACAGGCGCTGGCGCTCACCTGGCTGGCCGACCGCGACGGCTGGTTCCACCGCTACGAGGCCGGCGAGATCGACTTCGCCGAGCAGCGCCGCCGGCGCTACCTCCAGGTCGCCGCCGAGCTCGGGCTCGGGATCGACCAGTACGCCGCCTGGGAGCCCGCGTACGTGTCCGCGCTGATCGGGGGCACGGCCGGGTACCCCGACACGGTGGCCTTCCTCGACGCCGTGGCCGACCTCCCGGTCGCGATCGTGACCAACGTCGACACCGCCGTCCAGCTGGAGAAGCTGGCCGTAGCTGGGCTGGCCGAGCGGTTCCCGGTGGTGGTCGGCGTCGACGCGGCCGCGGCGCCGAAGCCCGACCCCGCGCCGTTCCTGGCGGCGTGCGAGTTGCTGGGTGCCACTCCGTCCACAGCCGTTCACGTAGGCGACAGCTGGTCGGCGGACGTGCTCGGCGCGGTCGGTGCGGGCCTGCGCGCCATCTGGCTCGACCGGGGCGACACGGGCGCCGGGCGAGAGCTTCCGCCGGGTGTGTGGCGGGTGGGCGGGCTGCCCGAGGTGCCGCCGATGCTGCGGTCGTGGGGCGTGCGGGCGACGTGATCGACGACGCGTCCGGCCGGTTTGGAGCGGGCCCCTCCGGACCGCTATCCTTGCCGAGCGATCGAGCGGCATAGCCGCCCGATTCGGTGGGGTATGGTGTAATTGGCAGCACGACTGATTCTGGTTCAGTTAGTCTAGGTTCGAGTCCTGGTACCCCAGCGCCGAGCACGGTTTGGAGCTAGCTCCACGTCTCCGGTACAGTTCCATCTCGCGGCTCACGCCGCACCTGGCCCCGTTGTGTAGCGGCCTAGCACGCCGCCCTCTCAAGGCGGTAGCGCGGGTTCGAATCCCGTCGGGGCTACGCCAGGGGAACGGCCCCTCACCTGCAAGAACATGGGTGAGGGGCCGTTTCTGTCGGTCCCAGCTGTCCACTGCCCTGAGCGGTTCGCTACGGGTGTTCGTGTCGAGGTTTCCGACACCGTTCCGCGGTCGCAGGGCTTGTTGGATCGCTCTGGCGATGCCGGTCGCCGGCACCGTCGATGCCCTTGGCGTAGATCTTGAGCAGCACCTGCGCAAGGGCCCACCACAGCCGTTCCGGCGAGATGTCGTTGCCCCAGAGCAAGAACCCCCGCGGGGGAGCACGACGGCGCCCCCACGGAGCATCGTTGTGTTCGTTGCGGTCCAGCGCCCGGCACCACCGAGTCCAGCCTCGCCCAGACGAGAGCCGATGCCCTCGAGGCCGCCGGCCAGAGTGGTACGAGCAGCGGTCCCGTACCTCGTCGAACCGGTGAACCAGCCGGCGACGACCAGGACCAGCCCCATCATCAGGACGCGCTGTCGGCCGATCGAGGTAGGCGGGCCACATGTCGAAAAAGACCCCGCTCGCTGGGCCGAACTCGGTGCCGGAGAGCTCGTCGACGAACAGGTCCGAGACCACGATGGCGACGGCGTTTCATGCGATTAGCGTGACGGCCTGTGCCGGGAGCGTCCCTACAGTGATCGTCACATCGGTTTGTCCGGAGGAGGCAGTTGTGCCCGCCGATCAAGTGACCAGGACACACGTGTCCACCGAGATCACCACGCCGTCGAGGCGTTCATGAACTCGATCCAGGGCGAGTCGACCTACGCCTTCTTCGACAAGACCTGGCGGGCCGGCGAGCTCGAACTCCTGGCGTAGGCGCATCCTCTTCGCCTGCCGTCATCGGTGAGGCGTGTTCCACAACGAGGCACGAGAAGAGAAGGAGACGCGACATGGCAAAGCCCGACGGAGTCTTCCTGTTCATCGGCACCTACCCGAGCGAGTCGGCGGCGCGTGGCGATTACGACGTCATCAAGGACCTCCGCAGCGCTGGAGCTGTCGGCTCTTACGACGCGGCGGTCGTCACCAAGGACGATGCCGGCAAGGTGCACGTCAACAAGGACGAGATGGCGACTCGGCACGGGGCGTGGGGCGGTGCCGCAGCCGGCGCCATCGTCGGCATCTTGTTCCCGCCGGCGGTCCTCGGTACGGCCGTGGTCGGCGCGGCGGTGGGCGGCGTGAGCGGTCACCTGTGGCGCGGAATGTCGCGCGCCGACGTCAAGGAGTTCGGCGAGCTCATCGACGCCGGGCAGGCCGCACTCGTCATCGTCGGCCAGAGCACACTGCAAGACGCTATCGACAAGGCCGAACTGAAAGCCGAAAAGCGTGTCGCCAAGCAGCTCGACGTGAGCGTCAAGGACGTCGACGCCGCTGTTCAGGAGGCCGCCAAGGAAGTCGACTGACCGAGACGTGAGCGTTCCTGCGGTGGGTCCCCGGAGTGGGCGTGTGGTCGTGGAGCTTCGTGGGCTTCCTGGTGGCGGCCATCGTGTCGGTGGTCATCGGCGTGACCGCCGTCATGCTCGTGGTGGTACTCGCCGCGAACCTGGCCCTGGAGAACGTCGTCGAGCCCAAGGTATGGGCCGATCCGTCGACATCCACCCGCTGGTCGTCCTCGTCGTCACGGCGTTGGGTGGCCTGCCCGGCGGCATCGTCGGCTCATCTTGGCCGTGCCCTTCTTCGTGATCGCCGGCAGCGCCGTCGCACGCCTGCGCTCCCGCGGCGTCGTCGCCCAGGTCGCCGACCGGGCCCAGCCGGCCCTGCAACGCCTGCTCGACATGACCGGCTGAGCCAGGGCTGACCGACGGATTCTCGAGGAGGTCGTCGTGTCTGACAGCGAACGGCAGACCGCCGAGGCCGAGCGGATCGTGGCGAGAGTGCCGCGGCGGCTGCGGCCCGCGGCGGCCTGGGTGGCGGGTTCCCCGCTGGGCCGGCCGCTGCTGCGGATCGCGGCCCGGTTCGGGCGCTTGGAGATGCTCGACCGGTCCATGACCGTCGCGGCAGAGGTGTTCATCTCCGTCTTCCCGGTCCTGATCATGATGGCGGTGTTCCTGGGCAGCCGGTACAGCAAACAGATCGCTGACAGCATCGGGCTGCCCGATGAGACCAGGGGCCTCCTGAACGAGGCCCTGAACAGCACCAGCACCAGTGCGTTCGGCGTGTTCGGAGCGTTCCTGGTGCTGGTCTCGGCGACCAGCCTGTCCCGGGCCATCACCCGGGCGTTCGCCGCCATCTGGGAGCTGCCGCGGCCCAAGACGGGACTGCGGTACCTGTGGCGAGCTCTCGGCGCGGTGTTCGTGCTGGTCGCCGGTGCGCTCGCGGTCAGGTGGCTCACGCGTCTCACACAGGGCTGGTCGTCGGAGATCGTCGCAGGGTACGTCGCCCCGTTCGTGCTGACCACCGCGGTGGCTGCCCTGGTGCCGTGGCTGCTCCTGTCCGGACAGGTACCCGCCCGCCGACTCGTGCCGGGGGCGTTCCTCTTCGCTCTGGTCATGGTGACCGGGCGGCCGGTCACCCGGCTCCTGCTCGGGGACGCCCTCCAAGACAGCGCCGACCGGTACGGCAGCATCGGGGTGGCCTTCACGTACATCGCGTTCCTCTACGCACTGGCCTTCTGCTTCCTCGGCACGGCCCTGATCGGTCAGGTGATCGCGACCGACGAGGGGACGTTGGGACAGCGGGTCCGCGGCTAGGTCGCGTCGGCTGAGCCGTACTTCTGGCGACCAGCTCGACGGCGCCGGCCGCCGATGTCGATTCCGCGCCACGGGAGACGGGTGGTGCCGCGTCGCTTTCCGTCGATCTTGGAGAAGTCGGGGCTCGCCGAAGCGAGCTGGCCGGGCTACCCCGACTGCTCCAAGATCGACACGAACGGACGTGGGATGGGTCGTGCTGATGGCCGGCCGGAAACCGCGCGGACTCCGGGTGCTCAGGCCTCTTCGGCGCTCTTGAGCACACCGCTGAGGTGCTCGGCGGCGGCGAGGACGGCGGGTGCGTGCAGCCGTCCGGGCTGGCGGGTGAGGCGTTCGATCGGCCCGGAGACCGACACGGCGGCCACGACCCGGCCGCTGGAGGAGCGCACCGGAGCCGACACGGACGCCACGCCCGGCTCACGCTCACCGACGCTCTGGGCCCAGCCGCGCCGGCGCACGGCGGCGAGCATGGTGGCCGTGAACCGCGCGCCTTGCAGCCCGCGGTGCATCCGCTCGGGCTCTTCCCAGGCCAGCAGGATCTGGGCGGAAGAACCGGCGAGCATCGTGACCGTCGCGCCCACCGGAATGGTGTCGCGCAGGCCGGTGGGTCGTTCGGCGCCGGCAACGCAGATACGTTGGTCGCCCTGGCGGCGGAAGAGCTGCGTGCTCTCGCCCGTGGCCTCGCGCAGGCGGGCGAGTACCGGCCCGGCGGCGGCCAGGAGGCGGTCCTCGCCGGCCGCGGTGGCCAGCTCGCCCAGCCGCGGGCCGAGGACGAATCGGCCGTGCAGGTCGCGCGAGACCAGGCGGTGGTGCTCGAGCGCGACGGCCAGCCGGTGGGCGGTGGGCCGGGCGAGACCGGTGGAAGCGACGAGGTTGGCGAGGGTGGCGGGGCCTGCCTCGAGCGCGGACAGGACGAGTGCCGCCTTGTCCAAAACGCCGACTCCGCTAGAGTTGTCCATGACTCGATATTGCCATCTCAAAATACGAGATTCAAGTAGCCCCGAGTCGCGACCTCGAACCGCCGTTGAACAGGAGCCTGTCATGGGCACGACCCTGGCCGAGAAAGTATGGGACGCGCACGTCGTGCGCCGAGCCGAGGGCGAGCCCGACCTCCTCTACATCGATCTTCATCTTGTTCACGAGGTCACCAGCCCGCAAGCCTTCGAGGGCCTCAGATTGGCCGGGCGCCCGGTTCGGCGTCCTGACCTCACTATCGCCACCGAGGATCACAACACTCCCACGATCGACATCGACAAGCCGATCGCCGACCTCACGAGCCGCACCCAGATCGAGACGCTGCGCCGCAACTGCGCCGAGTTCGGCGTTCGGCTGCATCCCCTGGGCGACACCGAACAGGGCATCGTTCACGTCGTGGGCCCCCAGCTCGGCCTGACCCAGCCGGGGCTGACCGTCGTCTGTGGCGACTCGCACACCTCGACGCACGGCGCGTTCGGGGCCCTGGCCTTCGGCATCGGCACCTCCGAGGTCGAGCACGTCCTGGCCACCCAGACGCTGCCGCTCAAGCCGTTCAAGACCATGGCCATCACGGTGAACGGACAGCTGAGGCCCGGCACCACCGCCAAGGACATCATCCTCGCCGTCATCGCCAGGATCGGCACCGGCGGCGGGCAGGGCTACGTGCTCGAGTACCGCGGCGAGGCGATCCGGGCGCTGTCGATGGAAGCCCGGATGACCATCTGCAACATGTCGATCGAGGCCGGCGCCCGCGCCGGCATGATCGCCCCCGACGACACCACCTTCGAGTACATCAAGGGCCGCCCGAACGCTCCCACCGGCGCCGACTGGACCGACGCCGTCAAATACTGGGAGACCCTCCGCACCGACGACGATGCCGTCTTCGACGCCGAGGTGGTCCTCGACGCGGGCGACCTCGAGCCGTTCGTCACGTGGGGCACCAACCCCGGGCAAGGACTGCCGCTGTCGGCGTCGGTGCCCGACCCGGACAGCTTCGGCGACGAGTCCGCGCGCTCCGCCGCCCGGCGGGCCCTGGAGTACATGGACCTCACGCCGGGAACCCCGCTGCGCGACATCGCCGTCGACACGATCTTCATCGGCTCGTGTACCAACGGGCGCATCGAGGACCTCCGGGCCGCCGCCGCCGTCGTCCGCGGGCGTGCGAAGGCGGACAGCGTGCGCGTGCTCGTCGTCCCCGGGTCGTTCAAGGTGCGCCTTCAGGCCGAGGCCGAGGGCATCGACCAGGTGTTCAAGGACTTCGGAGCCGAGTGGCGGCACGCGGGCTGCTCGATGTGTCTGGGCATGAACCCCGACCAGCTCGCCCCGGGCGAGCGCAGCGCGTCCACGTCCAACCGCAACTTCGAGGGTCGGCAGGGCAAGGGCGGCCGCACCCACCTGGTCAGCCCGCTCGTGGCGGCGGCCACGGCGGTGCGCGGCACGCTGTCGTCGCCCGCCGACCTCGTCGACGTGGTCGACGCCCCCACCGACCTGCAGCCGGCGAAGTAGACGGCGGAGGAGAAGACACCATGGAGAAGTTCGTCCGCCACACCGGCGTCGGGGTCCCGCTGCACCGCAGCAACGTCGACACCGACCAGATCATCCCCGCCGT
>DATCVR010000341.1:0-6270 GCA_036566745.1 Jiangellaceae bacterium | reverse complement strand
CGAGCGCTGCTTCAACCGGCTCAAGCAATGGCGCGGCATCGCGATGCGATCAGACAAGACCGCCCGCCACTACCGCGCCGCAATCACCCTCGCCGCCATCCTGATCTGGATCAAGACCGACTTAATCCACACGCCCTAGGGGTGCCCGGCCTCACGGGTGAGGGCGGCCACGAGCCGGTCGCGGACCTCGGGCCACTCCGCGCTGAGGATCGAGTAGTACACGGTGTCGCGCCAGGTGCCGTCGGGGCGCAGGATGTGGTGGCGCAGCACACCCTCATACCGGCCGCCGAGCCGTTCGATGGCACGCTGGGACCGCAGGTTGAGATGGTCGGTCTTCAGGGCGATCCGTTCGAGGCCGAGCGTGTCGAAGCCGTGACCGAGGACGAGCAGCTTGGTGGCGGTGTTGACCTCGGTGCGCCACCAGGCCCGGCCGATCCAGGTGGCGCCCACCTCGACCCGGCGGTTGGCGGCGTCGATGTCGAGGTACGACGTGGCGCCGACGAGCGTGCCGTCGAGGCGCCGTCGGATCGCCCAGGTGACGTATGTACCGGCCTCGTTCTGCGCGAGCGCCGTCTCGACGCTGGCGCGCAGCCCGTCGGGGCCCGGGCGCCAGCCGTAGACCCACCGGAAGACCTCGTCGGGGTCGTCCGCCGCGGCGTCGAGCTCGGCCGTGTGGCCGGTGGTGAGCGGCTCGAGCTGGATCCACCGGTTCTCGAGTGGCACGCGAGCGATGGTCGGCACGGTCGCCATGGTCGCATGCCCGGCATGGTGAGCTGCGACCCCGGCGGGCTCTGGTCAGGCTTCGCTCAGCCCGACCCGAGCGTGCACCCTGCGCAGCACCCGCGGCGCGTACCACGCGTGCCTCCCGAGCAGCCGCATCGACGCCGGGACCAGGACGCCGCGCACCAGCGTGGCGTCGAGCAGCACGGCCAGGCCGCTGCCCAGCCCGAACAACTGCAGGAAGGTGACCTGACTGGTGCCGAAGGCGAAGAACGACACCGCCAGCAGCACCGCTGCCGTCGTGACGATCCGCCCGGTCCGGGCCAGCCCGGTGACGGTCGCCTCCTCGAGCGTGTCGCCGCCGTCGTAGCGCTCCTTGATGCGGCTCATGACGAACACCTCGTAGTCCATCGAGAGCCCGAAGGCGATGCAGAACAGCAGCACCAGCATCGAGGTGTCCAGCGGCATCGGCGTGAATCCGAGAGCCGACGACAGCGCACCTTCCTGGAAGATCAGCACCATCACGCCGAGGGTGGCTCCGAGCACCAGCGCGTTGCACAGCAGCGCGCGGATCGGCTGGACCAGGCTCCCGGTGAACAGGAACAGCACGACGAACGTCGTCAGCACGATCGGCCCGATCGCCAGCGGCAGTCGTCCGCCCACCGCGTCCAGGCTGTCGACGAGAGCAGCGCTGTCACCACCGACGAGGGCCGCCGCGCCCGCCGGATCAGGCACTGCCCGCACCGACCGGACCAGCTCCCGCGCTGCGTCCGAGGTCGGATCGGCGGCGGTCACGATCGCGAGCCGCTCCTGGGCGGGCGCCGGCCCAGTGTCCTCGGTTCCGCCCCCGGCCGCGGCGTCGGGCGGCGTCGTGGTCCCGGCCACGGTCGTCCCGAGCCGGGAGTCCACCCGCTCGACGTCGGGCAGCACCGAGAGCCGGTCCGCGTAGGCGGCCAGGTCGGTGTCGGCCACCGGAGCCGTCGTGACGATCTGGATCGCACCGTTGTCACGCACCGGGAAGTCCTCGCGCAGCGCGTCGCCGACCTGCCGGCTCGACGCAGTCTCGGGGAGCACTCGCTCGTCCGGGGTACCGAAGCGGACGTCGAGCAGGGGCGCGGCCGCCAGCAGGAGCACGGCGACCACCGGCGCCGCGGTGACGAGCGGCCGCCGCATGACGGCCCCCGCCAGGCGCCCCCAGAACGGTGCCTCGGCGCCACGGACCGCCTTCGACCACGGCAGCGCGCCGGCATTGACCCGCCGGCCCAGGACCGCGAGCAGCGCGGGCAGGAGCACCAGCGCACCGAACGCCGAGATGGCCACGACGCCGATCCCGGCGTAGGCGAACGAACGGAGGAAGTACAGCGGGAACACCAGCAGGGTGGCGAGCGCGGCCGCTACGGCCAGACCGCTGAACACGATCGTCCGCCCGGCCGTGCTCACCGTGCGGACGACCGCGTCGCCGACCGACACGCCGGAGTCCGGCGCCCCTAGCTCCTCGCGGAACCGGCTGACGACGAGCAGTGCGTAGTCGATCGCCAGGCCCAGCCCCAACGCGGTGGTGATGTTGATCGCGTAGATCGAGACGTCGGTGACTTCCGCGATGACCGACAGCTCGCCGAAGGTGCCGAGGATCGCGACGAGCCCGATCGCCAGCGGCAGCAGCGCGGCCACGAGGCTGCCGAAGGCGAACACCAGCAACACCAGGATGAGCGGAACGGCGATGCTCTCGGCGATCGCGAGGTCGCGTCCGACCTGGTCGCCGATGTCCTGGCCGACGCCGAACTCGCCACCGGCCACGACCGTCAGCCCGTCGACGTCACCCACGTAGCTCTCGGCGATCGCATCGTCGTCGGCCTCGGCCAGATCGACCAGGACGAGAGCCTCGGTGCCGTCGTTCGAGCGCAGTTGCTGGGCCTGGGTGCTCCAGTAGGAGTCGACCGCGCCGATGCCCGGCTCCGCGCGCAACCGCTCGGTGAGCCGGGTGCCGGCCGCCTGGACCTCGGGATCGTCGACGGTGCCACTCGCGGTCCGCGCCAGTAGGACCAGATCGGTGGTCCCGCCCTCGGCGGCGAGGAGCTCGGCCGCCGCCCTCGACTCGGCCGCGGGATCCTCGAACCCCCCGGTCTGGAGCTTGCCGAACGCGCCGAAGCCGACGGCCGCGGCTCCGAGCATCGCGATGGTGGAGACGACGAGAACGATCCGGGCGTGCCAGACGACGAACGTCGCGAGTCTGGTGAGCATGGTGGTCGCCCCTCGAAGCCGGCCGCGTCGACGATATGTGAACTACCGTGAACTTGGCGGATGTAAACTTGGTGCCCGTCAACTTGCCATCAGATGTGGGTAGGTGTCAACATCTGTGATGCCCCGCGCCACGACGGACCGTCCGACGTACCACCACGGCGACCTCCGCAACGCGCTGATCGCCGCCGGCGCCGAGCTCGCCGAGACCGGCGGGCCCGAGGCCGTGGGGGTGCGGGCCGCCGCGCGAGCGGTCGGCGTCACCCCCACCGCGGCCTACCGTCACTTCGCCAATGCCGACGACCTCCTGCGCGAAGTCAAGGCACGCGCCCTGACGACCCTCGGCACGGCGATGCAGGACGGGCTCCGCCAGGTCGACGAGTCCGGTTCACCCGGCGACGTGGCGCTGCGCCGGCTCGTGGCACTGGGCCGCACCTACGTCCGGGTCGCGCTGGCCGGGCCGGGGCTGTTCCGGATGGCGTTCGGGCCCGGCGGATCGGTCGTGCGCGAGGGTGAGCAGCCACCGCCGTTCGACCTGCTGGTGCGCACGATGGACGAGCTGGTGGCCAGCGGCTACCTGCCGGCCGAGCGCCGGCCCATGGCGGAGATCGCCGCGTGGTCCGCCGTGCACGGGCTCGCCTGCCTCGTCATCGACGGCCAGCTCGGCGACCTGCCCGAGGCAGCCGTCGAGGAGGCGCTCGAGCGCGTCGCCGAACTGGTCGAGTACGGTTTCGCCGCCGGCGGCGCCGGCCGTGACCTCGGCCACGACGGCCGGGACCTCACACAGCCTTCCACCACCCGGGCCGAGGGACGCCATGCCCGCAACGACCAGGAGCGACGTGACGATCCGCCGTTATGACCCGTCCGACCGCGACGCCCTGTACGCGATCTGCCTGAAGACCGGCGCCAGCGGCGACGATGCCACCGACCTCTACCTCGACCCGCAGCTCCTGGGTGAGGTGTACGTGGGGCCGTACGTGGAGTACGGGCCCGAGCTCGCGTTCGTCGTCGAGGACGCCGAGGGGGTCGCCGGATACGTCCTCGGAGCTCTTGACACCCGCGCCTTCGAGGCCCGCTGCGAGGCGACGTGGTGGCCACCGCTGCGCGCCCGCTACCCCGTGGGCCACTTCCCGCCCGGGTCCGCCGACGCCCGCCTGCTCGACGTCGTCCACCGGCCCCACGCGGCACCGGACGACGTCGTCCGCGACTACCCGTCGCACCTGCACGTCGACCTGTTGCCGCGGACCCAGGGGCAGGGATACGGGCGGGCGCTGATCGAGCGGCTGCTCGGCGCGCTGCACGAAGCCGGCTCGCCGGCGGTCCACCTCGGGGTCGGCGAGGCCAACCAGCGAGCCATCGGCTTCTACGAGCGCATGGGCTTCACGCTGCTGCGACAGTCCACCCACGGGCGCACCCTCGGTCGTTCCACGGTCGTCTGAACGACCCGACGCCGAGGGCATGCGCGTCCGGGTGAGGCGCGCTCAGCGCCTCCGGGCCTCGTGCCCCAGCCAGAAGATGGCGAAGCCCAGCAGCGCGGCGATGCCGATCTGCCGTGAGCCGCCGTCGTCGGGAAGAATCGTGCTGAACACCAAGCCGATGAGCGCAAGCCCGCCGGCCACCGTGTAAGTGACGGCTCGGTACACGCTGTTGTCCATGAGTTCTGTGCTCCATCCACACCGAAAAGACCAGTCGGATCTCCGGCGCCCGAAGTAGGGCGCGGCGGGACGACCACGGCATGACGGCGCGCCGAAGGCGCCGATGCGATGGTCGTGGAGCGGCTGTCAGCCAGGGCGTACGTCGGGGCGGCGAGGTCGGTCGAGAAGACCCGGAGGGCCGCGTCGGCGGCGCCGGATGACCAGCGCGCCGACAGCGAGGGGCCCGGCCGCGGCCACGACCACACCGCTGGTCGGCGAGCGGTCGCCGGAGCTGCTGGCGCTGGTGGTGGGCGCGCCGGACGGGTCGACGGCGTTGGTCTGGTCGGACTCGGCGGCGTCGTCCGCGGTGAAGACAGCCGTGCGGGCGTAGGCGCCGGTGTCGGGGACCCCCGTGGCGTCGGCGGCCTGGACGGCGGCGTCGCGGATCGTCCACGCGTCGATGGCGGGCACCTGCTCGGCGACCGTGACGGCCGGCCCGGGCGCCACGGCGTCGTCGGCGGGGTCGTCGGTGGAGGCGTCGTCGGCGGGCGGCACCACGATCATCTGTTCGCGGCTGGGCGGCTCGAACACCTGAGGCTCACCGGGCAGCTGCACGCCGGGGTCGGACGGGTCGGGAGTGTCGTCGACGATCGGGTCGATGATCGGGATCTGGGTGAGGTCGTCGAGCGGGTCGTCCAGCGGCGGGTCGAGGTCGTCGGAGGGCGGAAGCAGCGGGTCGAGGATCGGGCTGATCACCGCGTCGGTGATGCCGTCGACCCCGCCCAGCACGCCGCCGACCAGGTCGGAGAGCCCATCGGTCAGCGGGTCTACGAGGCCGCCCACCAGCCCGCCGACCCCGCCGAGGAGGCCACCGGTGGAGGCGTCGGTGTCGGATTCGGGGACCACCGGCGAGCTGACCTCGGGCGCGTCGACCTCAAGCGGTGCCTGGGTGTCCGGCTGGACCTCGGTCTCGGCCGGGTCGGCGGTGGCGTCGTCGCTGGTCACGACGTCGACGAGCGGCGCGACAGGCTCGGAGTCGGACTGCTCGCCGGTGCCGTCGCGATCGGTGCGATCCGACGAGCGGTCCGGGGTGTCCCGCGCGGCTTCCTCGCGCGAGGTCTCCTGGTCGGAGGCGTCGTCGGCCGAGGTGTCGTCGGCCGAGGTGTCGTCGCGGGCGACATCGTCGTTGGGCGGATCGGCCACCGGGCGTCGCTCGTCGGGGAGCTCGACCTCGACCGGCTCGGCGTCGGGCTGCGGGTCGCGGCGGTCGGCCTGGCGCGACGGGTCGTGGCGGCGCTCGGAGTGGCCGGGCGTGGCCTGGTCAGGGGCGGCGTCGGCCGGTGTGCCGGATTCGCTCACGATCGGCGTGGCGGCGTCGAGCTCGGCCACGGGAGACTCCGCGTCAGCGGCGGACGCGACGGCGGCACCGAACACCAGACCCGCCGCGCTCCCACCCAGCGCGAGCAGCATCCTCCGCGCGACGCCGAAGCGCCGCGGCCGATGATCGTCGTACGACAAAGACTCCCCCACGCTTGGCCCGTCGCCGCCAGACGTTAGCGTAGAAATGCCTCAGCGGGAACGGATCAGATCGCGGATTGGGATGATTTCTTCACGACCTGGGCCGACGCCCACCGCCGAGATCGGCGCGCCGCACATCTGCTCGAGCGCTTCGACGTAG
>DATCVR010000340.1:0-21552 GCA_036566745.1 Jiangellaceae bacterium | reverse complement strand
GGCTCGGTCGGAGGCTCGGTCGGAGGCTCGGTGGGAGGCGTGGTCGGGGGCTCAGTCGGCGGGGTCGTCGGGGGCGTGGTCGGCGGGGTCGTCGGGGGCTCAGTCGGTGGCGTTGTGGGCGGCGGCTGAACCGGAGGTTCCGTCGGAAGCTCCGGGCCCGGGCCGGCGGCCTCGGTGACGACGGCGCGTCCCGCCTCGTACGCCGCGATCCAGGACTTGACCAGCGCCACGTAGGACGAGGAGTTGTTGTACCGGCGCAGGGCGGAGTCGCGGCCGGCGTCGGTGGACAGGTCGGCTCCGCCGTGGCACAAGTACTCGGCCGCCGCGACCGTGGCGTCGAAGACGTTGTTCGGGTCGGCCACGCCGTCACCCGAGCCGTCGACCCCGAACGTCTCCCAGGTGCCAGGGATGAACTGCATGGGCCCCACGGCGCGGTCCCATTGCGCATCGCCGTCCCAGCGCCCGGCGTCGTGGTCGCCGATCGCCGCGAACGGGCCGCCGTTGAGCACCGGCCCGAGGATGCGGGGCACGGCGTCGCCGGCCGCGTTCAGCCGGCCTCCGCGGGCGTGGGCGGACTCGACCTTGCCGATGCCCGCGAGCACCTCCCAGCCGATGCGACAGCTCGGATCGTCGAGCGCCAGGTGGGCCGCCGCGCTCTTGTACGCGTCGAGGACGATGCCCGGGATGCCGAGGTCGCCGATCGCGCCGGTCACCACCGGCGACGCGGGAGCCTCGAGCACGGGGACGACGGCCGGCGCGGCCAGCGGAGCCGCGGCCGTGACCACACTGACGGAGGCCGCGATGGCGTCGTGCTGCGCTGTGATGTCGCCCGGGACGATCCCGTCGCCGAACTCGCTGCCGTCGTGGTGATAGGGCAGGACCGAGACGACGGACGACGTGGCCGCGACGTCGGCCGGCCCAGCCAACCCGGTGGCACCTCCCAGCGAAAGGACCCCGACGGCGGCCACGGCCGCGCCGGCGATGCGCATAGCAGGTCCCACGGAGGCCGCTCCCCTCAGCCGGTCCTTCTTGCACCGACCTTCGCATGGGCGAGCGTCCCGCGCCACCCCAAGGGACGGACTAGTGGGCGGCGTCCTGCCAGGTGCGGCCGACGCCCACCGACACGTCGAGCGGAACCCGCAACGGGTAGGCAGCGCCCATCTCGTGCCTGACCAGCTTCTCGACTGCGTCGCGCTCGCCCGAGGCCACCTCGAGGACGAGCTCGTCGTGGACCTGGAGGAGCATCCGCGACTGCAGCTCGTTCTCGCGCAGAGCGCGATCGACCCCGAGCATCGCCACCTTGATGATGTCGGCGGCGGAGCCCTGGATGGGGGCGTTCAGCGCCATCCGCTCGGCCATCTCGCGGCGCTGGCGGTTGTCGCTGGTGAGGTCGGGCAGGTAGCGCCGCCGGCCCATGATCGTCTCGGTCCAGCCGTCCATCCGGGCGCGGTCGACGATCTCGCGGAGATAGTCGCGGACTCCCCCGAAGCGCTCGAAGTACTCGTTCATCAGGGTCTGGGCCTCGCCGACCTCGATGCTGAGCTGACGCGAGAGCCCGAAGGACGACAGGCCGTAGGCGAGCCCGTAGTTCATCGCCTTGATCTTGGCGCGCATGGCCGGGGTGACCTCGTCGGCCGGCACCCCGAACACCCGCGACGCGGTGACCGAGTGGAAGTCCATGCCCGAGGCGAACGCCTCGACCAGGCCGTCGTCGTCGGAGAGGTGGGCCATGATGCGCATCTCGATCTGGCTGTAGTCGGCCGTGAGCAGGCATTCGTAGGCCGGCCCGACGACGAACGCCTCGCGGATGCGCCGCCCCTCGTCGGTGCGGATCGGGATGTTCTGGAGGTTGGGGTCGGTGGAGGACAACCGGCCCGTGGCGGCGATGGTCTGGTTGAACGTGGTGTGGATGCGGACGTCGTCGCTCACCGACTTGAGCAGGCCCTCGACCGTGACCCGCAGGCGCGAGACGTCGCGGTGGCGCAGCAGGGCCTCGAGGAACGGGTGCTCGGTCTTGGCGAAGAGCTCCGCCAGGGCGTCGGCGTCGGTGGTGTAGCCGGTCTTGGTGCGCTTGGTCTTGGGCATGCCCAGCTGGTCGAAGAGCACCTCTTGCAGCTGCTTGGGCGAGCCGAGGTTGACGTCGGTGCGGCCGATGGCGGCGTAGGCGTCCTCGGCCGCCTGCTTCACGGCGTCGGCGAAGGAGGACTCGAGCGACTCGAGGTGGTCGACGTCGATGGCGATCCCGGCCTGCTCCATCACGGCGAGCACCCCGATCAGCGGCAGCTCGACCTCGTCGAGCAGGCGCCGCCCGCCGCGCTTGGCGAGCTCGGCGTCGAGGGCGACCGAGAGGTCGAGCACGGCCCTGGCGCGGACCGTCTCGTCGTGGCCGAGCTGGGCTTCGTCGCCGCCGTCGAGGGAGAGCTGGAGCTGATCGCCGGAGTCTTCGGCGCGCAGCTCGCGGCCCAGGAACCGCAGCACGAGATCGGCGAGGTCGTAGGAGCGCTGCCCGGGCAGCGCGAGGAACGCGGCCAGCGCGGTGTCGGCGGCCAGCCCGGCCAGGGGCCAGCCCCGCGCCGTGAGCGCGTGGAGCGGGCCCTTGGCGTCGTGAAGGACCTTGGGATGGGCGGCGTCGGCCATCCAGGCGGCCACCGCGGAGTCGTCCCCGGGGGTGAGCGCCGACGGCTCGAACCACGCGCCGGTGCCACCCGAGGTGGCCAGCGCGATCTCGGTGATGGTGCCCGTGCCGCTGCCCCACGTGCCGCGGACGGACACGCCCGTGCGCCCGGACGTGGCGTGCTCGGCCAGCCAGGCGGCCACCTGACCCGGGCCGAGCTGGGCGACCTCGATCTCGAAACCTTCGTCAGCCTCGGGCTCGGTGGTGCCGAGGTACTCGTACAGGCGGTCGCGCAGCACCCGGAACTGGAGGGTGTCGAAAAGCTGGTGGACCGCCTCGCGGTCCCAGGACTGGCGTGCGAGGTCGTCGATGCGGGAGTCGAGCGGGACGTCGCGGACCAGCTCGGTGAGCTGGCGGTTGGACATCACCTGGCCGAGGTGGGCCCGGAGCGCCTCGCCGGCCTTGCCCTTGACCTCGTCGGCTCGGGCCACGAGCTGGTCGAGCGAGCCGAACTGGACCACCCACTTCGCCGCGGTCTTCTCGCCGACGCTGGGGATGTTGGGGAGGTTGTCCGAGGGGTCGCCGCGCAGCGCCGCGAAGTCGGGGTACTGCGCGGGCGACAGGCCGTACTTCTCCTGGATGGCCTCGGGCGTCATGCGCCAGAGGTCGGAGACGCCCCGGCGCGGGTACAGGACCGTGACGTGGTCGCTGACCAGCTGGTACGCGTCGCGGTCGCCCGTGCAGATGAGGACGTCGAGGCCCTGCTCCTCGGCCTGGGTGGCCAGCGTGGCGATGACGTCGTCGGCCTCGAAGCCGTCCTTCTCGACCGAGATGATGTGCAGCGCCGCCAGCACCTCTTTGACGAGGTCGATCTGGCCGCGGAACTCGTCGGGCGAGGACGAGCGGTTGGCCTTGTACTCGGGGAAGCGCTCGCTGCGGAACGTCTGGCGCGAGACGTCGAAGGCCACCGCGACGTGGGTGGGCTGTTCGTCGCGCAGGACGTTGATGAGCATCGAGGTGAAGCCGTAGACGCCCTCGGTGTGCTGGCCCGTGGTGGTGACGAGATTGGCGTCCTTCAGCGCGTAGAACGCCCGATACGCGAGGGAGTGTCCGTCGAGTAGCAACAGGCGGGGAGCGCTAGAGGTTTCGGCCACGGCGCCACCCTAGTAGCCCGCGCCGACACTCTTCGCACCCGATGTCGGCCACGTCACACCGCCCTGCGATTGCCTCGCCGAGCCTCGCCGCGTACGGTCGACTTGAAACGAAACGGTTTCGTACCATCCACTGCCGGGCGACAGCGCCGTCACCCCCTCGGGCACCACGGAGAGCCATGACCGACATCGCCGAGCACGCCGCAGGCCCTCGCCACCGGCCCCGCGTCGAGGGCGACCGGGTGAGCCAGATCCTCGACGCCACCGTCGAGGTCCTCGCCGAGCTCGGGTACGACCGCCTGACCATGGACGCGGTCGCAGCCGCCGCGAAGGCGAGCAAGGCCACGCTCTACCGCCACTGGCCGACCAAGGCCCAGCTGGTCGTCGAGGCTATCAGCCGGGCCAAGGGCGGCTGTCCGATCCCGGCCGACATCGACACCGGCAGCCTGCGCGGCGACCTGATCGAGATGTCGTGCGGCGACGGCGGCTTCACCGACGAGCTGCCGATGTCGGTGATGGCAGGGCTCTTGACGGCGTTGCACCGCGACACCGACCTCTACGACGTGTTCCAGCGCAGCTTCCTCGCTCCGCGGCTCGAGGTGGTCGAGGAGGTCTACGCACGAGCCGTCGAGCGCGGCGAGATCACGGGAGACACGGATGTCGAGCTGCTCTCCCAGACGCTGCCGGCGGTGATGATCCATCGGGCGTTCGTCCTCGGCATCCCGCCCGACAACGACTTCGTCGTCCGGGTCATCGACAACCTGATCATGCCCGCGACTCACGGGTCGCAGCGCAGCTGACCCACCCCGAACCACCGAACTCACCTCACCGGCGCGTCACCCGCCGGTCACCACCCACGCAGGTCACCCAGAGGGGATCAACCCAGCATGTCTGAGAACGTCATCCAAGCCGACCCTCCCGAGGAGGTGGCACCCGAGGCACCCGACGCCCAGTCGGGGCACGGCCACCGGCATCTCGGGATCGCCCTCGCGCTGATCAGCATGGCGCAGCTGATGGTCGTGCTCGACGGCACCATCGTCAACATCGCCCTCCCCCACATCCAGGACGAGCTCGGCTTCACCAACGCGACGCTGCCGTGGGTGGTCAACGCCTACGCGCTGGCCTTCGGCGGGCTCCTGCTGCTCGGCGGCCGGATCGGCGACATCTTCGGCCGGCGCAAGGTCTTCATGTTCGGCGTCGTGCTCTTCGGCGTCGCCTCGTTCATCGGCGGTGTCGCCCAGAGCGAGGAGATCCTGCTGCTCAGCCGAGTGCTGCAGGGTGTAGCGGCTGCCGCTGCCGCGCCGAACGCGCTCGCGCTGATCACGACCACCTTCCCGGCCGGCAAGGAACGCAACCGCGCCATGGCGGTCTACGCCGCGATGTCGGGTGCCGGTGCGGCCATCGGCCTCATCCTCGGTGGCGCCCTGACCGAGCTGTCCTGGCGCTGGACCTTCTTCATCAACACCCCGATCGGCCTGCTGGTCGCGGTGCTGGCGGTCCGTTACCTGGGCGAGTCGCCGCGGCGGACCGGCAAGTTCGACCTGCCCGGCGCGATCACCGGCACGCTCGGCCTCACCTCGCTGGTCTACGGCCTGACCCACGCCGCAGAGCCCACGGCCGGCTGGGACGACCCGGTCACGCTCGCCTTCATCGGAGCGGGTGTCGCGCTGATCGCGGCGTTCCTGGTCATCGAGGCCCGCTCGCGGCACGCTCTGATGCCGTTCCGGATCCTGGCCGACCGCACCCGCGGCATCAGCTTCCTCGTGATGCTGGCGGTGGGTGCCTCGATGTTCTCGATGTTCTACTTCCTGGGCATCTACATCCAGGCGATTCTCGGCTACAGCGCGCTCCAGACCGGCTTCGCGTTCCTGCCGTTCAGTGTCGGCATCGTCGTCGCGGCCCAGACCGCGTCGGTGCTCATCGCCAGGATCGACCCACGCTGGATCGCCGGCGCCGGTGCCGGCCTGGCCGGTATCGGGATGTACGGGTTCAGCCAGCTGGAGGTCGACTCGTCGTACCTCACGGACCTACTCCCCTACATCGTGGTGCTCTCGCTCGGCATGGGCCTGATCTTCGTGCCGCTCACCCTGACCGCGGTCAGCGGCGTCGGCGAGGAGGACTCCGGGGTCGGCTCCGCGGTGCTCAACACCGTCCAGCAGATCGGTGGCGCGATCGGCCTGGCCCTGCTCGGCACGGTCTCGACCACGGCGATCAACAACCGCTTCGCCGAGCTCACGCCCGAGCTGCAGAAGGCGGCCACGTCCGGCGCCAGCCCGGAAAAGCTGCAGGGCCTGGAGGCACAGTTCACCGCCGTCGCCACCACCCACGGCTTCACCAGGGCGTTCCTGGTGTCCGGGGCGATCATCCTGGGGGCCGCCGCGGTCGTGCTGTTCGGCCTCTCGGTCAAGCACAAGGACCTGGCCACCGACGACACGAATCCGGTGCACGTCGGCTGACCACCACGCGACGGGCACCACAGGAGGCCGCAACCCGAGCTGGGTTGTGGCCCCCTGTGTCGTCACCGGTCCGCGATATCGTCGGCGACCGTGACCGACGCCTCCGGCGACCGCCCGCCGCCACCACCTCCGCCCGGCCCGCCTGCGAGTGCGCCGCGATCCCGTCGCCGGTGGCTGATCGCGATCGCGGCGGCCGTCGTGGTCGTGGCCGGCGCGGTGACGGCGTACGTCGTGGTCGACCGCGACCGTGACGACGCCTCCGCCGAGGGGGGCGCCGGCATCGACCCGGCCACCCTTCTCGACGCGCAGAAGCTCGAACTCCTCCATGACGCCGAGCCCAGCCCCGACTGCAACCAAGAACCGGAGCCGGCGCCCGACGACGAGTCGCTCGTCGCCCTCGACATCGTGCGGATCGACGGATCCTGCCTGACCACCGCCACCGAATACCTCCCGGCCGACGACGTCGCGGCACGCCAGGCCGAGCTGGCCGACGACCCCGACGTCATCGCTGCCGCGGTGCTGCCCGAGCCCGTCCCGGACGAGGACGACGACCGGCGCGGCGACCAGTGGAATCTCGACGAGCTCGGCGTTCCCGAAGACTCCACCGAACTCCCCTGGCCCGACGGCGAGGGTGCGCTCGTGGCGGTGATCGACTCCGGTGTCGACTCCGAGCATCCGGACCTGCACGACGCTGTCGTCACCCGTCGGCACTTCGATAGTGAGCAGGGCCTCGACCACGACGGCCACGGCACCCACGTAGCCGGAATCGTCGGCGCCCGGCGCGGCGGTGGGGATGTCCTCGGGGTCGCGCCGGGCGTCGGCATCGTCGACGTGCCGGTCCGGCTGCTTGGCATCAACGAGGGTGGCCCTTCGTGGTCGGTCGGGCTGGTCTGGGCGGTCAACCACGGGGTCGACGTCGCGAACATGTCGTTCGGTTCGGCCGTGGAGCGCTATGACGACGCCGCGCTGGCCACCGCTGCCGCGGCCGTCGAGTTCGCCCGCAACAACGGCGTGGTGCTGGTCAACAGCGCCGGCAATTGCGGTCACGTAGACAAGCCGACCGACAGGTGCGCGGAACGCAGCCAGCGCCAAGTCCCCGCGGTGTTCGACGGCGTCGTCGGTGTCGGCGCGGTCGACGACGACGGCGAGCTCGCGCCCTACTCCAGCCGCAACGTCGACGTCGACCTCGTGGCCCCCGGAGGCGACGAGGCCGACTCTCCGTTCGACGGCGACGACGAGGGCTACGTGCTCTCCGACTACCCCGGCGGCGGCTACGAGCGCCTGCAAGGAACCTCACAGGCCGCGCCGCACGTCGCTGCCGCTGTCGCGATCGCCGCCGCCGAGTTCCCCGACGCCTCCGTATCGGAACTCACCAACGCCATGTTCGCGGCCGCCGACCTCGACCGGCTCCGAGAGAGCGACCGCGACGACGTCGGCGCCGGGCGTGGGCTGCTCGATATCCCTGGCACTCTGGACGTTCTCCGCAACGGTGGCCCCGACGGCGATCCCACCGACCCGCCTGCCGACCCGGCCGAGACGACACACGCCGCCTACGTCCAGGACGGTGTGCTGTTCGCCTTCGACGGGCGCACGTCCCGTCCGGTGTTCGAGGTGTCCGCCGACGAGCTGCGCTGGGTCGACTGGTCGGGCGACCGCTCGGTCCTCGTGGGCGCCACCGACACCGAGCTGTTCTCGTGGGAGGGCCCGGAGTCCGACGTGGTCGAGACCCCCATCGAGGAGCTCTGCGAAGAGTGCGGCCTATCACTCGCCCTCGCCCCCGACGTCCCGCCCGCGCACCCCGATCCCGAGGAGTCCAGCGGCGAGCTCGTCTACCGCCTGCACTACGACGGCACGCTGAGCGCCTACGACGCTCGCACGCTGGAAGAGGTCGAGGTCACCCAGCCGGAGTACCCCGCCGACGTCGTCGGGTCACTGACGCTCGTCGGCCAGGTCGGCGGGCGGCTGGTCGTGCACGAGACCGGCGGCGCCCACGCCTCCGAGCGGTTGTGGCTGATCGACCCGGAGTCCGGTGAGGTCGGCCCGTCGCACGATGTCGCCGGCGGCATGCAGGCCGGTCTCGCCGTGTCCGCCTCCGGCGACCGGATCGCCGCAGTCACGGGATACGCCGAATGCCTCAACGACAACGGCGCCTACATCCTCGACGGTGGCGACCTCAGCGAGATCGCGCACCCCGACCAGCCCGCCGACACCATCATCAAGGAACTGTTCTTCGACGGTGACGAGCTCTACGCGATCATGGCCGGCACCGAGTGGGTCGAGGGTGAGCCGTGCCGCGAGATCGCACAGGCCGGGCTGTGGCTGCTGGAGGACGACACCTGGACCCAGGTCGACCCGTACGTCCAGAGCGGCCGCCCCCTCGAAGGCCGCGCGGGCGGAGCGGACACCGGGTGGCTCACCGTCCGTGACGGCAAGGGCACCATCGACCCGCCCGATCCCGACGCTCCCGAAGAGGGCGAGCTCGGCGCGGTGGACTCCCGCGTCTGGGGGACCCCGACCACCGTCGAGGTTCCGCTCGATCAGGCAGCCGACACGATCACCTGCCCCGACGTCACCATCGAAGAGCCGCAACGCGCCGACTACACCGACATCGCCGCCACCGGGGTCGAGTGCGCCAAGGTCGAGGAGTTGCTCGCCGAGATCACTGCGCTCCAGCACGGAGAGCCGCTGGAAGCACTGGGATTCGTGTGCACTCGCGACGGCGACCCGCCGCGCTACACCTGCAGGGACCAGGCGAACGAGGACATGGTGGTCAGTTTCGTCCGGCCGTGAGGCTCGGGCCGGTCGGTCGTCGCGGGCACTCCCACCACGGGTATCGTCCGCGACATGACCGACCTGACCGACATCCCGGCCGCCGCCCTCGACAAGCGCCTGGGCATCGAGTACCTGGAGGCCACTCCCGAGCGGGTCGTGGCCAGGATGCCGGTGGACGGCAACACGCAGCCGTTCGGGCTCCTCCATGGGGGCGCGTCGTGCGTGCTCGCCGAGAGCCTCGGATCGGTGGCGGCAAGCCTGCACGGCATGCCCGAGCGATACCCGGTGGGTGTCGACATCAACGCCACCCATCACCGGGCCGTCACCGGCGGTCACGTCACCGGCGTCGCCACCCCGGCCCACCGCGGCCGGACCACCGCGACCTACGAGATCATCATCACCGACGACGAGGACCGCCGGGTCTGCACCGCTCGCATCACCTGCCTGCTGCGCCCGGTCCCGGAGGGATATCCAGTTCCAGGGGCCTGACCTGCGGAGACGTGTCGGTGGTCAAGCGTTCTTGACGAACGTTCCGCGCCCCTGGACTCGCTCCAGCAGACCTTCCTCTACCAGCGCATCAACGGCCTTCCGCACAGTCCCACGCGACACATCGTGGGTCTCCCACAAGGTGCGCTCACTCGGGATCATGCCCACCAGCTCGCCGGATTCGATCTGCGAGCGCAGGAGGTCGGCCAACTGCCGCCATACCGGCATCGCCGCGCCGTGATCGATCGTCCTCATGCAACGACGCTAGACGTGTCTTGACGCCAAGGTACCAGTGAGTACGTCTCTAGACGTCTATAGACGTTTCGATACGTGTATCATCACCGCGCGTGAAGGAACCCAAGCTCGTCGTTCACGTGCGTTCCTGGGAGATGGCGTCCGGTCCTGGCTTTCCCGATCCCCGAGCCGACCGCCTGCGAGACTTGGGATACGAGATTCACGACGTACCGGACGATGTTCCCCGGCACCCGACCTACGTGCCGTGTCCCTACTGCAACGTCGGCGAGGCGTGACCCCGCGGTTGTCCGCAGGAGCCGGCGTCGTCAAGCCGTCGCCCGAGTGAGCAGGGCTACGGCAGGGAGGCGGGCAGCCCCAGCAGCGCGAGGTTCTCGGCGCCGACGAACGAGGTGATCTCGGCGATCCGGTCGCCTCGCAGGGTCAGCACCTCGACCGACCAGGCCAGGTGGGTGCCGGCGTCGTCGTCCCAGAGGTAGCAGCCCACCGCGGGCTGACCGTTCGCGCTGGTCGGGAGGTGGCGCCAGTCGCCGCACCCGGTGATCGGGACTCGCACGGCGAAGTCGGTGACCGCCTCCAGGCCGTGGTACCAGTGCGGCAGCGGAGGCATCGACCAGGTGACGTCCTGGGTGAGCAACGCGACCAGCGCGTCGGCATCGCCGTCCTCGAACGCGGCGGAGAACCCGGCGACGATCTCGCGCACCCGGGCGTCGTCGACCTCTCGCAACGTCTGCTGCTGGGTGCGCGACGGCACCTTCTCGGCCACGATTCGCCGGGCCCGCTGGAGCGCGCTGTTGACCGAGATCGTCGTGGTGTCCATCATCTCCGCGATCTCGGCGGCGGAGAAGCCGAGCACCTCGAACAGCAGCAGCGCCGCGCGCTGATTGCCCGTCAGGTGTTGCAACGCGGCGACGAACGCCAGCTCGACCGCCTCGCGTTGCTCGTAGCGGGCCTCCGGACCGGCCAGGCCGCCGGCCAGGCCCGCGTCGGGGTACGGCCCCAGCCAGGCGACCTCGCTCCGCGCGACGTCGCCGACCACGGCTCGCTCGCTGGAGGGGCCGAGGTCGACCGGCATGGCGCGCCGGCCACGGCTCTTGACGATGTCGAGGCAGGTGCGGGTGGCCACGGTGTAGAGCCACGAGCGCAGCGAGCTGCGACCCTCGAACCGCGCGAGCCCCCGCCACGCCCGCACCAAGGCGTCCTGCAGGGCGTCGTCGGCATCGTGAGCGGAGCCGAGCACGCGGTAGCAGTGGACGTGCAGCTCCCGCCGCAATGGCTCCACCAGGCGGGTGAACGCGGCGTCGTCTCCGGCTCTGGCGCGGGCCAGGGCGGCGTCCGCGTCGTCGTCGGACCGCGGATCGGCGGTCCGCGGGGAATTCTCGGTCACCACCCGATGATTCTGCCCCACCACGGAAGTCTCCCCTTCTGACCAGGTACGACCACGCTGTTCCAGGAGGTTTCCGATGAACCACATGACCACTGTCGCGACCGGGCAGCTCGCGGTCCCCGACGCCCGGCTGTACTACGAGGTGCGCGGCGACGGGCCGCTGGTGGTCCTCGTCGGCGCGCCGATGGACGCCAGCTCCTTCGCGCCGGCAGCCGACCTACTCGCCGCCGACCACACCGTGCTGACCACCGATCCCCGCGGCATCAACCGCAGCAGCGTCGCCGACCAGGACCAGGACTCGACGCCGCAACAGCGGGCCGACGACCTCTCGCGGCTCCTGGCCCACCTCGACGCCGGCCCGGCCACGGTCTTCGGCTCCAGCGGCGGCGCCGTCAGCGCCCTCGCTCTCACCCAGGCCCACCCCGAGCAGGTCGCCACGGTGATCGCGCACGAACCCCCGGTGGGGATGCTGCTGGAGGACCGCGATCGCCAGCGCGCGCTCACCGAGGACCTCGTCGGCACCTACCTCGCCGGGGACGTCATCGGCGCCTGGCACACGTTCTTCGCCCAGGCCGGCATCACCGTGCCCGACGGCCTCGTGGAGCAGTTGTTCGGCGGTGACCGCGACCCGCAGGTGGTCGCCGACGAACGCTTCTGGTTCGCCCACGAGTTGCGCGGGTCGACGTTCTGGGAGCCCGACCTGCCGGCATTGCGTGAGGTTCCCGCCCGCGTCGTGGTGGGCATCGGCGAGGAGTCGGCCGGGCAGTACTGCGACCGCACGTCGACCGCGCTGGCCGTGGCGCTCGGCATCGAGCCCACGATGTTCCCCGGTGATCACACCGGTTTCGCCGACGACCCCGCGTCGTTCGCCACCCGGCTGCGCGCGGTCCTGGGCGAGAACTGAACCGGGAGACGACGATGACGCAGACGAACACCCAAGCGCTCGATCACACCTTCACCGCGCCGATCGAGAAGCACGGGTCCTTCGCCACCTACGTGACGGTGCCCGGCTCCGCCGAACTGCTCGGGACCCGGCGGGCGGTCAAGGTCGGCGGGACGATCGACGGCCACCCGTTCACCGCCACCCTCATGCCGTCGGGAACCGGGCCGCATTGGCTGCCCATCCGTGCGGCGCTGTGCAAGCTCATCGGCAAGGACCAGGCCGGCGAGGAGGTGACGTTCCGCCTCCAGCAACGGTTCAGCTGACGTCCTAGGGTGGCTCGGGCCAGTCGAGGGATCGAACCCTCGCGCCGACGCTTCGCCACCGGAGGTGTGACGCCGTGTTCACCGGATTCGGGACCGTCCTCAACGTCGTCGCGGTGGTGGTCGGCGCGGGCCTCGGCCTCCTCGTCGGGCACCGGCTCCCCCAGCGCACTCGCGACGTCGTCACGGACGCGTTGGGGCTGGTCACCCTCCTGATCGCCGCCACCTCCGCGGCGGCGGTCCTCGACACCGAGTTCGGCGCGGCGGTCGGAGGGTCGGCGACGATCCTCGTGGTGCTCGGCGCGTTGCTGATCGGCGGGATAGCCGGGTCGCTGCTGCGAGTCGAGGCCCGGCTGGAAGGCGCGGGCGCTGCGCTCCAGCGGCGGCTGAGCCACGACGGCGACGGAGAGGCCCGCCGGCGATTCGTCGAGGGATTCGTCACGTCCTCGCTCGTCTTCTGCGTCGGCCCGCTGACCATCCTCGGCTCGCTGTCCGACGGCATGGGCGAGGGGTACGAGCAGCTGGCGTTGAAGGCGACGTTGGACGGCTTCGCCGCCGTGGCCTTCGCGGCATCGCTGGGCTGGGGCGTGATGGCCTCGGCGCTGGCCATCGCCGCAGTTCAGGGCACGTTGACGGTGGTGGGCGTGGTTGCCGGCAGCGTGCTCGACGACGCCCACGTCGCGGCCATCACGGCCACGGGCGGGCTGTTGCTGGTCGGCGTGGCCCTGCGTCTGTTGCGGATGAAGCCGCTCCCGGTGGGCGACCTCCTGCCCGCCTTGGCCGTGGCGCCGCTCCTGGTGGCTTTGGTCTCGACTGTGCGCGGATGAGGTATCGGTCCGGACACATCCGTCCGGCGCGCTGAAAGCCACGGCGGTCCACGGGTTATGCTCCCGCACCACCACCTTCTGAGAAGGAGTCACGTGCCCGCCAGACTCTTTCCCCGGCCGATCCGGGTCCTCGCCGCCCTGCTCGCCGCCATCGCACTGGGCGCTCTCGCCGCTGTTCAGGCGCAGGCCGCCGACCAGCCGGAGTCGATCCGTGGCCGGCTCGAGGAGCGCACCGCCGAGGACGAACGCAACCCCATCGAGGGCGTGCGCATCACCGTCGAGGGCGACGGCTTCTCCGAGGAGGCCGAGTCCGACGACGAAGGCGTCTGGGAGGTCGAGCTGCCCGGGCCGGGGGCCTACACGGCGACCCTGGACGAGGAGACCCTCCCCGAAGGGCTCAGCCTGCGCGATCCGGCGGACAATCCCTGGACCGGCGAGATCCGGGAAGGGCGCAGCCAGGTGGTGCGGTTCAACCTCGGCGTGGGCTCGCGAGTCGAGGCCAGCACGTTCGACCGGATCCTCGAGCGCGGCGCGGTGGGCCTGCGCTTCGGACTGCTGCTGGCGCTGGCGTCCGTGGGCCTGTCTCTCATCTTCGGGACCACTGGCCTCACCAACTTCGCCCACGCCGAGCAGGTGAGCCTCGGCGGGTTGCTCGGCTTCACCTTCGGCGCGACACTCGGGCTTCCGTTCGTGGTGGCGGGCCTGCTCACGGTGGCGTGTTGTGCGGCCTTCGGCTGGGGTCAGGACGCCACGCTGTGGAAACCCCTGCGAAGACGCGGCATCGGGTTGATCCCGATGATGATCGTCACGATCGGCCTGTCGTTGTTCGTGCGATCGCTGTTGCAGGCGTTCTACGGGACCTCGCCGCGTACCTACCCGGTCCAGTCGGAGATCGTGGCGATCGGGCCGATCCGGCTCAGCGTCCAGGACTACATCAGCATGGGCATCTCGCTGGTCGCGCTGCTGGCAGTGGGCTACGTGCTGCTGCGGACGCGATGGGGCAAGGCCACCCGCGCGGTCTCCGACAACCCAGCGCTCGCCGCGGCCTCGGGCATCGACGTGGACCGGATCATCCGCGGGGTCTGGACCTCCGGTGCCGCTCTGGCCGGCCTGGGCGGGATGCTCCTTGGTCTGTCCCAGCAGGTCAGCCCGCAGATGGGGCAGAACATGCTGCTCCTGATGTTCGCGGCGGTCGTGCTCGGCGGGCTGGGCACGGCGTTCGGGGCGATGGTCGGAGCCATCATCGTCGGCATGTTCGTCGAGATCTCCACACTCGTCGTCCCGTCGGAGATCAAGAACGTCGGCGCGCTCGCCATTCTGATCCTCATCCTCCTCGTCCGGCCGCAGGGCATCCTCGGCCGACGCGAGCGGATCGGGTAGAGGGAGGGTCACATGGACTGGGGAAACTTCGTCGCCGACTCGTTCAACGCGGCCTTCGGCGTCAACGCCATCGCCTACGCCATCGCGGCCATCGGACTGAACGTCCACTTCGGCTACACCGGGCTGCTCAACTTCGGCCAGGCCGGGTTCCTGGCCGTCGGCGCCTACGGCACGGCGATCTCGATCGTCAGCTTCGACGTGCCGTATGTCCTGGCCGCGCTGATCGGCATCCTGATGGCCTTGCTGCTGGCGCTGCTGCTGGGTATCCCGACGCTGCGACTACGCGCCGACTACCTCGCCATCGCCACCATCGCGGCGGCCGAGATCGTGCGGCACATGCTCGGCTCCACGGTCTTCGACGAGTGGACCGGCGGCTCGTCCGGCTTCTCCGGGACGTTCACCAACGCCTTCTACGAGGCCAATCCGCTGGGTGAAGGACCGTACGAGTTCGGGCCGATCACCCTGCGCAGCAACCAGCTGTGGTTCATGATCGTCGGCTGGACGATCGTCGCGCTGGCGTGCCTGCTCGTCTGGCTGCTGATGCGCAGCCCGTGGGGCCGGGTCCTCAAGGGCATCCGCGAGGACGAAGACGCCGTGCGCAGCCTCGGCAAGAACGTCTTCGCCTACAAGATGCAGTCGCTGGTCATCGGTGGTGCGATCGGCGCCATCGCGGGCATCGCCCTGGTCACCGGCACACGGGCGATCATCCCGTCGATCTTCGGCACCCAGATCACGTTCTTCTTCTACACCCTGCTCCTCCTCGGCGGCGCGGCGCGAGTACTCGGGCCGGTGGTCGGTTCGATCCTGCTGTGGCTGATCTTCTCGGTCACCGAGTCGCTGCTGCGCGCCGGAGCCGACGCCGGCCTCGTGCCCGAGGCGCTGGTCTCGGAGAGCCAGATCGGCCTCGTGCGCATCATGCTGGTCGGGGTGGGGCTGATGGTTCTGATGATCTACCGGCCACAAGGGATACTCGGTGACAGAAGGGAGCTGGCCTTCGATGTCCGCTGAGATCACCGCGCCGGGCTCGCTGTCCGACGTCGAACACGTACCAGGAGCCGCCAAGCCCGACCCGATCCTGGTCGCCGACAACGTCGTGCGCCGCTTCGGCGGGCTCACCGCCGTCGACGTCGAGCACGTCGAGGTCCAGCGCGGAGCCATCACCGCGCTCATCGGCCCGAACGGCGCCGGCAAGACGACCTTCTTCAACCTCCTCACCGGCTTCGACCACGCCGACTCCGGCAGCTGGGCCTTCGAGGGCACGCCGCTGGCCGGCCAGCCCGCCTACAAGGTCGCCCGCTCCGGCATGGTGCGCACGTTCCAGCTCACCAAGGCGCTCTCCCGGCTCTCGGTCATCGAGAACATGCGCCTCGGCGCCGCGGGCCAGAGTGGCGAGAGCTTGTGGCGCTCGGTGCTGCCGTTCCTCTGGCGCGGTCAGGAGGAGGCCACCACCGAGCGCGCCGAAGACCTCCTGGCGCGGTTCAAGCTCCACACCAAACGCGACGACTTCGCCGGATCACTGTCCGGAGGCCAGCGCAAGCTGCTGGAGATGGCCCGCGCGCTCATGGCCGAGCCCACGCTGGTGATGCTCGACGAGCCCATGGCGGGGGTCAACCCAGCGCTCACGCAGTCGCTGCTGGGCCACGTCAAGGACCTCCGCGAGCAGGGCATGACGGTGCTCTTCGTCGAGCACGACATGGACATGGTGCGCGACATCTCCGACTGGGTGATCGTGATGGCCCAGGGCAAAATCGTCGCCGAAGGGCCACCGGCCTCGGTCATGGCCGACCCGGCTGTCATCGACGCCTACCTCGGCAGCCACCACGACGCCGCGCTGACCGAGGCCGAGGAGGAGCGCCAGCTGGCCGAGATCGAGGCCGAGGTCCAGGCCGAGCTGGGCGAGCCGGTCGGCGAGGTGTCCACGGAGACCGAGGCCGAGCCGGCGGACGTGGACGACACCGCCACGGACGACACGGACGACACGGACACCGGCAACGGCGCCGACACGCCTCGTCACCGACGCCGCAATGGCACGCCCGAGGAGGGCCCGCGATGAACAGCAGCGAGTCCGCGATCACCGACCGCACCGCCCACGTGGCGGGCGCGGCGAACGCCCTGCTGCGCGCCGACGAGCTGGTGGCCGGCTACTTCCCGGGCGTGAACATCCTCGACGGCTGCGACCTCTACGTCGACGAAGGCGAGCTCGTCGGCATCATCGGGCCCAACGGCGCCGGGAAGTCGACCCTGCTCAAGGCGTTGTTCGGCCTCGTCAAGGTCACCACCGGCACGGTCACCCACCGCGGCGATGACATCACCGGGCTCAAGGCCAACGCCCTCGTCTCGCGCGGCGTCGGGTTCGTCCCGCAGACCAACAACGTCTTCCCCTCACTGACCATCGCCGAGAACCTCGAGATGGGGCTGTACCAGGCACCCAAGCGCTTCGAGGAGCGCTTCGAGTTCGTCGCGTCGTTGTTCCCGGCGCTGGCCGACCGTCGCGGTCAGCGCGCCGGCTCGCTCTCGGGCGGCGAACGGCAGATGGTGGCGATGGGCCGGGCGCTGATGATGTCACCGTCGGTCCTGCTCCTCGACGAGCCGTCGGCCGGGCTCTCCCCCGCCATGCAGGACGAGGTGTTCATCCGTACCCGCCAGATCAACCGTGCGGGCGTGTCGGTGATCATGGTCGAGCAGAACGCCCGCCGCTGCCTCCAGATCTGCGACCGCGGCTACGTCCTCGACCAGGGCCGCAACGCCTACACCGGCACCGGCGAGTCGCTGCTCGACGATCCCAAGGTGATCGAGCTGTACCTCGGCACCCTCGCCGGCGCCTGACCGCCGGGCGCTCACGGCACGTGACAAGAGGCCCCGGCGGATGATCCGCCGGGGCCTCTTGCCGTGAACTGTTACCGCTGCGACGTCACTCGACGTCGAGCGTGCGTGCCTCCTGGAACTCGGGCACGTTGTCGGCGCCGAACTGGTAGAGCCCGATGAAGGCGCTCTGCGGGTCGCCGTTGGGTGCCCACTCGACCGGACCGGAGACGCCGTCGTAGTCGATGTCCTCGCCGGCCTCGATCAAGGCCTTGCACTCGTGGAAGACCTCGCACTTCTCGCCACCGCCACCGGAGACGTCGACCATCTCGGCGGCGATCGAGGCGCCGTCCGTGGCACCGGCCTGGATGGCGGCCAGCGACACCAGGATGATCGCGTCGTAGGCCTCGCCGGCGTAGGTGTACGAGTCGAGGTTCGGGGTGATCTCCAGCAGCCGGTCACCGAACTCGCTGCCCTCGGTGCTCTGACCGGGGATGGTGCCCTGGGCGCCCTCGACGATGCCCTCGGCCAGACCAGGCGAGCCCTCGGTCGGGCCGACGCTGAAGTCCTTCGTGTTGCCGTCGACCAGGTAGAGGTTCGACAGGTCGTCGAAGTTGTTCGCCAGCTCCGGGATGATCGAGTAGATCTGGTCGTAGCTGATGACCACGATCGCGTCCGGGTCGGCTGCGGCCAGTGCCGAGGCCTCGGCGCTGTAGCTCTCCGCCGCCTCGCTGAACGCCTGGTTGTAGACGACCTCCACGCCGCCCGCCTCGACCGTCGAGGCGACGGTCTCGGACAGACCCGCGCCGTACGGCGAGTCGAGGTAGAGGATGCCGACCGACTCGTGGCCGTCCTCGAGGATGACCTGGCCGAGCACCTCGCCCTGCAGGACGTCGGACGGTGCGGTGCGGAAGTACAGGCCGCCGGTGTCCCAGGTGCTGACCTCGACGCCGGTGTTGGACGGCGAGATCTGCAGGACGCCCGCACCGGTGATCTGGCTGTAGACCAGCTGCGACATGCCGGTGGCCGCCGCGCCGAGAATCGCCGAGACGCCCTGGTTGAGCAGACCTGCGGCGGACTGGCCCACGATGTTCAGGTTGGCGTCGCCCTCGTCGGCCGCGCTGAGCGCGATGGGCGCACCGTCGAGACCGCCTGCTTCGTTGACGTCCTGTGCAGCCAGCTGAGCGCCGGTGGTCATGGGCGGCCCGAGGAACGACAGCGAACCGCTCTCGGGAAGCAGCGTGCCGATCGTCATCGCCGGGTCGCCGGCCGCGGGGTCGTAGGTGTTCTCCGCGGCGGGCTCGTCGGTCTCAGTGGTTCCGTTGCCACCAGTCTCGTCGTCCGACGCATCGCCGTCGCCGCCGCATGCGGACAGCACGAGTGAGGCGACGCCGACGACGGCCAACGACCGCCACAATCGGGTGGTGCGGGTCATGGGCTCTCCTTCGCCGAGCCGGCGCCCCCGAAAGTCGCGGTGCCGGACCTTCACGATGTTTGACGCAACTTATGTCGAGCTTCGGCCTATTCGCAGCCGTCGAGATGAGTCCGAAACAGGTTGTTAGAACACTGTGACCTTGAGATCGACGCCCCGGGAACGGCTCATTCCACGTCGTTCAGCTCGGTCCAGGCGCCGTCATGCACGGTGATCACCTCGGGCGTCCCTCCGAGGCGCTCTCCGAAGTCGTCGAAACCGACGTCACCTGTGACCCCGGCGAACGAGATCTGGGGCATCTCGCGCTCGCAGCCCTTGCGCGCCCCGGACGGCGAACCGGCCGGCGGCAGGCACTGGGCGAGGACCGTGCCCACGGCCGTGGCGGCGTCGTAGGCAGCCGCACCGAACCGTCCGGGTGCCGCGGACCCGGCCGCGGTGAGCTTGGCGGTGAGCGCCTCTGGTGCGGCGTCGAGGGTGGAAGTCAGGGTGGGCGGGACCACGGAGGCGGCACCTTCGGCGCTGGCGCCGGCCGCCTCGACGAAAGGCGGCCCGCTCAGCTCGGGAGCGAGCAGCAGGGTGGCTTCGAGGCCACCTTCGGCGATCTCCTCGGCGACCATCGCGGCGCGGTTCGGCCCTCCGGCGACGAACACCGCGTCGACCTCGGCCGTGGCCGCCGTGGCGAGGACGTCGGCGATCTTCTCTCCGCTCTCGCCCGCGTGCCCGGTGACCGGCACCTGAGCGCCGGCCCGGCGCGCGGCGGTGACGAACTCGCCGCTGCCGGCCGCGTCGCCGGCGTCGATGACGGCGATCGTCGCGGCACCCAGGCCGTCGACGGCGTAGCGCGCCAGCGCGGCCAGTGCGGTCTCGCCACCCACCGAGGTGCGGTAGTAGGTCGGGTAGGGCCGCAGCGGCGTCGCGGGGTCGGCGCCCCGGGTGTGCTCGGGCGCGACGTCGGCCGGCGAGACGAACAGGATCGACGCCTGGTCGAGGACCGGCTGGGCGGTCCGGATCGCGTCGGTGGAGAGCCCGCCGATGACGGCCACGACATCGTCCTCGACCATGTCCTCGACCACGGTGGTCATCTCGGCGGGCTCGGTGCCCTCCTCGACCGGCGACACCTCGACGCTCCAGCCGGGGACGTCGGACGTGGTCTCGGCGATGGCCAGCTCGACCGCGTCGATCACTCCCGTGCTCACGCCACCGCCTGCCGCGCCGCCGGGCACCAGGACCGCGACCGTGGCGACCTGGGGGCCGGCGTCGTCCTCGCCCAGGGCGCTCTTCACCAGGCCGCACGAGGTGGTCAGGACGACGATCGGGACGACCGCGAGGGCGACCAGCCGGCCCGCGGCGCGCACGCTCAGCTGTCCTGGGTGCCGGGCGCGGCGTCGCCGCCGGCCGCATCGGGCTCGCCAGATGCGGCGGGCTCGGCGTCGGCCAGCACCACCTGGGCGACCGCGCGCATGGACGTGCGCTTGTCCATGGCGGCCTTCTGGATCCAGCGGAAGGCGTCGGGCTCGGTCAGGCCGTAGCGGGTCTGGAGTGCGCCCTTGGCGCGGTCGACCAGCTTGCGGGTCTCGAGACGCTCGGAGAGGTCGGCGACCTCGTTCTCCAGCTGGGACAGCTCTTCGTGCCGGGACAGCGCCATCTCGATGGCGGGCACGAGGTCGGCCTTGGTGAACGGCTTGACGAGGTACGCCATCGCGCCGGCCTCGCGGGCGCGTTCGACGAGGTCGCGCTGGGAGAACGCGGTGAGGATCAGCACTGGGGCGATGCGCTGGGCGACGATGCGCTCGGCAGCGGAAATGCCGTCGAGCACCGGCATCTTGACGTCCATGACGACGAGGTCGGGGCGGTGTTCCTCGGCGAGCTTCACCGCGGTGGCGCCATCGGCGGCCTCGGCCACCACGTCGTATCCCTCTTCGGCGAGCATCTCGACCAGGTCGAGGCGGATCAACGACTCGTCCTCGGCGACGAGGACGCGTCGGGCAGCAGCAGGCGGTGTGGCGGTCACCCCGGAAGCCTACTCGGCGCACTCCGCCGAACCCGGTAGGCTGTGGTGGTCTCGCTCGGGCGGTTCCGGGCGTGCTCGGCCCAGTAGGCAAATTGGCAAAGCCGCCGCACTCAAAATGCGGTGTATGTCGGTTCGACTCCGACCTGGGCTACTCTCCCGTCCGCGATTTCCGGCCGCCTGCGAGATCATCGCTTCATGGCCGATCCCTGGTGGCGCAGCCCGTCGTTGTGGGCCGGGATCGTCCTCCTCACCCTCGCCGCCGCGCTGACCGTCCCGATGCTCGTCGACCCGGCCGATCCGCTCTTCTTCGATGCCGACACCGCCTGGCGGGACGACATGGTGGGCAGCCGTGACGAGGTGGCCACCACGCTCGCGCGGTTCCTCGCCGCCGTGGGCACCTGGCCGTGGGCGTACCTGGCCGTGGCTGCCGCCGTGGTGGCGCTCGCCACCGGCCGCGGGCGGCGTCCGGCGCTCTACGTCGCGCTGTGCTGCGTCACGACCTCGATCGTGACGGTTCCGCTGCTCAAGCTCCTCGTCGAGCGCGCCCGCCCGCCCGAGCCGATGGTCTACGCGGCCGGCTACTCGTTCCCGTCCGGGCACGCCGGCATCGCGGCCGCGCTCACGGCCTCGCTCGTCCTGGTCGCCACACGATGGCGGGCGATCTGGACGGTGGTCGCCGTGATCGTCACGGTGGCGATGATGTGGAGCCGCACCTATCTGTCGGTGCACTGGCTCAGCGACACGATCGCCGCGGCGCTCATCGGGGCCGGAATCGCCCT
>DATCVR010000339.1:0-73200 GCA_036566745.1 Jiangellaceae bacterium | reverse complement strand
CACGAACCACGCTTTCGAGGAGCACCTGGTGAAGTCTGCCGTCCGGCGTCGCGCTCTCGTCGCCCTTCCCGTCCTGGCCCTGGGCCTGGCCGGATGCAGCATGCACGAGCAGACCCAGGGGTGGTACGACGCCACCGACGGAGTCAGCGTCGACGCAGGCGACATCGGCATCCGTGACGTCGTGGTCGTGGCCGACGACGAAGGCCGGTCCACCGTCCTCGCGACCTTCGCCAACGCGGGCGGGGCCGACGAGCTCGTCGAGGTGGTGGTGGGCGACGTCTCCGCCGAACCGTCCGACGGCCCGCTCGAGATCCGCCGCGACGGTTACGCCAAGCTCGGCCCCGAGGGTCACCGCGTGGACTTCGCCGATGCCGGCACCGTCCCGGGCAGCACGATCGAGGTCGAGTTCCGGTTCGCCGACGCACCGCGTGCCTCGGTCGAGGCGCTGGTCCAGCCGCACGACGGCATCTACGAGGGCGTACTCCCGCTCGACGCGCCGAACCCGACGTTCACCGCCGTGCCGGACTCCACGGCCACCCCGGCGAGCACGACCACGCCGGGAACGGCCACGCCGGGCACCACCGGAGCGCCCGCGACCACGGAGACCCCGGCCGCCACCGAGACACCGGCCCCCTGACCCGGTCCGCCGCCTCCCGGGTGCATCGCCCCGGGCCGGGCGGCCTCACGCCTCCAGCTTGTAGCCCAGCCCCCGCACGGTGAGCAGGAACGTCGGCACGGCCGGGTCGGGCTCGATCTTGGCCCGCAGCCGCTTCACGTGGACGTCGAGCGTCTTGGTGTCGCCCACGTAGTCGGCACCCCAGATCCGGTCGATGAGCTGGCCCCGGGTGAGCACCCGCCCGGAGTTGCGGAGCAACAGTTCGAGCAGCTCGAACTCCTTGAGCGGTAGGCGCACCGAGCCGCCGTCGACGGTCACCACGTGGCGGTCGACGTCCATCCGCACCGGTCCGGCCTCGAGGATCGCCGGGCTCAGCTCGCTCGGCTCGGTGCCCCGGCGCAGCACGGCCCGGATGCGGGCGACCAGCTCACGCGAGGAGAACGGCTTGGTGACGTAGTCGTCGGCACCCAGTTCGAGGCCGACCACCTTGTCGACCTCGGAGTCCTTCGCGGTCAGCATGATCACCGGGACGTTCGAGCGCTGCCGCAGCTGCCGGCACACCTCGGTACCGGGCAGGCCCGGCAGCATGAGGTCGAGCAGGACGAGATCGGCACCCCCACGGTCGAACTCCTCCAGCGCGGCGTCGCCCGTGGCTGCCACGGCGACCTCGAACCCTTCCTTGCGCAACATGTACGACAAGGCGTCGCTGAACGAATCCTCGTCCTCGACGACGAGCACTCGGGTCACGGCGTCTCCTCACGGTCTGACGGATTCCGCGCCGGACGGCTGTCCGGAGCGGTGTGGGTGCAGCGGCAGGCGCAGGGTGAACGTCGACCCGGCCCCTTGCACGCTCCACACGCCTACCTCGCCGCCGTGGCTGGCGGCGATGTGCTTGACGATCGACAGTCCGAGACCGGTGCCGCCGGTGGCGCGCGAACGGGCCGGGTCGACCCGGTAGAAACGCTCGAAGATCCGGTCGAGCTCGGCCTCGGGAATGCCGTACCCCTGGTCGGTGACGCTGATCTCGACGAGGTCGTCACGCCGGCGCATCCCCACGGCCACTCTGGTGTTGGGCGGGCTGTAGCTCACGGCGTTCTCGACCAGGTTGCCCACGGCCATGACCAGCTGTTCCTCATTTCCGAGCACCCGCAGCCCGCCGGTGCCGCCCGAGGTGAGCCGGATCTTGCGGTTCTCGGCGTCGACGCGGCTCCGGTCGAGCGCGGTGGCCACGACGTCGTCGACCTCGACCGGATGCGGCGAGTCCACCGGATCGTCGTACTGCAGGCGGGACAGGTCGATGATCTCCTGGACCAGGCGGGTCAGCCGGGCACCTTCGTGCTGCATCCGCTCGGCGAAGCGGCGCACCGCCTCGGGATCGTCGCTGGCGTCCTGGACGGCCTCGGCCAGCAGGGTGAGGGCGCCCACGGGGGTCTTGAGCTCGTGGGACACGTTGGCCACGAAGTCGCGGCGGACCTCGTCGACCCGGATCGCATGGGTGCGGTCCTCGACCAGGGCGAGCACGAGTTTGCTGGTCAGGGGCGCCATCCGCGCCGAGACGTACAGCGTCTGCGTGGTGTCGCGGGATCGGGCGATCTCGAGCTGGACCTCGCGGATCTGCCCGTCGCGCAGCACCTTCTCCGCCAGTTCGATCAGCTCGGGCACGGCCACCCGGTCCTGACGCACGAGGCCGAAGGCGTACGCGGATGGGCTGACCTTGACCACGTCGAGGTTCTCGTCGATGACGATGGCGCTGGAGCGCAGCGCCGCGAGTACTTCGTCGACGCCGTCGGGCAGGACGGAGAGGCTGGGGAGGACGGGCGCGGACCGCTCGCGATCGCTGAAACGGAACGCCAGACCCGCGGCAAGGCCGACGGCGGCGCCCGTGCCGGCTGCCACCGCTCCCACCATCACGACGTCCACATTCATCGATGGTAGGTGGTCATCGGCGGCGCAAGCTGCCGATCGGCGCCGCGCCACCCGTACGTCGGGCGGGTTGTTCATCGACTCTTCGTGAGGGATTCACCTCGCGAAGTCGGGTGGCCACCCTCCGCGCCTAGCCTGTCAGTGGCCGGCGGTCCGCCGTGGACCACCTCCCGGCCACGCAGTCATGACGGGACGGACACATGCGCGAGGCGTACCGCGAGCAGCTCGACGACATCACCGCCCGGCTGGTGGGGATGACCCGCCAGGCCGGCGAGCAGATCCGCACGGCCACGGCTGCGCTGCTCGGCGCCGATCTCGAACTCGCCGAGCAGGTCGTGGCCGCCGACTCCGGCATGAACCGCGCCCAGCTCGAGATCGACGAGCAGGTGCTGGAGCTGATGGCGACCCAGGGACCGGTGGCCAGCGAGCTGCGGGTGGTCACCTCGGCGCTGCGCACCACCTCCGACGCCGAGCGCATGGGCGACCTCGCCGTCCACGTCGCCAAGGTGGCGCGGATGCGGTACCCCGACAACGCCGTGCCGGAGGAGCTGCGCGACACGTTCGCCGCGATGGGCCGCACCGCCGAGGACATGGCTGCCAAGGCCGGCGCCGTGCTGCGCTCGCGCGATCTGTCCACTGCCGCCGAGCTCGCCTTCGACGACAACGAGATGGACCAGCTGCACCGCTCGCTCTTCCAGTCGGTGCTGGACGACTCGTGGGACCGCGGCATCGAGGCGGCGGTGGACATCGCGCTGCTGGGCCGTTACTACGAACGTTTCGCCGACCACGCGGTGGAGATCTCGACCAACGTGCGGTACCTGGTCACCGGCGAGATCGAGTGGGCCGACACCGCACCCGGCCGCTGACGTCGCCCGCCTTCGTCCCACCTGCCGTCGTCCCACCTGCCGTCGTCCCACCCGCCTTCGTCCCACCCGCCTTCTGGAGGGATAACCACCCTTGAAAGGTGGTTCAAGCGTGGACAAGCCTCCAGAAGGCGGCGATCACCACATGCGGTCTCGCGAAGATCGTCGGAAGTGCCGGTCTTCCAGGGGCCGCCAGTGCGTGACGCCGGTGGCCCGGACGATCTGCCTCAGCGTGGCGTGGTAGCGCAGGCGCACGTCGTTGCGGCCGAACCGCAGCAGCGGAAGGCTGGACTCGAGGGCGAATCGGTTCTCCCGGCCGATGTCGGCCACACGCTGTTCGAGGTGGCCGTGGTAGGCGCCGTCGTACTCCAGAGCAGCCGGCCGCGGCACGCGGGTCAGCGTCAGGTCCGGGATCCCGATCAACGTGCCCGACCCCTCGGCCCACACGCCCACGTTGACATGCGGCTCGGGTAGCGCTCCGAGAACGACGATCATGCGTAGCCGCGACTCGCCTGACGAGCGAGCATACGAGGACGCGAGCTCGACGACTTCTCGCGCTTGCCGAACGCCCGGCCAACCGCGGTGGAGCTGGACATACGCGTGCAACCAGGGCAGCGTCAGCGCACCGGAATAGGCGAACGCGTCGGCCACCACCACCGCCTCGACGAGCGGCCGGTCACGAACCAGTTCGAAGCAGGTGCGCAGCGCCGACGTCGCCGGGACTCCACGCACCAGGACAAGGTCGCCGAAGCATCCGTCGCGAAGCTCGGCCACATCGTCGAGCATCGTGGGCATGAGGGCCAGCCGTCGTTTCCTGGCTCCGATCAGTCCCTCGCCGGAGCCCATGGTGTGGCGGGCGAACTCCAGCGGAATCGGGGCGCCCGGCACGGGGGTCCACACGCCGTGCAGCCATGCAGCCGTCCGGCCGCAGACGACGGCGTCCGCCGGAAGGACCAGCCTCAGCGCCGCGGCCCGCACCTCGTCGGTCTCCAGAAGGCCGCCGAAGCGATACACGTCACGCAGGATCCGTACCCAGGCACCGCTGTCGAGTTGACGCCGGGAAAGGAGACCGTGATCGACGGCCCACGAGCCACGGAACGGTGCCCGCGTCAGTGGATCCGGAACGTGCGTGGGGTGGGCCATGCCGACGAGGGAACCGCGGCACCGCCGATCGCGACCAGCCCTCCGCCCAACGCCTGTGGATGAGGCTGGGTGCCGCGCGCATCATCTGGAGGGTTGTCCACGCTTGAACGCGCGTTCAAGCGTGGACAACCCTCCAGAAGGCGCAGCGGGCGTGGCGGCTCAGCGGCCTTGGTTCTTGACCGCTTCGATCGCGGCGGCCGCAGCCTCGGGGTCGAGGTACTCGCCGCCGGGCGTGACCGGGCGCAGCGCGTCGTCGAGCTCGTAGACCAGCGGCACGCCGGTGGGGATGTTGAGCCCGGCGATGGCCTCGTCGGAGACGCCGTCGAGGTGCTTGACCAGCGCCCGCAGCGAGTTGCCGTGGGCCACGACCGCGACGGTGGAGCCACGGCGGAGGTCGGGCACGATGGCGTCGTACCAGTACGGCAGGAACCGCCCCAGCACGTCCTTCAGGCACTCGGTGCGCGGCAGCAGCTCGGGCGGCAGGTCGGCGTAGCGGGCGTCGCCGCTCTGCGAGAACTCGTCGGCGTCGTCGATGGGCGGCGGCGGCGTGTCGTAGGAGCGGCGCCAGAGCATGAACTGCTCCTCGCCGAACTCGTCGAGGGTCTGCTTCTTGTCCTTGCCCTGGAGAGCGCCGTAGTGGCGCTCGTTGAGCCGCCACGAGCGGCGGACGGGGATCCAGTGCCGGTCGGCGACGTCGAGGGTGATGTTGGCGGTGCGGATGGCCCGGCGCAGCACGCTGGTGTGGACGATGTCGGGCAGCACGCCACGCTCGGCGAGCAGCTCGCCGCCGCGGCGGGCCTCGGACTCACCCTTGCCGGTGAGGTCGACGTCGACCCAGCCGGTGAACAGATTCTTGGCGTTCCATTCGCTCTCGCCGTGACGGAGCAGAACCAGGCGATAGGTCATGGCGCGAGCCTATCGGCCGGCGACAGCGGCTCAGTCGTCCGGGCGCAGGTGCTCGAAGGCGGCGAGGTTGCGTGTGGACTCCCCCCGGTTGAGCCGCCACTCCCACTCCCGCCGGATGGCGCTGGAGAAGCCGAGCTCGAGGATCGTGTTGAAGGAGGAGTCGGCGGCGGCGAGCACGGTTCCCAACAGGCGGTCGACCTCGTCGAGCGTCACAGCGTGCAGGGGCAGCCTGCCGACCAGGTAGATGTCGCCGACCTGGTCGACGGCGAAGGCGATGCCCGACAGCCGGGCGTTGCGCTCGAGCAGCCAGCGATGGACGCCGTCGTGGTTCTCGTCGGGATGGCGGGCCACGAAGGCGTTGACGACGAGGCTGTGGTCGCGGACGGCCAGGCTGCACGAGGTCTTGAGCTTGCGCTCACCCGGCAGCTCGACGGTGAACGTCCCCGGCCCGGACTCCTCCCAGGTGGCATCCAGGCCGCCCAGGTAGGTCCGGACGACGTCTGCCGGACTCGCCGGGCCGGTGGGCGGGCTCCCCGTCGGCGAGTTCCCCGCGCTGGTCACGACCTGCTCCCGGCGGCCGCCTCGGCGACCGACGCGTCCCTCGGCTCCTCGGCCCGGAACGCGTCTCCCCGAGCCCGGGCGGCGTCGGCGTAGACCTCGAGCGTGTGTGCGGCCGTCACGTCCCAACTGAACCCGGCGGCGTGGGCGATCGCTCCCCGGCTCAGCGCGCATGCGCGGTCGCGATCGGTGATCACGGTGGTCATCGCATCGGCCCAATCGCTCGGGGCGTGGCCGCGGACCAGGAGGCCCGAGCGGCCGTCGGACACGGCGGTACGCAGGCCGCCGACGTCGGCAGCGACCACCGGGGTGCCGCAGGCCTGAGATTCGAGCGCCACCAGGCCGAACGACTCGTTGTAGGACGGCACCGCGGTCAGGTCGGCCGCTCGGTACCACTGAGCGAGACCGGCCTGTCCCACCGGCGCCACGAAGCGGACCACGTCGTGGACGCCGAGCTCACCCGCCAGTCGCCTCAACGCCTCGCGCTCGTCGCCGGCACCGGACGCCCCACCGACGATCGCCACGACCAGCCGGTGCCGCAGGGACGGGTCGCGGGCGAGCAGTGTCGCGGCAGCCCGGACCAGCACGTCCGGAGCCTTGAGCGGCTGGATCCGGCCCACGAAGAGCACCACCACGGCATCGGCCGGCAGGTGGTGGCGGGCCCGCGCCTCGGCCCGGGACCCGGGCGAGAACACGTCGAGGTCGACGCCGGGAGCGATCGTCACGACTTTGTCCGGCGGCGCCCGGTAGAGCTCGATCAGCGCCGTGGCCTCGTCGTCGGTGTTGGCCACGAGCCGATCGGCCGCCTCGACGACCTGTTGCTCACCCAGCTCGCGCGCGGGCGGCTCGGGCAGGTCGTCGTCGGCGATCGCGAGATTCTTCACGCGGGCCATCGTGTGCATCGAGTGGATCAGCGGGACGCCCCACCGCTCGCTGGCCAGCCAGCCGACCTGGCCGGCGAGCCAGTAGTGCGAGTGGACGACGTCGTACCACCCGGGTTCGTGGGCCGCCTCGGCTCGCAGCACGCCGGAGGCGAAGGCGCACAGCTGGGCCGGCATCTCCTCCTTGGGGAGCGTCTCGAACGGCCCGGCCATGACGTGCCGGACGAGGACCCCGGGAGCCGCCTCGACCACGGGCGGCTGGTCGGAGGCGATGGCGCGGGTGAAGATCTCGACCTCGACGTCGTGACGCGTGAGGCGACGGGCCAGCTCGACGACGTACACGTTCAGGCCACCGGCGTCGCCGGAACCGGGTTGGTCCAGGGGGGAGGTGTGGACACTGAGCATCGCCACGCGGCGCGGAACCGAGCCGCGGTTCGAGCCAGTCACCGTGGGTACTCCCTTCGCGCCGCCCCGCTCATGGTCCCACTCGCGGCGGTCCGGCCCGGCGCGGGTGCCGGATTCCGGGGCCGTTCCATTCCGGCCACCATGGATGACATGGAACTCGAGTACGTCCAGGGCGACATCACGACCCAGCACGTGGACGTCATCGTGAACGCCGCCGACTCCCGGATGCGCGGCGGAGGCGGGGTCGACGGGGCGATCCACCGAGCCGGAGGTCCGGCGATCCTGGCCGACTGCGTACGGCGATTCCCCGACGGCCTGCCCACCGGCCAGGCCGGCTGGACCACGGCCGGGGACCTGCCGGCGCGCTGGGTCGTCCACGTCGTGGGTCCCGATCGCCGGGCCGGCCAGAACGATCCGGACCTGCTCGCGTCGTGTTACCGCGAAGCGTTGCGCGTGGCCGACGAGCTGGGCGCCGCGACGATGGCCTTTCCGGCCGTGTCGGCGGGAATCTTCGGCTGGCCGATGGACGGCGCTGCCCGAATCGCCGTCCACACGGTACGGTCTACGCCGACACGGGTGGAGCTCGCGCGGTTCGTACTCTTCTCAGCTCGCGCCTATCAAGCGTTCAGATCCGTCGAGACCGAGTCGTAATACAGATCTTGGTGCAATCGACGCAACCTGACCGGCACCATAGGCGTCATCCCGGTTGGGGGCGGCGTGACGGGCGCCGTTCCGGGAGGAAGGACACAGGATCGTGGCACGAGGTAGAAGGATCGGCACGGGCATCGTTGCGGCCCTGGCCGCCGTTGCCGTGGCTGCGGGCGCCGCCTATGGCGTCAACCAGCTCGGTGGCGACGAACCCACCGCATCGCCCAGCACGTCGAGCGCCGCCTCGGTCACACCGACTCCGACCGACACACCGACGGAATCCCCGACCCCGACGGCCGTCCCGGCTCCGCCCGTCACGCCTGCTCCCACCACACCGGTGCCCACCACGCCGCCCGCCCCCGCCCTGCTCATGGCGCCCGGCACCCACGGCGACCAGGTGCGCGAGCTGCAGTCGAGGCTCAAGCAGATCAGCTGGTACACCCCGGACATCACCGGTCAGTACGACACCGTCACCGCCGACGCCGTCAGTGGCTTCCAGGGCAAGCGCGAGCTGCCGCAGACCGGTTCGGTCGACCAGGCCACCTGGGACAAGCTGGTCGCGATGACGCGCACGCCCACCGACGACGAGAAGCACAACCGCCTCGTCCCCGGCCCGGCCATCCTCGGTCCCGGCGATTCCGGCGACCAGGTGCGTGAACTCCAGGCGCGGCTCAAGCAGATCAGCTGGTACAGCGGCGACGTCACGCCCGACTACGGCGAGACCACCCGCGCCGCGGTCGCGGGCTTCCAGACCAAGCGTTCGATCCCCTCGACCGGCGAGGTCGACCAGCGCACCTGGGACAAGCTGGTGGCGATGACCAGCACGCCCACCGACGACGAGCTGCACAACCGCGAGTCCGAGAACAACGGCGGCGGCGACGCCGGCCTCGATCCGCGCTGCACCACCGGCCGGGCGCTGTGCATCGACAAGACCTCGCGCAGCCTGCGGTGGGTCGTCAACGGCGAGGTCCTGATGACCCTCGACGTCCGCTTCGGCTCGGAGCTCACGCCCACCCGCGAGGGCGCCTTCCAGGTCAACTCGAAGTCGCGCGACCACGTGTCGTCGCTGTACCACACGCCCATGCCGTACGCGATGTTCTTCAGCGGCGGTCAGGCGGTCCACTACTCCGCCGACTTCGCGGCCAACGGCTACAACGGCTCGTCCCACGGCTGCGCGAACGTCCGCGACCGCGGCGCCATCGCCTCGCTGTTCGACCAGGTCAGCGTCGGCGACAAGGTCATCGTCTACCGCTCGTAGCTCGGTGATCGACCTCACGGGGGGCCCGCCTCACGCCGGGAGGTCGATCACCATCACCGGGTCGGTCGTGGGCTGCTCCGATCCGCCCGCGGGCTCGACCGTGATGCCCAGCTGACCGGCATCGTCGAGTCCGTGCGCGGTGAACGGGCCCAGCCGGCCGTCGTCGTCGCTGCCGAGGATCCCGGCCGAACGCATGTCGCCGTCCTCGATGAACCACAGCTGGTAGGTGTGCGCGTCCGGCGCGGGGTTCATCCCGTCGGCGATCAGCACGGCGGTGTCGATCGAACGCGCCATGAGAACCGTGCCGTTCGAGCCGTCGTCCGAGGCACGCACCATCGCGACGTCCGGAGCCTCGACGAGTTCGCGCATCTGCGCCCCGATCGCCTGCGAGCGCTCGAGGTCGTCGCGGACATCGGCGAGCTGCGCGGCCAGCGCCACCACCGCTGCCGTCATGGCCGCGGCCACCCCGGTCGCGATCCGCGGCCACCAACGCTGCCAGGCCCGAGCCTGCGCGGGCCCGGCCCCCGCGCCGTCCGCCGATCCGGCCACCGGCCCGGTCCCCCGGCCCGGCTCCGCGGTGTCCGACTCCACCTCGGGCACCGGCGGCAACGGACGGACCCCGGCGATACGAGCCATGACCTGGGACTTCAGCTCGGGTGGCGGCGTGGTGGTCATGGCCAGGCCCAGTCGCGAGGAGGTCTCGCGGATCTCGTCGACCTCGCTCCGGCACGCCGAGCACTCAGCCAGGTGCCGCTCGAACAGCTCGACCTCGTCGGCGGGCAACGCGTGCAGCGCGTAGGGGGTGGCGAGGGTGTGGATCTCGGCGTCGGAAGCCATCGTCATCGCCCCAGCCCCATGCAGTCGCGCAACCGGATCAAGCCGTCGCGCAGCCGGGACTTGATGGTGCCCAGTGGCGTATGGAGCAACTGCGCCACCTCCCGGTAGGTGTACCCGTCGTAGTACGCGAGCGCGACGGACTCGCGTTGGAGGTCGGTGAGCGAGCCCATGCATCGTCGCACCTGCTCGCGCTCGAGGCTCGTCTCGACGGCCTCGCCCACCTCGTCGTGAGGACGCCGCTCGTCACGGGCGGCCACCCGCTCCTCGCGCTCGGTGGCGGCCTGCTCCCGCCGCACCCGGTCGACAGCGCGACGATGCGCGATCGTCATGATCCAGCCCTGCGCGGAGCCCCGGCCGGACTCGTACCGGGCAGCGGTCCGCCACACTTCGACCAGCACGTCCTGCGCGACCTCCTCGGCCAGCGCGCGGTTACGCACCACCCGCGTGGCCAGGCCGAGCACCGCACCGGCCACCCGGTCGTAGACCTGGTCGAACGCCGCGACGTCGCCACGCGCGGTGCGGTCGAGGAGCGCGCCCAGCGGATCGCCTCCGGCTCCGGACTCGCCGGCCGGCACGGAACGCAGGGTCGGCATCAGCAGCCCCCGATCGGCGGGTTCGTCGTCATGACCGGCTCCTTCGGGTCGGGTCCCGTCGCTTCCCGCCCGTCATTCGTCGCGGCGGCCGATCCGGATTGGTCCGCGACATGCACCAATCCGACCACGGATCGGCCTCACGAATCCGGATGATGCTCCGCCACGATGCCTGACAGCTCGATCGACAAGTGAGCAGCAACCGAACGGAAACCGCCGACCGCTGTGCTGGTGCACGTGGCTGGGACGGGCCCCGGGCCGGACGGCGCTGGCACCACCTGAGAATGGAGCACGCATGCGGATAGTTGCCAGCCGATTCTGGGAGGCGAGCTGATGACCACGTATCCGACCTCATCGACCGGCAGGGCGCCGCGCCCTGCTCCCGTCGACGCCCGGCTCTGGCCGGACATCGCCGCTCGACCTTGGGCCCCCGGACGGGCGCGGATCGCCCGCGCGGTGCTCCGGAGAGCGTCGGAGGTGGCCGGGTTCCAGGTGCGGCTGCCCGATGGAACCACGTTCGGGGCAGGAGCCGGAGTGCCTGTGCTCAGGGTCGTCCGGCCTGACGAATTCTTCTCCCGCCTCGGCGCCGATCGACTCATCGGCTTCGGCGAGGGCTGGATGAGCGGGGCCTGGGACACCGACGACCTCCCCGGCCTCCTCGCCGTGATGGCGGACCGGCTCACCGACCTGGTCCCCGAGCCGTTGCAGCGTGTGCGTCGCCTCGTCGACGCTCCGATGCCCGAAGGCGAGGACCCCGACCGCCACGGCGCGCGGCGCAACGTCGCCCGCCACTACGACCTGTCCAACGAGCTGTTCGCGGCGTTCCTCGACCCGACGATGACCTACTCGTCGGCATTGTTCTCCCCCGGCGACGACCTCGAACGGGCCCAGCTGCGCAAGATCGACGCGATCCTCGATGCCGCGTCGGTGGGCCGGGACACCCACCTCCTGGAGATCGGCAGCGGCTGGGGCGCGCTCGCGGTGCGGGCCGCGACCGAGCGCTCGGCCCGGGTCACCACGATCACCCTCTCGGCGGAGCAGCGGGCCCTGGCCCAGCAGCGGGTGGACGACGCCGGGGTGGCCGATCGGGTGGACGTCGTGGTGCGTGACTACCGCGACGTCGAGGGAGAGTTCGACGCGATCGTCAGCGTCGAGATGATCGAGGCGGTGGGCGAGCGGTACTGGCCCGACTACTTCGGCGCGCTGGGCCGGCTGCTGGCGCCCGGCGGGCGGGTGGGCCTGCAGGCGATCACCATGCCCCACCAGCACCTGCTCAACACCCGCCGGTCGTGGGGCTGGGTCCACAAGTACATCTTCCCGGGCGGGCTGATCCCGTCGACGACCGCGATCCGCGACCACGCCGCGCGTGACGGCGGCCTCCGGGTCCTCCACCGCCGCGCGTTCGGGCAGCACTACGCCGAGACGCTCCGGCTGTGGCGCGAGCGTTTCCTCGCGGCCGAGGAGACGGTGGCGGCCCTCGGATTCGACCACGTCTTCCGCCGGATGTGGGAGTACTACCTCGCCTACTGCGAGGCGGGATTCCGGGCCGGTCGGATCGACGTCAGCCAGCTCACTCTCAGCACCGGAGGCGTGCGCTGACCCCTCGGCGGGGAGGACTACGACGAAGCCCGGCCCGGAGCCGACTCGCCCCGGACCGGGCTCCTCCCCGTCGGTGATCAGCTGGTGGGCGGCATCAGCACGCCGTCGATCAGGTAGACGGTCGCGTTGGCCGTCGTGACACCACCGCAGATCACGCCGGCGTCGTTGACCTCGAGCGCCGCGGGCGTGCCCGTCACGGTGACGGTGCCGCCCTGGACGGTGGTCTGGTCGCCCACGACGTCCTCGGGCGCGAGCTGTCCCGGCACCACGTGGTACGTGAGCACCGTGGACAGCAGGTCCGCGTCGGTCGAGAGAGCCGTGATGGTCGCGGGGTCGACCGCGGCGAACGCGTCGTCCACGGGCGCGAAGACGGTGAACTCGTCGCCGTTGAGGGTGTCGACGAGGTTCACGTCCGGGTTGAGCTGCCCGGAGACGGCTTTGACCAGAGTCGTGAGCAGCGGGTTGTTGGACGCCGCCGTGGCCACGGGGGCCTCGGACATGCCCTCGACCGAGCCGGCGCCGTCGGGAACCATGGCGGCGTAGTCGGCGCAGCCCGGGCCGACCGGCCCGGCCATCTCCTCGGGGCTCTCGCTCGCCAGGTCGTCCTCGGTCGGCTCCTCGGCCGCCGACGTCGACGTGTCGTCCGAGCCGGAGCCGGTCGAGGTGTCGTCGGCGCCACAGGCGGCCGTGGTCAGGGCCAGGAACGCCGCGGTGGCGACGAGGGCGGAACGGCGGATGTTCAGGAACTTCATGACAGGTCCTCTCGTGAATGCGGATGCGGTTCCGAGCAGATGAAGCCGTCAGGTCTGGTCAGCTCACCTCCACCGAGACGGAGTGCCAGCCGCTGGACCCCTCGGGGAACGGCGGAGCCGTGTCCTCGATCTGGACCGCACCGACGCCGTCGGTGGCCCGGACCCGGAGGGTGTGGCGGCCAGGGGTGGCGTCCCACTCCCACACCCACTGCCGCCAGGTGTCCACGGATGCCTCGTCCGCGAGTCGGGCCTCGTCCCACGGCCCGTCGTCGACGCGGACCTCGACCGCGGAGACACCCCGGTGCTGGGCCCACGCGACGCCGGCGACCGTGGTCGGGCCCGCGGTGAGCTTGGCGAACGAGCCCGGGACGTCGATCCGCGAGGCGGTCTTGATCGGCGCCTCGGCGGCCCAGCCGCGGTCGGTCCAGTACGCGCTGGCCCGGTCGAACCGGGTGACCTCCAGGTCGACGACCCACTTCGTCGCCGAGACGTAGCCGTACAGGCCGGGCACCACCATCCGGGCCGGGAAGCCGTGTTCGAGCGGCAGCGGTACGCCGTTCATCCCGATCGCGAGCAGCGCGTCGCGGCCGTCGGTGAGCGCGGCCAGCGGGGTCCCGACCGTGAAGCCGTCGACGCTGGTCGAGAGGACCATGTCGGCGTCGGCGCTCGGCCCGGCGCGGTCCAGCAGGGCGGCCAGCGGGTAGCCGAGCCAGGTCGCGTTGCCGGCGAGGTCGCCGCCCACCTCGTTCGAGACGCAGGTCAGCGTGATCATCCGCTCGACCAGCTCGAGGTCGAGGACGTCGGAGAAGTCCAGCTCGAACGGGCTCTCGACCATGCCGTGGACCCGTAGCCGCCAGTCCTCCGGAAGGACCTTCGGCACCGACAGCGCGGTGTCGACGCGGTAGAAGTCGGCATTCGGCGTGCGGAACGCGGTGATGCCGTCGACGTCGAGAGCTGGACGCCCGAAGGCAGTGCCGGGGCGACACCGGCCGGCGTGGGGAGTCGCAGCCGATCACGCGCGGCCCGCACGTCCTGCGCGGCCTGACCGAGCCGCCGGCCTCCGACGGTCGCCAGCACGGCGAGCCCGGCCGCAGCCGCCGACAACACGAGGAAACGGCGGCGGCGCAGCCGGGCCTCGCCGGCCGTCTCGCCGGTCAGCTGAGCAGCCGAATCGCCAGTCGGCTCGGCTACCGACTCGCCGGCCGACTCGACCGTCGGGCCCGCCGCCTCCGGCACCGCGGGTGTCTTGGTCGCGGCACGCAGGTGTCCCACCAGGACGCGCAGCACCACGACGCCGAGCGCGATCCCGGCCACCGTCGGCACCACGTCGACCAGCGTCGCGGCCGGACGGGTCAGCGCCGCCGCACCGGCCACGAGGCCGGCCGCCGCCAGCACCACCGAGCCCGCGGGCGGGCGGCGCAGTTCGAGCACCCCGGCCAGAGCCGCACCCAGGGCGATCACCCCGGCCATCCCCAGCAGCAGCACGATCTTGTCGTTCTGGCCGAACGTGCGGATCGCGAAGCTCTTCAGCCACTCCGGCGTGAGGTCGACGAACGCGTTGCCGACCGCGAGGAAGGGCGCCGACGCCGGGCCGACCGCAGCCGACACCAGTTCGCCGACCCCGAGCGCGACGCCTCCTGCGAGCGCGCCAGCGAGGGCGGCGCGCACTGTCGTCGACGACGGCCGAAGCTTCATGCCCGGTGTTCGCGACCGGTCCGGATCCGGATTGGTCGCGGTCTCGACGTCTCGACATCTCGACGCGACCCGCCGGCCGGGCTTAGGTTCGCGGCACGAAACGGTCCCACGAGGAGGTGGCGCCGATGCCGGTCCCGGCCGACGTACGCCGACGGTGTCGGGAGCTCCTCGACCAGGGCGAATCGATCCGCTACCTGATTCCCACCCTGGCCGCCGGCGTGGGCGTGATCGCCTACGCCGCCGAGTGCTTCATCGTCGTCACCGACCGCCGCATCGTGATCGTCGTGGGCGGCACGTTCCGCCGGCATCGGCCCGCCCAGATCGCCCAGGAGTTCCCCCGCTCGCAGCGGCTGGGGCCGATCGACACCTCCCTCACGCCGACGATCGAGTTCGGCGGTCGCTACTACGAGATCGCCGAGGAGTACCTCGCCGCCGTGGCCGCCGCCGACGCGGAGCTCGACGGGCCGGATGCCCTGCCGGAGGACCCGTTCCCGGAGATCTGAGCCGATGGCCGATCCTGGCCACGACCGGGCCGGCGAATCGTGTTGAGACCGTTCAGTTGCCCGCGTAGGGTCACTATCGGTCCAGATCGGGCCATCACCCCGTCGCTCGAGCCTCGCCTCGGAGTTCACCGTGCCCAGTCGCACATCCTCCTCGCGCCCCTCAGATCCCGCCGCTGCCTCGGTCTCGCTCCCGATCGACACAGAGTCACCCGGCCGGCCGGCCGCTCCTCCGGGCTCCTTCCGCCGCCTCGCCCCCTATCTCCTCCGGCACAAGCGGACCCTGCTCGTCTCGGCCGTCCTGGCGATCGGGTGGGCGGTGACCGTCGCCTTCCTCCCCGTCACGCAGGGCCGGGTCATCGACGACGCGATCGTGGCCGGCACCGCGCCGCTGATGCCCCTGCTGATGCTGCTGGCCGTCCTCGCGGTGAGCCGGTTCGTCCTGTCGGCGGGCTGGCGCTACCTCGGCGGCACGACCGCGTTCCGAATCCAGGACGAGCTGCGTCGCGACGTGTACGACACGCTGCAGCGCCTCGACTTCACCGGTCACGCGCAGCTGCAGAGCGGCCAGCTGGTGTCGCGCATCAGCAGCGACCTGCGCTACGTCCACCTGCTGCTGAGCTGGATCCCCCAGGTCGCCGCTGCGGCCACCTCGGCGAGCCTCGCGCTGGTCGTGATGTTCGTCCTGTCTCCCCCGGTCGCTGCGCTGGTCCTGGGCGTGATCGTGGCCGTGTTCGCCGTCACCCACCGGCAGCGCCGCCGGGTGTACGCCGCGGGCTGGGACGCGCAGGAGCGCGAAGCCGAGATGACGTCGCTGGTCGAGGAGGCGGTCACCGGCGTGCGGGTGGTGCGGGCCTTCGGCCAGCAACCGGCCGAGACCCGGCGCCTCCACGGATCGCTCCTGGGCATGTTCGCCTCGCGAGTGCGGGCGGTCCGGCTGCGGGCGCCGTTCATCGCCTCACTGCAGGGCGCGCCGCTCGCCGGGCAGGTCCTGGTGCTGCTGGTGGGCGGCCTGCTCGTCCTGAACGGGCAGCTGACGGTCGGCGTCTTCCTGGCGTGCACGGGCTACCTGGCCGAGTTGGTCGGCCTGGCCCGGGTCGCCGGGGTGATCATGGTCCACGCACCGCTGTGCCGGGCGGCCACCGAGCGGGTCGGTGAGCTGCTCGACCTCGAGGCGGAGATCACCGAGCCGCTGCGCCCGATCGACGTCGCCGACCAGGGCGGTGTGGTGTCCTTCCGGGACGTGCGCTTCGCCTACGCCGACGGCGACGGCCACCAGGTGCTGCGCGGATTCACCCTCGACGTCGCCGCGGGTGAGACGGTGGCGCTGGTCGGGGCGTCGGGGTGCGGCAAGTCGACGGCGCTGACCATGCTGCCGAGGTTCTTCGACGCCGACGCGGGCACCGTGACCATCGACGGCATCGACGTGCGGCGGTGGTCGCTGCCCGAGCTCAGGCGACGGATCGGGGTGGTGTTCGAGAACAGCTTCCTGTTCTCCGACACCATCGCGGCGAACATCTCCTACGGACGCCCGCAAGCGACGCTGGAGGAGATCCGCACGGCGGCCCGGGCGGCGGCGGCCGACACCTTCATCACCGGCCTGCCCGAGGGCTACGACACCGTGGTGGGCGAGGAGGGCATCACCCTCTCCGGCGGCCAGCGTCAGCGCGTGGCACTGGCCCGGGCGCTGCTCGCCGAGCCCGGCATCCTGCTGCTGGACGACGCGACGTCATCGGTGGACGTGCAGGTGGAGGAGGAGATCCACGCCAACCTCGCGCCGTTCCTCGCCGTGCGCACCGTCCTGCTCGTCGCCTATCGCGAGTCCACGCTCAGGCTGGCCGACCGCGTCGTGCTGGTCGACGACGGCCGGGTCGTCGACCAGGGCAGCCACACCGAGCTGCTCGTCCGCTCCGCGCTGTACCGCGACCTGTTCGGGGAGGACGCCGCAGTGCCGGCCCCGGGCGGTGGTCCGGCCGATGCCGCTCCGGACTCCGCCGAGCTCATCAGCCGGGCCCGCACCGGCCGGTTCGCGGTGACGGCATCGGCCTGGGAGTCGCGGCAGGACGCCACCGGCCACCTCCCCGGCGCCGATACGGCGATCCCGCCCGAGGTCGCCGAGCAGATCGCCGCGCTCCCGGCGCCCACGGACCCGCCCGTCGTCGACTTCACCCGCGAAGGCGCCGCGCGGGGTCCGTTGCGGCTGGTGGCGTTCCTGCGCCCGTACGCCGGTGGGCTGCTCGTCGGGCTGGCGCTGGTCGTCCTCGAAGCAGCGATCCTCCTCGTCAACCCGATGCTGGTCCGCGAGGCCGTCGACGACGGGATGCTGGCCGGCTCGGTCCCCGCACTGGTCACGATCTGCGGTGTCTCCGCGGTGCTCGTGGTCCTGCTCTGGCTCGACCAGCGCACCGGCTACCTCTGGACCTCCCGCAGCACCGAGCGACTCCTGCTGGCCCTGCGGGTGCGGATCTTCGGCCAGCTCCAGCGTCTGGGCATCGACTTCTACGACCGGACCCAGGCCGGGCGGGTGATGACCCGGATGACCTCCGACGTCGACGCGATCGCCGAGCTGTTCCAGATCGGGCTGATCAACGCCGTGGTCAGCATCGCGACGTTCAGCGGCATGACGGTGGTCGTCGTGGCGCTCGACCCGACGCTGGCCCTCGTCGTGCTCAGCGTGATCCCCTTCGCCGCGGCCATCACCTGGTGGTATCGCCGCAGGGCCTCGGTCGCCTACGACGAGGCCCGCGAACAAGTCTCGACGATCAACGCCACCATCCAGGAGGGCATGGCCGGAATCCGGATCACGCACGCCTACCGTCGGGAAGCGGTGAACCTGGCGCGGTTCGCCGCGCTGGGCCGGGCGTACGTGGCCGCAAGCCTGCGTGGGCTCTTCGCCACCGCCGTGTACGTCGCCACGGTCGAGCTGCTCTCGGTGCTCGCCATCGCGGCCGTTCTCGGTGTCGGCGCCGCGCGGATCGAGTCGGGCACGCTGGCCCTTGGGACGCTCGTGGCCTTCCTGCTGTACCTGGCTCAGGTGTTCGCCCCGATCCAGCAGATGTCGCAGGTCTTCGACGTCTACCAGCGCGCCCGCACCGGGCTGGTGCGGGTGCGTGGTCTGCTCTCGCTCGAGACGTCGACACCGGTGCGCCCGGACGCCACGCCTGTGGACGACGTGCGCGGCGAGCTGCGCTTCGACTCGGTGCGGCTGCGCTATGCGAGCGCCTCCACGGATGCGATCCGCGACGTGGACCTGCATGTTCCGGCCGGTCAGCGGGTTGCCTTCGTGGGACGGACGGGCGCCGGCAAGTCGACGCTGTCCAAGCTGATCGCGCGCTTCTACGACCCCACCGAGGGCGCGGTGCTCGTCGACGGCCGCCCGCTCGACGAGCTCGACGTGACGAGCTACCGGCAACACCTCGGCTACGTGCCACAGGAGCCGTTCCTGTTCTCGCGCACCATCCGGGACAACATCGCCTACGCCCGGCCCGACGCCAGCGCGGCGGAGGTCGAGGCGGCCAGCCGCGCGGTCGGGGCGCACGCCTTCATCCAGCGGCTGCCCGGCGGCTACCACCACGTCGTGGCCCAGCGCGGACGCTCGCTGTCGGCGGGCCAGCGTCAGCTCGTGTGCCTGGCCCGGGCCCTGCTCGGCGACCCGTCGATCCTGATCCTCGACGAGGCGACGTCGAACCTCGACCTGGCCAGCGAGCGGCGCGTCAACCAGGCGATGCGGGTGGCCTCGGCCGGCCGCACGACGCTCGTGGTGACCCACCGGCCGCAGTCGCTGCGCTGGGTGGACCGGGTGCTGGTGGTGGCCGGCGGACGGATCGTCGCCGACGAACCGGCGCCGGTCTACATCGAGCGGACCCTCCGGCCAGCCAGCTGACCGGGCTCGATCACGCGGCCGCCAGCCGAGCGCGGATCGTCTCAGCGCGCGGATCGTCGATCTCCTCGCACAGTCGGAGGGCGTTCTCCAGCCGGTCACGGGCAGCTACGGCGTCGCCTGCCTTCTCATGGACATCCGCGAGAGCCAGGCACGCCTTGGCCTCACGCAGGCGCATGCCATGGCGGCGGGCCAGGGTGTGTGCCTGGCCGAGCAGGTCGATCGCCGACCCTGGGTCGGTGGCGGCCAGCGCGCGCCCGCGGCCTTCGAGCGTGTCGACGATCATCCCGTGGTCACCGAGTTCACGGGCGATGTCGTGCGCGGTGGCGAAGAGCTCGCCAGCGCGTTCGTGGTCGCCCAGCGTCACGTGCGCCAGCGCCATCGTCTCGACCGCCTCGCACTCGATCAGCCGATCGCCACCCCGACGGGCCGACTCGATGGCCAGCTGGGCGACGGCGAGCGCGCTCGCCGGATCACCGCTCGCCTCGAGGATCGAAGCCCGGCATCGACGCGCCCATGCCTGGAGATGGCTGTTCCCCACGGCGATCGACACGTCGTGTGCTTCGTCGATGTACGTGCGGGCGGCGTCGTACTCGCCGAGCTGTACGAGGTTGTCACCGAGGTTGCCGAGGGCGATACATGCCCGCTGCTCGTCGCCCTCGGCGCGGCAGAGATCGAGCGCCGCGCCGAAGTCCAGATGTAACTTGCGCAGAAAGCCCATCAGCCGATGGAGCACGCCGAGGTTGTTCAGCGCGGCTGCCTGGAGCATCCGGTCGCCGGCGTCGCGGGCGAGCTCCAGTGCCCGCTCGTGGTGCCGCTGGGCCTGGTCGTGGACACCCATCCGCGCGGTGGCGGAACCCAGCGCGTTCTCGGCTCGGGACTCCTCCCGCCGGTCGCCGCATCGTCGCGCCGCGGCGAGCGCCGAGCTCTGCAAGCGGACGGACAGCGATGCGACCAGGGCACCGGTGCCCGCCCCCCGGTCAGGTCGCCGGCTCGACCCGCTCCACCGGCTGGGTGTCCGCCACGAGCGCCCGCGCCTCGTCGCGGCTACCCAGCACACCGGCCGACCGGGCCTGGACCAGCAGATTGCCCAGCGCCGTCGCCTCGACCGGTCCCGCGATCACCGGCAGCCCCGCGGCGTCGGCCGTGAGCTGGGCCAGCAGGCGGTTGCGAGCGCCGCCGCCCACGAGGTGGATCGCCTCGACCGCCTGGCCGGACAGCTCCCGCGCGGCACGGACGGCCCGGGCGTGCCCGATCGCGAGACTGTCGAGGATGCACCGCACGGACGCCGCAGGTGAGGCCGGTACCGGCTGGCCGGCGCTCCGGCACAGTGCGGCGATCCGCGCGGGCATGTCGCCGGGCGGCAACAGCTCAGGGGCCTCGGCGTCGATCACGCTGCGCCGAGGCGGCTCACTCTCGGCCGCCGCCAGAAGCCCCGCCAGGTCGGACGGCCCGCCTCGCTCGGCCCAGTGCCGCAGGCACTCCTGCAGTGGCCACAGGCCCATGACGTTGCGCAGGAAGCGCACGGTTCCGTCGACGCCCACCTCGTTGGTGAAGTTCGCGGCCCGGCTGGCGGCGGTCCGCACCGGCGCGTCGAGCTCGACACCGACCAGCGACCACGTCCCGCACGAGATGTAGGCGAATCGCTCGTCCCGCGCCGGCACCGCCGCCACCGCGGATGCAGTGTCGTGCGAGGCGACCGCGCGCACGACCGCCCGGCCGTCGTCGCCGATCCGCTCGCGCACCGGCCCGAGCAACGATCCGCGCCGGGCTCCGGGGTCGTGCAGGCCGGGCAGGAGGTGAGTGGGCAGGCCGAGGTCGCTCAGCAGGTCGCCGGCCCATTCGCCCCGGCCGACGTCGTAGAACTGGGTGGTCGAGGCGTTGGTCCGCTCTGCGCCGACGGCCCCGGTCAGGACGTGCACCACGAGATCGGGGACCATCAGCAGCGTCGACGCCGCGGCCAGCCGACCCGGGTCCTCGGCCATCAGCTGGTACAGCGTGTTGAACGGGAGGAACTGGACGCCGGTCACGTCGTACAGGCGATCGTCGCCGAGCCGAGCCCGCGCCCGCTCCATGGCGCCGGCCGTGCGGTCGTCGCGGTAGTGCACCGGCGGGCCGATCAGACCGCCCTCGGCGTCGAGCAGCCCGTAGTCGACCGCCCATGCGTCGACACCGACCGAGTCCAGCCCGCCACTGAGCGCGACGGCCTGGCGTAGCCCGTCGACGACGCCGGTGATCAGGGCATCGAAGTCCCAGGTCAGCCGGCCGTCGCGACGCACCGGACGATTCTCGAACCGGTGGACCACCTCGGCCGAGAGCCGCTCGGGCCCGATCCGCCCGACCACCACCCGACCGCTGGACGCGCCGAGATCGACCGCGGCAGCCACCAGCTCGTCGCCGGACGTAGCCGATCGTGGCGCCCGGCTCATCGCAGGAAGGCCGCCGCGACGCCTGCGTCGACCGGGATGTGGAGCCCGGTCGTGTGGCTCAGCTCCCCGCTGGTCAGGGCGATCACCGCGTTGGCGACGTGCTCGGGCAGGACCTCGCGCTTGAGCAGCGTGCGTTGGGCGTAGAAGGCTCCCAGCTCCTCCTCGGGGACTCCGTACACGGCCGCGCGCTTGGCACCCCAGCCGGAAGCGAAGATGCCGGAGCCGCGCACCACGCCGTCGGGGTTGATGCCGTTGACCCGGATGCCGTGCTCGCCGAGCTCGGCGGCGAGGAGCCGGACCTGGTGGGCCTGATCGGCCTTGGTGGCGCCGTAGGCGATGTTGTTGGGTCCGGCGAAGACGCCGTTCTTGCTGGCGATATAGACGAGGTCGCCGCCGAGTCCCTGGTCGATCATCACCCGGGCAGCCTCCCGGGCGACCAGGAACGACCCGCGGGCCATCACGTCGTGCTGGAGGTCCCAGTCGGCGACGGTGGTGTCGAGCAGCGGCTTGGAGATCGAGAGCCCGGCGTTGTTGACCACGAGGTCCACCCCGCCGAAGGCCAGCACCGCCGCGTCGAACGCGGCCCCGATCTGCGCCTCGTCGGTGACGTCGACGGTCACGGGCAGGGCCACGTCGGTACTGCCGAGCCCAGCGGCCACCTCCGCCGCGGCGGCTCCGTCACGGTCGGCGACGACGACGCAGGCTCCCTCTGCGGCGAGCCGGGTGGCGATCGCCCTGCCGATGCCGGAGCCCGCGCCGGTCACAAGGGCGACCCTGGAGGCCAGCGGCCTCGGCGTGGGCATCCGCCGGAGCTTGGCCTCCTCGAGGGTCCAGTACTCGATCCGGAACTTCTCGCTCTCCGGGATGGGGGCGTACGTGGAGACGGCTTCGGCGCCCCGCATGACGTTGATCGCGTTGACGTAGAACTCGCCGGCCACGCGCGCGGTCTGGGCGTCCTTGCCGAAGCTGAACATGCCCACGCCCGGCACCAGCACGATCGCCGGGTCGGCGCCACGCATCGCCGGGCTGTCCGGCTCGGCGTGGCGCTCGTAGTACGCGGCGTACTCGGCGCGGTACTCCTCGTGCAGCTCACGCAGCCGGGTGACCGACTCCTCGACCGTCGCTGCCGCCGGCAGGTCGAGGACGAGCGGACGCACCTTCGTACGCAGGAAGTGGTCGGGGCACGACGTGCCCAGGGCGGCGAGCGTCCGCAGCTTCTCACGGGACAGGAAGTCGAGGACCACGTCGGCGTCGGTGAAGTGGCCGACCTGGGGCTGGTCGGTCGACGCCAGCCCGCGCACGATCGGTGCCAGCGCGGCCGCCCGGGCCCGGCGCTCGTCCGCGGCCAGGGCCTCGAACCCCGGGACCACCGCTCCGAACGGCTCGGCCACCCCGCGCTCGGCGAGGAAGGCCTCGGCGGTCCGGATGATCTCCAGCGAGCGGCTCTCGCACTCGTCGCTGGTGGACCCCCAGGCGGTGATGCCGTGGCCGGCGAGGACGCAGCCGATCGCCTGCGGGAACTCGGCCGCGATCGCCGCGATGTCCAGGCCCAGCTGGAACCCGGGACGGCGCCAGGGCACCCACACCACGCGCCCGCCGAAGCACTCCTCGGTCAGCGCCTCGCCGTCGGCCGCCGTGGCCAGGGCGATGCCGGAGTCGGGGTGCAGGTGGTCCACGTGGGCGACGTCGAGGAGCCCGTGCATCGCGGTGTCGATCGACGGCGCCGCGCCGCCCTTGCCGTGCAGGCAGTAGTCGAACGCCGCGACCATCTCGTCCTCGGCCTCGACGCCGGGGTAGACCCCCGCGAGCGCGCGCAGCCGGTCAAGGCGGAGCGTGGCCAGCCCCGCGGAGGTCAGCGTGCCGAGGTCGCCGCCCGAGCCCTTGACCCACAGCAGCTCGACGTCCTCGCCGGTCACCGGGTCGACGCCGGTCCCCTTGGCCGAGGTGTTCCCGCCGGCGAAGTTCGTGTTGCGCGGGTCCGAACCGAGCCGGTTGCTCCGGTCGACCAGGGCGGAGACGGGACTGTCGCTGGCCATGTCATCCCTCACGAGTCGAGTGCATTGATTCGTTTCAATCGGTGCGCCACGCTAGGGCAACGCGGCCGCGGTCGTCAACGTGGCCGGCGGCATCAGTAGGTGGCCCGGCCGCCGGTCAGGTCGAAGGTGAACCCGGTGGTGAAGCTGCACACCGACGACGCCGCGAAGGCGATCAGGGACGCTGCCTCGGACAACTCGCCCGTGCGGCCCATCGGGATCTTGGACACCATGTACGCCACGACGTCGTCGGGCATCGCGTCGACCATGTCGGTGCGGATGACGGCGGGCGCGATGGCGTTGACGGTGATGCCCGACTGCGCGTACTCCTTGCCCTGGGCTTTGACCATGCCGATCAGGGCGGCCTTGGACGACGAGTAGGCCACCATGTTCGGGTTGCCGTCCTTGCCGCTGATCGAGGCGACGTGGACGATCCGGCCGTAGCCGTGCGGCAGCATGTGCTCGACCGCCACCTGGCTGACCACGAGCGCCCCCACCACGTTGACGCGGTAGACGCGTTCGAAGTCGTCGAGGCTCACCTCGTGGCTGGGCGCGCCGGTCTGCCCGGTGATGCCGGCGCAGTTCACCACCGCGTGGACCTGCCCGTGGGCGGCCGTGGCGAGCGCGAAGGCCGACCGCACTGCGGGCGGGTCGGTGATGTCGGCACCCACCGACGTCGCGGCTCCGTGCGCCGCACCGATCTCGGCCGCGACCTTGGCCGCGGCCTCCTCGTCCCGGTCGACGCAGGTCACAGCGGCGCCGAGCTCCGCGAGCGCCAAGGCGGCCGCTCGGCCGATGCCCGCGCCGGCTCCGACCACGACGGCCGACTGGTCCTCGAAGCTGATCATGAGTGCTCTCCGGTGTCGTGGCCACGTGCGGACTCTCCGTCGCGACCATAACGATCGAGGTGCTCGGCCAGGTTGAAGGCCTCCTCGAGCGGGCTGAAGCTCTCGTCGGGGCGCTGACCGTCGGTGTCGACGAAGTACTCCCCCATCTCGGCCTGCCAGCGGGCGTTGACCTCCGCGGCGGCCATGGCCTGGTTGCCTGCGTCGGGATCGTCGATCTCGTAGTACCCGACGAGGACGCCCTCGGCGGTGACGAAGAGCGAGTAGTTGCGCCAGCCGGCGTCGTGCAGCGCTCGCACCATCTCCGGCCACACCGCGCGGTGGCGGGCGCGGTACTCCTCGAGCCGATCCGGCTTGATGCGGGACAGGAAACACACCCGCGGCATCGCTGGCACCTCTCGCTCGGGCGCCGCCGGTCCGGGCCCGGCGGCGCGCTGACTGGTCACACGAGGCTGTTCACACGAGCCGGCCGGGGGCTGGCGACGCAGCTCACCCCGGCCGGCTCGCAGGTCAGGGTTCCTATCCCTGGGCCCAGTCGTCGGTCCAGCCACCGTCGACGGCCTGCTCCTTGGCCCATTCCGTCCAGTCGCTCTTCATCTCGGCCAGCTGGTCCTCCAGCGACTTGGTGCCGAGGAGGAAGCCGTCGTACACCGACTGACCGGCCCTGGCCTTGGGCACGAAGGTGATCGCCGGCACGGTGGGCGTCTCGAACCACGCCCCGGACATCAGGCCCTCGAGTCCGGGCGCGGGCTCGGCCTCGGCCGCCGCCGGGATGCCGCCGGAGCCGTCGAGCCACGGCTGGCCACCCTCGGGGCTGCTGACGAACTGCAGGAACTTCACCGCGGCGTCGAGCTTCGCGCCCTCGGTGGTGGCGGGGATCATGTAGCTCGTGCCACCGACGGCCGCGCCGAACTGCGCTTCCTGGCCGGTCGAGACGTCGCTGTCGGCCTCGGCGATGGTCGGGAACGGCATGGTGCCCCAGTCCCACTCGACGTCGGCGAGGTTCTCGGCGGCGAAGTTCGTGCCGTAGCTGAGCGCCGCCCTGCCTCCGACGAAGTCGTCGTAGCCGATGAAGGCGGCTCCGCCGGTGACGCCGGACCAGTTCGGGGTGGCGCACTCGTCGAACACCTGCTTGAGCAGGGTCATCGTCTCGGCGACCTCGGGCGTGGTGGTGGGGTCGAGCTCGCCGGTGAGGATCGCCTTGGCCATGCTCTTCCCGGTGAGCTGGCGGGCCGTGCCGGGCTCGTTGTCGGCGCCGAACTGGTTGAAGTCCTCGGCGTACTTGTTGAGCAGCATCGAGCCGATCGTGCCCAGCGTCCAGCCCTGACCCAGCCAGCCCTGGTCCATCGAGAACGGGACGTAGCCGGCGTCCTTGATGTCGGCGCAGGCGTCCATCAGGTCGCCGTAGGTCTCGATCGGCGCCTCGACGCCGGCCTCGTCGAGGATGTCGGCGTTGTAGTACAGACCGACGATCACCAGGTTGAACGGGATGAACTCGTAGTTGCCGGCCGCGTTGCGCGCGCCGCTGGCATCCGGCCCGAAGTAGTCCTGGTTGAACAGGTCGACCCACTTCTCGTTGCCGTCGACATAGGGGTTCGGCTGTTCGAGGTACTCGTCGAGGGGATGGATCTGCTCCGGGGTGTGCGGCGCCTGGTTGAAGATCAGCTCCGGCGCGGTGCCGGCCGAGAGCTGCGTCGACAGCGTCTGGGCGAACTCCGGGATCGGGAGCACGGTGGTCTCGACGTTGATGTCCGGCTCGGCCTTCTCGAACCGCTCGATCAGGTCCTCCCACGCCGGGCCGAAGCTCTGCGGGTCGTTGTTCCACTGGTTCGGCCCGGACAGCGTGATGGTGACCTGGTCACCGTCACCGCCGTCGGCCGAGTCCGAACCACAGGCAGTGGCCACCAGGGACGTGGCCGCCAGCGTCGCGAACACGGCGACGGCACGTCTGCGGCGGTGTTCAAGCACGGACATGACGGATCCTCTTCTCTCGACACCTCGACGGTGAGTGTGTACGGGTCAGACGTGGGTGCGGGCGCATCAGGCTCCCCAGCCGGCCGGGACTCCGTCCTGGCGAGCGTCGACGACCCGCTCGTGGTAGCCCGACCTGGTGAAGGCGGCCACGGGATCCGGGTCGAGTCCCTGCTCCTGCCGGATCTCGGCGAGCATCGGGCGGACATCGGTGTCGTAGGCGTCCATGAGGACGCCGTGGGCGCCCAGGACGTCGCCCGCGGCCTGGGCCGCCGCGAGCGCTTCGGAGTCCACCAGCAGAGCCTTCGCGGTGGCCTCCTGAACGTTCATCACCGACCGGATCTGGGCCGGGATCTTGGGCTCGATGTTGTGGCACTGGTCGAGCATGAAGTTGATGCCCGAGTCCGGTTCGACCACGCCAGCCTGCACGATCTCGTGCATGATCCGGAACAGCTGGAACGGATCGGCGGCCCCGACCATGAGGTCGTCGTCGGCGTAGAAGCGGGAATTGAAGTCGAAGGCTCCGAGCTTCCCCTCCCGCACGAGGAAGGCGACGATGAACTCGATGTTGGTGCCGGGCGCGTGGTGGCCGGTGTCGACACAGACCATCGCCTGGTCGCCGAGGCGCAGGCAGTGGGCGTACGACGTGCCCCAGTCGGGCACGTCCGTGGTGTAGAACGCGGGCTCGAAGAACTTGTACTCCAGCAGGATGCGCTGGTCCGGGCCGAGCGCGGCATACACCTCGTCCAGCGCGCCGGCCAGGCGGTCCTGACGAGCGCGGATGCTGTCCTGCCCCGGGTAGTTCGTGCCGTCGGAGAACCACAGCTTGATGTCCCGCGAGCCGGTGGCCCGGGCGATCTCGACGCACGCGAGCAGGTGGTCGGTGGCCTTGCGGCGGACGGCCGGCCGCGGGCTGGTGACGCTGCCGAGCAGGTACTCGTCGTCCTGGAAGACGTTGGCGTTGATGGCACCGATGCGGACGCCACGGTCCTGGGCATGAGCGGCGAGCTTCTCGTAGTCGTCGACCTGGTCCCACGGGATGTGCAGCGACACGATCGGCGCGGCGCCGGTGAAGGCGTGCACCTGGGCGGCGTCGTCGATCTTCTCCTCCGGCGTACGGGGCACACCGGGCTGGGCGAACACCTTGAACCGCGTCCCGGAGTTGCCGAAGGCCCACGACGGTAGCTCGATCTGCTGCGCCTTCAGGGCCTCGACGGCCCTCGCCCGGTCAGACATCCATGCACTCCCGCGTCGTCTCGACGTACGTCTAAAAACGTTTCACTCAGGCTCGGCCCGGAGCAGCCGCGTGTCAAGAGATGCTCGGGAGAACCTGGCCGCCAGCACTGGCCGGATCAGGTCACGCCTGGCCAACCGCATCGTTGCCGGGTCGCGTGCACCGGCTCCGGCCGGACAGGCGCGGACCCTGGCTTCGATTGAGCCGGTTCATCCCCCAGCCGCCGGACACGACCCGGCCGGAACGCGACGGATGCCGCCGCCGTGCTCAGTGCGATCCGGGCAGTCCGCCTTGCACCCCGGCCAGGAAATACTTGGACAGGAAGGTGAACAGCAGCAACAGCGGCACGCTCGCCAGCATGTAGCCCGCGAACATCGGGCCGTACTCGGTGCCTGACTGCCCCTGGAAGAACAGCAGCCCGACCGAGACCGTGCGCAGCTCGTTCTCGGTGACCGTGAGCAGCGGCCAGAAGAAGTCGTTCCACACCCCGTTGATGGTGATGAGCGCGACGGTGCCGATGACCGGAAGCGACAGCGGCATCATGATCGAGGCGAACATCCTCGGGCCACCGGCGCCGTCGACCCGCGCGGCGTCGAACAGCTCCTGCGGGATGCCCTCGATGAACGTCTTCATCAGGATCGTGCCGATGACCACGCCGCCGGCCACGTGCGGGATGATCAGCACCGGATACGTGTTGAGCAGCCCGAAGTCGCGCATCATCACGAACAGCGGGATCAGGCTGGAGATGCTCGGCACCATCATCAGCGCGGCGATCATCACGAAGAAGAAGCTGCGCCCCGGGAACGAGTACCGCGCCAGCACGAACCCCGCCACCAGCGACAACGCCACGATGGCCACGATCGCCACCACGGCGACCACCACCGAGGCCACCATGTAGGGCTGGATCTGCTCCCATGCCCGGCCGTAGTTCTCCCAGTGGAACGGCAGCACCGGCATCCAGTAGTTCTCGGAGAACTGCAGGTTGTCCTTGACCGACGTGCCGAGCATGAACAGGTACGGGAAGAGGCTGACGAAGACCAGCCCGCTCAGGGCCGCCTTCACCCCCCACTGCCGCGACCGCTTCTTCGGTGCCGGCGACGCCGACCTGGTGGTGGCCGGGGCCTCGAGCGTGGCGGTGCTCATCGTGACAGACACTCCTTGCGTCTCGGGGCCGCTCACATGCCGCGGACGTTGGTGGAGGAGTCGCGGCGCCGGACGAACACCACGAGCCCGCTCAGGACGAGCGTGAAGACGAACAGCGTGGTGGACAGCGCGGCGGCGTAGCCCCAGTCCTGGCCCTGGAAGGCGACGTTCAGCATCCGGAGCACCGGCACCATGGTCGAGTTGTCCGGGCCGCCGGAGGTGACGATGTAGGCCATGAAGCCGTACTGCAGGGTGCCGATGACGGCCAGGAACACCAGGAGCTTCACCTGGCGGGCCATCAACGGCAGGTCGATCGACCAGAACCTCCGCACCCGGCTCACGCCGTCGAGCGCCGCGGCCTCGAAGATCTCCCGCGGGATGTTCCGCAAGGTCGAGTAGAAGATCAGGAACGGCAATCCGGCGATGAACGGGAACCCGATGAACAGCAGCGACCACAAGGCGAACGACGGGTCGCCGACCCAGTTCTGCGCCAGGCTCTCCAGCCCGATCGCGGTCAGCGCCTTGTTGATCACGCCGTTGTTCGGGTGGTACATGAACGACCACACCAGCGCCGTCACCACGCCGGGGAAGGCCATCGGGATGATCAGCAGCGTGCGGAACACGAACTGGGCCCGGTCACTGCGCAGCGTGATGAGCAGCTCGGCGGCGATGATCGGGATGATCCACGACACCACCCCGAACACGAAGATGTAGCCGAGGTTCTTGAACGACCGCCACCAGATCTCGTCGTCCATCATCGTGGCGAAGTTGTCGAGGCCGACGAAGGTCGACTCGAGGCCGGGATTCCAGTCCCAGAACGACCTGAAGATCCCGCTCAGCGCCGGGTAGTACTGGAAGAGCGCGAGCACCGCGGCCAGGGGCAGCAGCGCCACGTAGACGAACCACGGGATGCTCCGCCGCCGCGCTCTCGGCGGCTCGGGATCGCCGACCGGTGGCACTACCGGTGGAGCGCCAGTGGTTGTTGCCATCTGTCTGTCCTCCGTCGACGGGTGACCCGCGCGGTCGCCGGCTACCCGCCGGCGTCGTCCATGACGTCGTCCATAAAAACGATTCAGTGAGACTGTCTCATCGTGTCGGTGGTGTCAAGGGAGTGTTACGGACCTGTGGCACGTCCGATTCCGGTCGATTCCGGCCTCCTGCGGCCACGATCGTGTTGCGCAGCAGGCCGAGGCCGTCGACGCGGAGCTCCACGACGTCGCCGGCGCCCAGCGTGGCCCCGCGCTCGGCCGCGCTTCCTCCGCCGACCGTCCCGGAGCCGAACACCTCCAGCGGCCGGAGCGTCTCCCCGCGCGAGGCGTGGGCGATCATCTGCTCGAACCGCCAGTGCATGTCGCCGGTGGACCCGGTCGCCCACGCCTCGCCGTTGACGTCGGCATGCATGGCCAGGGCGTACGGGTCGGCGATCTCGTCGGTCGTGACGAGCCACGGTCCGAGGACGTGGGCGCGGTCGAAGTCCTTGCCCTTGGCCGGCCCGAGACCCACGGACATCTCGCGGGCCTGGGTGTCGCGGGCGGAGAAGTCGTCGTAGATCGTGTAGCCGTAGACGTGCGACATCGCGTCCTCGACCGCGATGTCGCGACCACCCCGGCCGATCACCGCCGCCACCTCGAACTCGAAGTCGAGCCGCCCCTCGGCGTAGTCGGGCATGACGATCTCGTCCAGATGCGCCCCGACCGACTGCGGGTTGCCCTTGTAGTAGACCGGCAGGGCGAACCACTCCTCCGGGATCTCCCGGCCGAGCCGCGGATAGATGTTGCGCAGGTGCTGCTCGAAGGCCATGAAGTCGCGGATGAGCGAGGGTTCGGGCACGGCCGGGCGCACCGTCACGGTGTCGAGCTCGTGCACGAGCGCCGCGCCGCTAGGCCCGAGCTCGGTGCCCGTGGCCTCGACCCAGGTCAGCGCCTCGCGGGCGGCGTCGAGATCGAGCTCCGCGTTCTCGACGAACGCGCGCAGCTCGGCCGGCACGAGGCCGGCCGCCACCCGCGTCGCGGCCGACACCGGCAGCCCGTGCGCCACCAGCCGGGCCTCGGTGGCCGTCGGCAGGTCGACGACGGTGGTGGCGTCGGAGGCGAGCGCACCCAGGTGATGCCGGCGGCCGACACCGGCCACCTCCGTGGTGAACGAGACGAGCCGCATCAGGACACCAGCAGCTCGTAGACCTCGCGCTCGCGGCGGTCGAGCAACGGCACCACGCGACCCTCGACCAGCTCGGCGAAGTGCGGGGTCTCGCGGTGAGCCAGCAAGGCGGCCTCGTCGGTGTAGTGCTCGTAGAGCATGACCAGATCGGGACGCTCGGTCGACACCGAGGCCTGGTAGAGCGTGCAGGCCGGCTCGTCGGCCCGGACTCGCACGGCCATCTCCTCGAGCGCGGACCGCACCGCCGGGAGGTCGTCGACGGACTTCAGGTAGTACTTGGCGACCAGGACGATCATCGGCTGGATCCTTCCGCGGAGAGGGTGGTCGTGAGGCGGGCGTGGGCGCCGTCGTCGTGCCGGCCGGCCATCACCCGCGGGGTGAGCTGAGCCTGCGGCTCCAGGCCGGCGGCGAAGCGATGCAGCTCGTCGACCATGAGGGCGAAGAAGCGCTGCCCGGCGTCGTCGGTGGTGCCGGCCAGATGGGGGGTGAGCAGGACATTGGGCAGAGCGCGCAGTGGATGGCCGACGGGCACCGGCTCCGGATCGAGCACGTCGAGGCAGAACACCACCTCGCCCCGAGCCGCCACAGCCTCGAGGCCCACGGCGTCGACCACCGCGCCCCGGGAGACGTTCACGAACACGCTGCCCGGACGGAGCGACCGCAGGTGACGCTCGGTGATCGAGCCTCGGCTGGACGGCGTGAGGGGCGCCAGGCAGATCACCACGTCGCTGGTGGACATGACCGCGTCGAGCGAGCCGAACGACACGCCCAGGGCGTCGCCGATCTCTCGCGGCGCGTAGGGATCGTGCGCCACCAGCGTGACCCGGAACGGCCGGAGGAACTCGACCAGCCGCCAGGCGATGTGGCCGAAGCCGACCAGGCCGACGCGCCGCCCGGTCAGCTCCCGGTTGCCCAGGCGCGCCGCGTCACCGCGGGCCGCGTTCGCCACCGGCTCGCCCTCGGCCAGCGCCCGGACGTAGCGCCCCGAGTCGCGGAGCCCGAGGATCGCCATGGCCAGCGCGTACTCGGCGACCGGCCAGGACGAGCCGTGCGTGGTGTCGACCACGACGACGCCACGGGCCGCAGCCGCGTCCACGTCGATCCGGCCGGCGAAGCGATCACCCTCCAGCTCGCCCACGAACCGCAGGTCCGGGCAGGCGGCGAGCACCTCGGCGGTGACCCGCGGGGCGCCGTGCGTGACGACCAGCGCGTCGGCACCGGCCGCGAACGCCGCGAGCCCGGCCTCTGCCTCGGCGTCGGGCTCGGGGCGCTCGTAGGTGTGCACGGCTCCGCCGAACTCGGCGATGCGGACGTCGGCGAACTCCCGCAGCCGGGCCAGCTCGGCGTCGGCGATCATGCTCGCGCGCAGGTCGGCGCGGAGGGCGATCGCCACCGCGGGCCGCGCACCCATCGGTTTCCGCGTCATCGGAACGCCACCGCCTCGCTCTCGCGCAGGGGCACCTCGATCGCGGGAGCCGTCGCGGGGTGCCGCGCCAGCCCGTCGTCGTCGAGCTCGATGCCCAGCCCGGGACGATCCGGCGGGACCAGCCACCCGTCGACCACCGGCACGACCGCGTCGACCACCTCGGCGCAGCGCGGGTCGGTGTCCTGCGGCACGTGTTCCTGCCACTCCCACCCCGGACTCGCCAGGCCCAGCTGGACGTGCGCCGCGGTGGCGACCGGGCCCGAGGGCACCGCGTGCGGAGCGATCAGCAGGTGGTGTGACTCGGCCAGCGCGCAGATCTTTCGGACGTGGGTGATGCCACCCGCGATGCCGACGTCCGGCCGCACCACGTCGATGCCGCCGTGCTCGATGTACTCGCGGAACTCCCAGATGGTCGTGTTGCGCTCGCCCGCGGCGATCGGCACCCGGGCCTTGCGCGCGATCTCGCCCAGGGAAAGGACGCTGTCCGGCGGGATCGGGTCCTCGACGAAGATCGGCCGGAAGCGCGCGATCTCGTCCATGAGCATGAGGGAGTCGCCCGGCCCCATGTTGCGGTGCAGCTCGATCGCGAGGTCGACGTCCGGGCCGAGCGCGTCGCGCAGCAGGGCGGTCCGGTCGACGAGATCACCCAGCCGCCGGGCCAGCGGCATCCGGTGGTGCTCACTCTGGAAGAGCAGCGCCTTCACGGCGGTGTATCCCTCCTCGACCGCCGCCAGGCCCGCCTTCGCGACCTCGTCCGGCGTGCCGTAGGGCAGCACCCGCATCGCCCGTACGCCCTTGCGCACGCGACCACCCAGCAGCCGCCACACCGGCTCGTCGAGCGCCTTGCCCTTGAGGTCCCACAGCGCCTGGTCGACCGCGCTGATCGCCCCGACGACGGCCATCCCCCGGAAGCAGAACGCCCGGTAGAGCGTGAGCCAGAGATGCTCGGTGTCGAAGGGGTCGGCTCCGACGAGAGGGGGCACGAACGAGTCCGCGATCACCCCTGCGGCCGCCGGCCAGCCGAAGAAGGTGCTCTCCCCCACCCCGGTCGTGCCGTCGTCCGTGGTGATCCGGACGTAGAGGGCGCCCGCCGCTGGCAGCACCTCGACCTGCTCGATCCGCATCGCTCAGCGCTCCTTCGGGTAGACGGCGTCGGGCTCGGCCCGGACCACGGGCGGGTCGATCAGCTCGACGACGATGCCCAGGCCGGGCGGCGGCTCGAAGTAGGCGAAACGCCCGCTGCCGTCGAGGCCGAACCCGGCGGCGCTCTGCACGGGCGTGAACCCTCGCGCGAGCAGCAGCCGGCTCGCCGCGGCGTGGTCCGGCACGACGACGCCGACGTGGTGCATCCCCTCGCCGTGTCGTTCGAGGTGCTCGGCGAAGATGCTCGGGCCGCTCACCGGCTGCACCAGCTCGACCTGCAGCTCGCCCGACCACGCCAGGGCGTGCCAGAAGGAGAACTCGGCCGGTGTGCCGCGGTAGACCATCTCCCGCAACCGCGGCGGGCCTAGCGGGTACGCCGACCATGGGCCGACGTCGAGGAGATCGGCCCAGGACCGCATGCTCGCCTCGAGATCGCGCACCACGAATGCGAGCTGGCGCACCGGAGCACCCAGCAGCGCCGCGACCCGGTCTGCCCGGTCGGCCAGGTCTGCCCGGTCGGCCCGATGGACCGGCGGGCTCATCCCATCACCCGCACGAGCTTGACGTTGGTGAACTCGCGGAACCCCTCCGGGCCCAGCTCGCGGCCGAAGCCGGAGCTCTTGACCCCGCCGAAGGGGTACCGCGCGTCCGACACCACCATGCCGTTGACGAACACCTGCCCGACCTCGAGCCGCGCCGCCAGGTCGGTGGCGAGGCCGTGGTCGGCCGTCCAGACGCTGGCGCCCAGGCCGTATTCGCTGGCGTTCGCCTGCGCGACGGCGTCGTCGACGTCGGCGACCGTCGAGACGGCCGCGACCGGCCCGAACACCTCCTCCGCCACGCACGGCATGGAGGCGTCGACGCCGGTGAGGACCGTCGGCGCGTAGAAGAATCCCGGTCGGTCCAGCCGCCTGCCGCCGATCGCCACGGTGGCGCCCGCGTCGACGCTCGCGCGGACCTGGGCCTCGATCGTGGCGACGGCGTCGGCCGTGGCGAGCGGCCCGACGCTCACCTCCGGGTCGGTCGGATCGCCGACGACGAGGCCGGCCACACCGTCGACCAGAGCCGCGACGAACTCCTCGGCCACGTCGGGGTGGACGAGGAACCGCTTGGCGGCGATGCAGCTCTGCCCGCTGTTCTGCATCCGCGAGGCGATCGCCGCCGCGGCGGCCGCCGTGACGTCGGCGTCCGGCAGCACGATGAACGGATCCGATCCACCCAGCTCGAGGACGACCTTGGTGAGGTGCCGGCCGGCCAGCTCGGCCACGGCTCGCCCCGCCCGGGCGCTCCCGGTGAGGCTCACCCCGCGCAGCCTCGGGTCGGCCATGAGCGCCGCCACCTCGTCGACGTCGACGGGCACGGTCCGCACCACGCCGGACGGCAGGCCGAGCGAGTCGATCACCGACTGGAGGACGCCCGCGCTGCCGAGCGTCGACGGTGCCGGCTTGATCAGCACGACGTTGCCCGCCACCAGCGCGGGGAGGAGGAACCGCGCGCTCTGCCAGTACGGGAAGTTCCACGGCATGATGCCGAGCAGGGGTCCGAGAGAGTCGTAGCGCACCAGCGCTCGGCCCGGCGGATCGGCCGCGCGCTCCTCCGAGGCCAGCGCGTCGGGGGCGTGGCGCACCACGGCGGTCACCGCGTCGGCGGTCTTGCGGATCTCCGCCCGCGCTGCCGCCAGTGGCTTGCCCATCTCGGCGGTCAGCATCCCGGCGAGATCGTCCTCGCGCTCGCGCAGCGCATCGGCCAGCGGGGCCAGCGCGGCGGCCCGGTCATGGAGCGAGCGCCGGCGCCACGACTGCCAGGCGGTCCAGGCGTCGTCGAGTGCGGCGGCGGCCTGCGCGTGGTTCCACAGCGGGTGCTCGGCGAGGAGCTCGCCGGTGGACGGGTCGACGGTGCGTACCGCGTTCGTTGGGGTCACTCTGTCCGACCGTTCTCTAGAGCGAACATGACGCCTGGTGATGAACACGGCCTATCATTGCCGCGCCGGCACGACCTGCGCAGCACCGTGTCCGGTCACGGCCACCCTCGGCGGCCGCGCCACCGTGTTGCCCGACGTTGCTCCGAAGGGAGCGCCATGCCCGCACCCTCGACCACCGGCGCCACGCTCGACATCGGACGCAGCCGCGCGCCTGCGGTCAGCCGCGCGGCGGCGATCCTGGAGATCTTCGCCGCCGCCGAGGGCAACGCCGTCGGCCCCACCGAGATCGCCCGCGAGCTGGGCATCGCCAAATCGTCGGCGGCCTACATCTGCGACGCGCTGGTGGAGTCGGGGCTGGCCCGCCGCGAGGGCGTCGGCTACCAGCTCGGTCACCGGCTGGTCGGGCTCGGCAGCGCCTACCTGCGCACGGTCGACATCGTCACGACCTTCTACGCCGTCTGCCGCGAAGTCGCGCCCGGCCTGCAGGAGACCGTGCAGCTGTCCATCCTCGACCGTGGCCTCGACGTCGCGTACCTCGCCCGCAAGGAGGGCACCGGCCCGGTCCGGATCGCCTCCGACGTCGGCCGTCGCCTCGTCGCCACCACCACCGCCACCGGAAAGGCCATGCTCAGCACGCTGCCGTGGCCGGAGGTGCAGGCCAGGCTGCGGGCCTCCGGACCGCTTCCCCGACTGACGCCCCACTCGATCGCCGATGCGCGCTCGCTGGCGGCCGAGCTGGAGAAGGTGCGTGCCGACGGGTTCGCGGTCGACGACGAGGAGACCCTGGAGGGCATGTACTGCGTCGGACGCGTGGTCCCGAGCGACGACCCGCAGCGCGGCCTGCACGGTGTCAGCCTGACCATGCTCAAGTCGCAGGCCACCCGTGAGCGGATCGCCCGCTGCCGCCACGACCTCGACGCCATCGCCTCCGAACTGGCCGTGCGCACGGGCTACCGCAAGCCCAGGGCCGCGTCGATCTCGTCCTGATAGCCCGAGACGGATCCGTCGAGCACCTCGGACATCGTGACCGAGCGCCCGAGCCGGTCGGACTCGTACGCCGCGAGCACCGCCGCGACGGCGTTCAGCCCTCCGGTCCCGTCCACCTCCGGCGGGCGACCGGCCTGGATCGCCTCGCCGAAGTCCTGCAGCTCGATCGCCAGCAGAGCAGCGTCGACCTGCGCTGAGGCCAGGTCGTAGGTGACACCGCCGGGGCCGAAGAGCTCGGCGGTGGTGCGGTCGAGCTCGAAGCCGTCGAGCTCGCCGAGGAGCTCGCGGCCACGCAGGACGCCCGCGGCCCGCCGCACCTCCACCGGCCCGCCGCTGCGATCCACCGGGACCGCCATCGACCCCGCCCGCCCGTGCACAGTGCGCTGCCAGTACGAGTGCCCGGGCCCGGACGGCACGTAGGCCACGGTGACGCTCACGCCGGACCGCATCCGGTACATCGCGATCACCGAGTCCTCGCCCGTGGCCACCACCTGCTCGGGGATCTCAGCGAAGCGCGCCCGGTAGGACTCCAGCTCGAGCTCCGGCCCGGGCTGGCGGCGGCGCACCGGCTCGGCGATGAGCCCGCGGCCGAACACGCTCTCGATCTCGCCGAGGTAGTACCGCACGATGTCGGTGAGGTGCACGCCCATGTCGAGGCCGATGGCGCCGCGCTCCTTGAGGTGCCGCCACGGCGTGATGACGATACGGTCGTCACCGCCCACGGCGGTCTGGGTCATCAGGTGCAGCTCACCCAGGAGTCCGCTGTCGACGACCGCCTTGGCCAGCCGGTTCACCGGATCGCGCCGGTAGTTCTCGGCCGTGGCCAGCACGACGCCGGCCTTCGCCGCCAGCTCGATCATCCGCCGGCACGACCGCACGGTGAGGCCCAGCGGCTTCTCCGACATGACATGCCGGCCGGCCTCGAGCAGCGGGACGACGACGCCGACGTGGCTGCTCGCGTCGGTGACCACGTCGAACGCGGCGATGGCCGGATCGGCGAGGGCGGACTCCACGCTGAGATGGACCGACGGCGTGCGACCGTCCACCCGTGCCACCTCGGCGGCGGCGCGCCGGGCGTTCTCCTCGTTGGTGTCGCACACGGCCACGATCTCGACGGCGGCGTGACCGGTGGCCCGCAGCGCCTCGTAGCCGAGGACGTGCCGCTGCCCCATGCCGCCGCAGCCGACCAGTCCGAGCGGTACCGGGTTCGTCATCGTGGGTCTCCTCGGGAGGTCCGTGAACGGGTTCGGCGGCTCCGACGCTAGGCAGCCGTCCCGCGATCGCGCGAGGCCCCGGCCGGTACCGGTCAGGGACCGCTCAGGTGTCGTCCGGCATGGCGCGGCGGCTCACCCACCAGAGCTCCCGCACCGGCCCGCCACCTGACCGGATCAGGTCACCGGGCCGGCGGACCGTTGCCTCCGGGTACCTGCTGGGCCACAGTCTCTGAAACGTCTCAACCCCGCCGGACAGGAGTCCGCCATGCGAAGACCCCGTCACCTCCGCACCACGTTGTCGCCGCTGCTCGCACTAGCGCTGGGCTGGAGCGCCCTGGCCGGCACGCCAGCCGTCGCCGCACCCACCAGCACCGCCGGCGAGGCGCCACCCGCCTCCCCGGCAGCGGCCGGAACCGGTGTGACGAGCGTGCGCGCCACCGACGCGGCCGTCACGGTCTCGGGCCTCGCGGCCGCCGGATCGACCGTGGACCTCTACGCGCTCGCCACCGAGGCCGACGAGTCGTCGTGGGCCTCGGGCGAGCCGGTCGCCACCGTCACGACCGCCGCAGACGGCACCTTCAGCGCGGACGTCGCCCGCACCTCGGGCGAGCGTGACCTCTACTACGCCAAGTACCTGGCCGTCGCCGACGGTGCCGCCCTCGGGACGTACCACTACGTCGACGACGTCCAGATCACTTCCACCAACCAGTTCCCCTATCCCGACAGCCCCACCAAGAAGGGGCTGCAGGTCCAGCTGACCGCGGACGCCGAGGAGCTGGGCATCGGCCACGCGGGCATCAACGTCGCGTTCAACTCGCTCATGCAGCTCGAGGACAAGGGCGACGGGCAGTCGATCCCGTTCACGTCGAACGGCACGGAGTACTACTTCGACGCCGACGCCGTGGCCGGACTCGACCGCCAGATCAAGCCGCTGTCGGACAACGGCGCGGTGGTGAACCTCATCCTCATCCTGTACCGCGACGGGGCGGCCAACTCCGCCTGGCCGGTGCTCAAGCACCCCGACGCCGACCTCAGCGGCGGCCCGGTATTCGGCTTCAACACCGAGACCGCCGAGGGGGTGGCGTACTACACGGCCGCGATCGAGTTCCTGGCCGAGCGCTACACCCGCGAGGACCAGCAGTTCGGCCGCGCCACCGGCTTCATCGTCGGCAACGAGGTCGACGCGCAGTGGGTGTGGCAGAACATGGGAGTCAAGACGCTCGACGAATTCCTGCTCGCCTACGAGCGGGCCCTGCGGATCACCTACCTCGCCACCCGCACGGCCTACGACGAGGCTCGCACCTACACCTCGCTGACCCACTCGTGGCGCACCGCCAGCGGACCGACCGACCCGCCCGGACGCTTCTATCCGGGCCGCGACGTGGTGGACGGGCTGAACGCGCTGACCAAGGCACACGGCGATTACCCCTGGTACATCGCCCACCACCCCTACCCGGAGAACCTGCTGGATCCGGCGTTCTGGGAGGACGTGACGGCCACGCCGGACCCGGAGACCACCGAGCGCATCACGTTCAAGAACATCGAGGTGCTCAACGAGTACCTGCTCCGAGACGAGCAGCTGTACAACGGCCAGCCGCGTCGCGTCATCCTCTCCGAGCAGGGCTGCAACACCCCGGGGACGTCGGCCGAGGCGGAGAAGCTGCAGGCCGCCTGTTATGCGCTGGCGTACTACAAGATCCGCTTCCTGCCCGCGATCGACTCCTTCATCCTGCACCGCCACGTCGACCACAAGGTCGAGGGCGGACTGCGGCTGGGGCTGTGGTGGTGGGACGACACGGTCGACGCGCCCGCACCGCCCGCCGAGCAGAAGCTGATCTACGACGTGTTCAAGTACATCGACACCGAGCGCTCGCTCGAGGTCACCGACTTCGCCCTCGACGTCATCGGGATCGACGACTGGTCCGAGGTGGTCGACGGCTGGGATCCGGACGCGCTGGCGGTACGTGACCTCCCGGTGACGGTCGGGGCGAGCAGCACCGCCACGCCCAGGAAGACCACCACGGTGTCCGACTTCTCCGACGGCACCCAGGGCTGGCGGACCTCGGACGCGGCCAACACCGTGGCGGCCACCGGCGGATTCCTGCGCACCAGCTTCACCTACGAGGCAGGCATGGCGGCCAACCTGGCCAAGCTCTGGAGGGGCACCGACGTCGTCCTCCCCGAGCCGCTCGACGCGTCGTCGGCGACGGCGCTCAGCCTGAGGGTGCGAATCCCCGCGGACGCCGACATCGGGTCCCGCTACGCCAAGGTCAAGGTGTACGGCGCCGATGGCAGCGTCGCCGAAGGCACGGCCCGATTGCCCGAGAACGGCGACTGGCAGCGGGTCAGCGTCGACCTGTCCGGCTGGGACGGGCGCAGCTCGATCGCGCGGATCAAGGTCTGGGCACGCGGAGACACGAACGCCGAGTGGTCCGGACACGTCGACCTCGACGACGTCCAGGTGGCTCGCCAGCTCGCCGGTGCCGATCGCGCGGTCAACGTCGAGATCGACGCGGCCGCGACCGGCGGGATCGGCGTGGGCGAGTCCGTGGAGGTCACGGTGCGCAACGACGACCTCAGCCCGCTCGAGGAGGAGATCGAGGTCAAGGCGTGCGACGGGATCCGGGTCAGCCCGGCCGAACTCGGCGCCCAGGGCCTCGCTCCGGGCGAGAGCCGGACCTTCACGGTGACGGTCACCGGCTCCGCGCCGGCCGACCCGTACGACCCGACGATGTGCTTCTCGATCGCCACCCGGCAGTACGCGGAGAAGGTCGACGTCCCGCCCAAGCCGGTGCCCGTCGCGACGCCGATCTACGACTTCGACGACGGCACGGTCCAGGGTTGGCAGGCCGGTGAGGGCATGGACTCGGTGGCGGCCGTGACCTCCACGGCCAACGGCCCGGGCTCGCCCCAGAGCGGATCGCACGCCCTGGACGGGGCCGCGACGGTGGGATCGTCGCTGGCGCCCAAGACGATGTTCGTCGACGCCGCCGAACCGATCGACCTCGGCGACGCGGCGACGGTGGTCGCGTACGTCAACTCCTACGGCGGCGCGCCGGGCGCGACGAGCTACGAGGTCACGTTCACGCTGGCCTCGGGGACGGACACGCTCACCGTCACCGAGCCCTACGCGCCGGACGGCTGGAACGAGGTGTCGCTCGACGTCTCGGGCTGGGCGGGGCGCTCGTCCGTCGATCACGTCGAGGTGACCATGCACGCCGTGGGAGCCGACTACCCAACCTGGAACCCGCACTTCCAGGTCGACTCGATCGGCTGGTTCGGCGCGGACGCCTGAGCCCGCCGGCCAGATTCGGCCCCGGTCGCGCTCGTCGCGGCCGGGGCCGTTCACCTGGTTGAACCGTATCAAATAGTTACCGAACACCGATTGACCGTCACCGCGTAGACCCCGTACGTTCACACCTGAGAAACATCAGATCAGGCGAAAATCCGCTCTCCCGAACAGGTCGACGCCATGACGCTGAACCGTTCTTCCGCCCCGGTGGCCCACCCCACGCAGGACCGACACCCGCATCTGCGCGTCTGCCCGCCGCTCGAGGGCGACACGGCGCCGGCCGCGGGCTCGACCGTGACCGCGGCCGACGGCGCGCGTCCGCCCGTCTTCACCGTCGACGAGCTGGCGCTGCTCTCGCTGTTCGCCGACGGCCTGTGCATCGAGGCCATCGCCCGGCGCCTGGACCTGTCCGACCGCACCATCCGCCGGCGCTCACGGGCGATGTGCGACCGTCTCGGCGTCGTCAGCACCATCCAGGTCGTGGCCTGGGCGGCCCGGCGCCACCTCATCTGAGGCCACGAGTGATCCTCGACAGCCACTGCCATGCCTGGCGACGCTGGCCCTACGACGCGCGGGTACCCGACGCCGACCACAAGGGCTCCGTCGAGGCCCTGCTCTACGAGATGGACCGGCACGACGTCGAACGCGCGGCCGTCGTGTGTGCGCGCATCGGGCACGAGATCGGCCCCGACTTCGCCAACGACGACGACAACGACTACGTCGCCGCGGCGGCCGCCCGGCATCCGGACCGGCTGGTCGTGGTCGCCGACGTCGACTGCGTGTGGCGGCCGGAACACCACCGCCCCGGCGCGGCCGAACGGCTCCGCGAGAGCGTCGAGCGCTACGAGCTGGGCGCGTTCACCCACTACGTCGGCGACACCGACGACGGATGGTTCGCCCACGACGACGGGCTGGAGTTCTTCGCCGCGGCGGCCGAGCTCGACCTGGTGGCCTCGCTCGCGGTGACGCCGGCCTGGTTCGCCGCGCTGCGTGAGGTCGCGCGACGTCATCCGAGCCTGCCGATCCTGCTGCACCACCAGGGCGGCGTCCGGCTGGACTCGCCCACCTTCGACGCCGACCTCGCCGCCCTGCTCGCCCTCGCGGAGCTGCCGAACGTGCACGTCAAGATCTCGGGGTACCACTACCTGACGGTGCCGTCGTGGAGCTTTCCGTACGCCGAGGCGCGTGAGCGGATCACCCGGCCGATCGCCCACGCCTTCGGCGCGCACCGGCTGGCCTGGGGATCGGACTTCCCGGCCGCGCGCACCCATCTCACGTACACCCAGTCCCTGGCCGTCGTGCGCGACCTCTCACCGTGGTGGGACGCGATCGAGCTGGGGCTCGTGCTGGGCGGCACCCTCGACCAGGTCCTGCGCACCCGCCGGCCCTCCACCGTGCCCGCTGCCACGCCGCTCCCCTGACCGGGCCAGCTGCCCCGCCCGCCCGATCCAGGAACCCAGGAGGCCACGATGCCGACCCCGGCCCAGCCGCGCTATCGCCACGCGGTGTACGGACACGACACGCGGGTGATCGCCAACCACGCCCTGCGGGTGGAGGCGCACCGCCGCACCACCGGCTGGGGCTGGGCCGAGCTCGTCGCTCAGGACGGCACCCTGCTGGGTGTGCTCGACCACCTCGGCGAGCTGTCGCTGCGGGACTCGCCGGTGCCGGTGCGGCTGGAGGCGGCCGAGGTCGAGTCGAGCGCCGGCGCCGAAGGCGAGCAGCAGCTGGCGTTCGAGGTCCGGTCGATGGTGGTGGCCGACGCGCTGCGCACCACGTCCTTCGGCAGCTGGATCGGCTCGCCCTTCGACGGTCCGGCGATCACCGGCCGGGTCACCCTCACCCTCGACGCCACGGCGGCCCGGCTCCGGCTCGACTATCGGCTGGAGTCGCAGGCCGACCTCTATGTGCGTTACCTGCGCGGGCCCTGGCTGCGGGTGGGCGAGGGCTCGTTCGGAGCGGCCCGCGACGACGCCCTGCTGCCGGGGGTCGAGTGGGCGCTGGACCGGGAGTGGACCAGCGGCACCGACTGGTTCCGCGACCCGTGGGCGATGCGGACGGTCCCCCATCGCCAGACGGTGTCGGTGCCGGTCATGGCGGTGTCGCACCACGGCACCGCGGTGGCGCTGTCGTGGGATCCCGACCAGGACGCCACCGGCTGGTTCAGCATGAGCCGCGAGCACCCCCAGCCGGTGTTCTCCTCGCCGAACGTGGTCGAGCGCCGCGACAACTCACTGCTCGGGCTCATGCTGCCGGAGGCGCGCGACCTCTCCGGCGACGGCTGGCACGCCGATCCGCCGATGGAACTGCACAAGGGCCAGCGGATCGAGCTCGGCGCCGAGATCAGCGTCGTTGCCGGACGCAGCCTCGACGCCGTCACCGACTGGGTGCTCCGGCACGGCCTGCCCGAGCCTCCGGCGCCACGGTGGCCGCTGGAGGAGACCCTGCACCGCATCGCCGAGGCGGTCACCACCCACCTCTGGCACGACGGCCGCGGCTACGGACCCGCGCAGACCCCGACCGACGTCCGTCCCACCGCGCCCGCGTTCGCGGCGGGCTACGTCGAGCGGTTCCCGCAGAGCCCGCATTCCCGGCACCTGGTCGACCAGCTGGCCACCCTGCCTCCGCGCGTCGAGCCCGGCGTCGACGAACTGCGTGCCGAGGGGCACGAGCTGCTGTCCCACCAGCGCGACGACGGCACCTTCGCCTTCGAGCCGGACGGCCGACACAAGAGCAAGGACGACTTCGTGGTGGCGCGCGACCTCGTGGCGCCGATGGGCCTGGCCGGCGACACCGCCCTCGACCTGAGCATGACCCCGGCGATCCGGCTCTTCGAGCTGCACGACGCCACCGGCGACAAGGCCTTCGCCGAGGGCGCCCGGCGGGCCCTCGACGCGTGCCTCGACCTGCACCGGCCCGAGGGTGGCGACTTCTGGGAGACGCCCCTGCACGCACCCAACCTCCTCGCCGCCGGTCACGCCGCGGTGGCCTACGAGCTGGGCCACCGGGTCTTCGGCGACGCCCGGTACCGGGCTCGCGCGGCCCACTGGCTGCGTACCCTGCTCGCGTTCACCCACCTGTGGGAGCCGCGCGACACCCCGATGCTCTACAACACCAAGCCCTGCCTGTGCTCGTCGGACTGGTACTTCGCGCACTGGGTACGCGACCACGTGCAGTGGGAGGTGCTGGCGACATTCGCGCTGGCCATCGCGCATGGTCTGGATCTCGCCGAGGCGGATCCGGAGATCGACTGGCGACGCTTCCAGAAGGGCGTCACCTGGGCCGCGGTGCGCTGGCTGCTCGATCATGACGACGACTCGTGGCGCCCACACAACCTGCCCGCGACCCTCGACGCCTACCGCGAGGGCCGATTCGACCTGTGCCTGCCGGACACCCACAACTCCACCACCGGCAGGTACGGCGGCATGGCGATCATGCCGGACACCATCGCGGTCAACCTCCTGTCCTTCCTCGCCGACGACCAGGGGGCCTGAGCATGTCGTCGAGTCCCGCGCCGATCCGGTTGCGGGTCGACGACCGTCCGCCCGCGGATCAGCCCGCCCGGCCGGACCGGTTCGTGGACGTCGCGATCGAGCCGCGCCCCCGCCTGTCGTGGGTCGTCCCCCTGTGGCGCGACGGACAGGCCCAGACCGCGTACGAGATCCGGGTCGCGCCGGACGGACTCGACCCGCGCGGCTGCCCTCGCGCCGAACTGACCTGGGGTTCCGGCCGGGTCGAGTCCGCGGAGTCGACCTGGATCCGGCCGGACGCCGAGCTGACCGCACACGGCAGGTGGGCGTGGACGGTCCGGGTGTGTGACGAGCACGACGCGTGGTCGCCCTGGGCCGATCCGGTGGCGCTCGAGACCGGGCCGTTCAGCGCGGCGGACTGGTCGGCGTCGTGGCTCGGCGCACCCTCGACCAGCGCCGTGACCGGGGTCGTCGTCCTGCCCGGCGCGCCGATCCGGGCCCGCCTGCACGTCACCGGACAAGGTCTGTACCGCGCCTCGATCGGCGGCGTGGCGGTGAATCCGGGCACCGCCGAGCCGTCGCGCACCGATCCCGTCCGCGCCCTCAGCCGCACCTACGACGTCACGGATCTGCTGCGCGAGGGCCAGAACGACCTCGAGCTGGTCCTGGGCGCGAGCCACTGGCGGGCGAGTGGGCTGGATCCGCGCGTTCTCGCCGAGGTCGTCGCGGTGCTGCCCGACGGCTCGGTGCATCGCGCCGGCACCGGGACGGGCTGGCGCACCCGCCGGTCCCAGGTCGTCGTCGACGAGGCGTTCTACGTCGAAGCCCACGACGGCCGGCACGCCGCCGACGCGTCCGGCGGCGAACCGGCGACGGTGCTCGGACCGGCCGGCGTGACGACGGGAACCGAGCCGGTGCCCCTGCTTCCGCGCCGGATCGAGCCCGATCCCGCGCCCCCGATCCGGGTGGGCGCCGAGCTCGGCACCCGGGAGCTCCGCCGGACCACCACGGGGAGCCGGATCTTCGACGCGGGCGAGAACATCGCCGGACGCAGCCGCCTCACGCTGCACAGCGCGCTGCCGCCGGGCACCTCGCTCACCCTGGTCCACGGCGAGCTGCTGCACCCCGACGGCGGCGTGGACACCACCAACCTGAAGATGCCCTACGACACCGGCCGGCACCGCCAGTCCGTCGAGTACACCGCCGCCGGGCGCCCGGGCGAGCAGGCCGAGGCGTGGTTCGCGTTCCACGGCTTCCGCTACGTCGAGGTCATCGGGCTGCCCGACGACGCCGAGGTCGAGGTCCACGCGCTGGTCCTGCACTCCGATCTCCCCCGGCTGGCCGGCTTCAGCAGTGACGACGCCACGCTCGAACGGCTCGTGGCCGCGGCGTCCCGGACGCAGCTCAACAACGCCCACGGCATCCCCGAGGACTGCCCCACCCGCGAGCAGTCGGGCTGGACCGGCGACGCCGCGGCCACCACCGACCTCGCGCTCGCCCACCTCGACCTGGCCGGCTTCTACCGCAAGTGGCTGGGCGACCTCGCTACGAGCCAGCGCGACGACGGCGCCCTCCCCGCCATCGCACCCAGCCTGCGCCCGGACGCGACGCCGCCGGACCCGGTGTGGGGCTCGGCGCTGCAACGCGTCCTGCTCGGCCACTGGCACCACTATGGCGACCGCAGCGTGGTCGAGGCCCACCTCGACAGCCTGCGGCGCTGGGCCGACTACCAGCTCGGACTCGTCCGCGACGGCGTCGTGTCCGGGGCCGCGATCAGCTACGGCCACGACTGGCTCGGCCTCGAACAGACCCCGCCGGAGGTCCTGCACACCGGAGCCGCGCTGGACGCCCTCGACAGCCTGGCCGAGCTCGAGGCCGCGCTGGGCGACGACCCGGCGGCCGAGCTCCGGCGAGGCCAGGCGGCCACCCTGCGAGCCTCCGCGCGCGCGGTGTTCCACGACCCCGAGCGCGGCACCTGGGGCAACGGCTCACAGGGCTCGTCCGGCGTGGCGATGGCCGCGGGCCTCGCCACCCCCGCCGAGGCACGGCTGCTCGGAGCGCGGGTCGCCGAGGTCATGCACGCCCGGGGCAACCGGATCACCACCGGCTTCGGCGCCACCAGCACGGTCGTGCGGGCGCTGGCCGGTGTGGGGCGCTCGCAGGCGATCAGCGACGCGATCCACCAGCCGGCCCAGCCCGGTGTGGGCGCGATGCTGGTCGACGGTCCGGGAACGCTCTGGGAGTCGTGGTGGATCGACCCGCGCAACACCGGCACGGGGTCGCTCGACCACGTCGGCCTCGGCGGACCGTTCGCCGGATGGGTGTGGACGACGCTGGTCGGAGTGCGGCCGTCGGCACCGGGGTTCCGGTCGTTCGTCGTCGCTCCGCAGCCGGTCGACGGGGTGAGCCGGGCGGCCTCGGTCACCGAGACGGTGCGCGGCACCGTCCGGGCCGGCTGGCAGCGCGTCGGCGACCGTCTGGTCGTCGACGTGGAGGTGCCGGTCGGCTCGTCGGCGACGGTGCGACTGCCGGGCACGGACGACGTCGAGCTGGGATCCGGACGCCACCGCACCGAGACCGGCTGGCCCGCGCCGACTGCATCGTCACCTGCGCCGACGCCGCCGTTCCAGGCACCCGCGCGGGCGCCGGTGCCGTCCGACGTCCGAGGCGGAGGCGGCTGGCTGGCCGCGGCGGTCGAGGCAGGGTCGCTCACCCCGACCGTCGACCTCGCCGCCCTCGACGTCCTGCCCGAGGGCATCGTCTGCATGCCGGTCCATCACGCGCAGCTCGGCGGGCCGGTCGTCCGGGCGACGGGTCGCACCGACACCGGCGCCGAAGTCCCCCAGCTGCTGCGGATCGACTTCCCGGAGCCACTCGACCTGACCACGGCGACGTTCGGCTACGCGATGGTCGACCTGTGCCTGGCCACGCCACATGGGATGCGGCCCGAGCTGGTCCTGCGCGTGCACAGCGCCACCGCGGGCGAGCGGGTGGGGTACGCGCGAGTCTGGCCGGCGGGCTGGAACCGGGTGGCGGCGGGTCTCGGCGACTGGGCCGGCCGCGCCGACGTCGTCGCCGTCGAGGCCGGGGTGCGGTTCCGCCACGACGTCGCCGCCACGGACAGCGTCCTCTACCAGGCGGACGCCCCGGCCGTCCCGGTGGCGTTCCACCTCGGCGAGGTCGGCTGGAGTGCCGCGCGGCGGACCTGGTGAGCGGCGCTCAGGTCTGGGGCGGAAGCTGCTCGACGGAGGCGACCCGACCGGATCGAGCCGACTCCAGCACCGCCTCGATGCACGCGACCGCGGCCGCCGCCGGCCTGCCCGGCGAGCGGTTCGGCCCGCGTCCGGCCACGAGGTCGGCGAACGCGCGGGCCGGCTGACCTGCCCGATAGGTGGACCGGCCGTCGTCGCCCGGCTCGTGGACGGTGTGGGTTCCGTCGGCCCGGCGGACCACGACCCGCGCCGACAACATGTCCTGCTCCACCGTGCCGCGGGTACCGAGGTAGCGCACGTGGTGGCGGATCCCGCCGACCTCGCCGGCCACCCCCGTGGACGCCACCACGCCGGTGCCACCGCCGGTGAACCGGAAGGCCGCCACGTCGTCGACGTCGACCTCCAGGCCACGATGGTCGACGAAGGCCATGACGTCGGCGATCTCGCGGCCGGTGGCCCAGCAGACCATCCCCAGAACGTGGGTGAGCTGGGTGTGCGCCTGGCCGCCACCCAGCCGGGCGGAGTACGTGACCGGGTGCGGGGCGTCCACCGCGTCGCCCTCGTCGCCGGAGCCGGCCGCCGCGAACAACGACTCGGTGCCGGAGGCGAACTCGGCCACGACCTGCACCAGGTCACCGATCTCCTGCTGAACGGCGGCGCGGGCCAGCTCGGCCGTGGCGGCGTGCTGGTAGGTGTATCCGACGCTGAGGTGCAGCCCGGCCTTCTCCGCCGCCACGACCAGGTCGAAGGCGTCCGCGGCGGTGGTGGTCATCGTCTTCTCCACCAGCACGTGGAGTCCGGCGTCGAGGGCGGCCCGGGCCAGCCGGTGGTGCGTCGAGTGCGGCGTGGCGATCACGACCGCGTCCACGCCACCCGCGTGCAGCAGCTGGTCGAGGTCGGCGTACACGGCCGGTACGGCGTGCCGCGCTGCCAGCTCGTCGGCCCGCGCCCGCTCGGGGTCACACAAGGCCACCAGGTCGGCGCCGTCGTAGCCGGCCAGCGACGGGATGTGATGCGCGGCGGCCCACCATCCGGTGCCGACGACGGCGATCCGGGGACGTCTCATCAGCCCTCCGGGACTGCTCGCCGCAGGACGGCGTCCGGGTTCAGCGTGAGGCCGAAGCCCGGCTCGTCGTTCGGGGTGATCCACCCGTCGACCGGCAGCACCTCGCCGGTGAACAGCGGCGCGTGCTGCCCGGTCACGGTGCCGCCGTCGGCGGAGAGCACGGGGAACTCGGCCAGGTCGCCGTCGGGGCGGGTCGCGACGAAGTGGTAGGCGGCCATGCCTCCGACGTGCGGGATCACCTTGACGCCGAACGTCTGGGCCACCGCCGAGATGCGCAGCAGCTCCGTCAGGCCACCACACCAGGCAGGGTCGGGCTGGACGATGTCGACGCCGGCCTCGCACAGCAGCCGGAATCCCCTGGCCGTGTACTCGTGCTCGCCGGTCGTCAGCATCATGTCCGGCGGCATCCTGTCGCGCAGGCGGCGCAGCCCCGAGTAGTCGTCCGGCGGCAGCGGCTCCTCGATCCAAGCGAAGCCCAGGTCGGAGACGGCGTGGGCCAGCCGCGCGGCGTAGTCGACGTCGAGCGACATCCAGCAGTCGTACATGATCGGGAAGTCGTCGGGCAGCGACTCGCGGGCCTTCGCGGCGATCTCGACATTGGCCCGGAAGCCGGCCTCGCCCTCGCAGGGTGCGTACGTGAGCGGCAGCTTGGAGCCGGCGAATCCCAGGTCACGGGCCGTGGCGGGCTCCGGGCCCGTGGCGTAGACGCGCACGGCGTCGCGGATCTTGCCGCCCAGGAGGGCGTGGACCGGGAGGCCGCTGATCCGGCCGTGGAGGTCCCAGATCGCGAGGTCCACGCCGGAGATGGCGTGCAGGACGATGCCCTTGCGCCCGTACAGCAGGGTGCTCGAGAACATCCGGTCCCACAGCCGGCTGTGGGAGTAGGCACTCTCGCCGACGAGCAGGTACTCGAGGTGCTGCTCGATGATCGCCGCCACCGCCAGGCCGCCCGACGTCGTCGCGTACCCGCGGTGTCCCGAGGCGCTCTCGACCTCCACGATCACACCGCGGTTGGCCTTCGGGCCGATCGCGGCGTGCCGGTTGTCGCGGAACTCGGCGTACTTCGTCATCGGGTTCGCGACCTTGCCCTGGAGCCAGTGGGCAGGCTTCTCCGGTTCGCTCACGCCAGCGTCGGTGCTCCCGGGCTCGGCCGCGGCCTCGGCGGCCGGAGCGTCGGGCTGATCTTCGAAATAGGCCCGGACGGCGACGATCCGATCGCCTGGAGTCGTGGTCACAGGAGTCCTCTCAGCGCGCGATCGCGGCGAGCGCGGGGGCAGGCGCAATGATCCGTTTCAATCCCGGATCACGCTAGGTCGGCCCGAGATCGGCGGTCAAGGACGACCACCACGCACGGCCGGGACCGGCCACGTGCGCCCGCGCCCGCCGCGCTCAGCCGCAGGGTGCGGTGAACTCGTACCGGCCGGAGCCGACGATCACGGAGACCTCGGCGCCGACGTCGGCGGCGGCGGCGGTGGCGGTGGCGGCCACCACCGCACCGGACTCGCGCACGTCGTCCAGCCGCGACGTCGGGAGCCGGACGTCGGCCGTCGCGCCCACGGGCACGCCGACGCGCAGCTCGAAGCGGCCCTCGCCGACCCGCCACTCGCTCGAGACGTCACCCATCACCGTGCGCAGCGTCGCCCGAGCCCACGTCACCCCGCCGCCGGGACGAGGACGGACCCGCAGCGTGTGCGGCCCGTCCTCCAGGATCTCGATGCCGCCGAGCGTGCGATACATCCACTCCCCGACCGCTCCGTAGGCGTAGTGGTTGAACGAGGTCATCGACGGGTCCTGGAAGCCACGCGAGTCGCTCCAGGAGTCCCACCGCTCCCAGATCGTGGTCGCCGAGCCGTGGACCACCGGGTACAGCCACGACGGATAGCTCTCCTGGCCGAGCAGCCGGAACGCGATGTCCTCGTACCCGTGCGACGACAGCACCGGCAGGAGGTACGGCGTGGCCAGGAAGCCGGTGGTCAGGTGGTCATGGCGGGCTCGCACCTCGGCGGCCAGCCGGGCCGCCGCCCGGTCACGCTCGGCGTCGTCGAACAACCCGAAGTGCAGCGCCAGGACGTAGGCCGCCTGGGTCCCGGGAACGATCACACCGCCGCCCCGGACCCACCGCGCCCGGAACGCCGCCCGCACTTCGGCGTGCAGTGCCGACCACCGGGCGACGAGATCGGGGCGCTCGACCCGCGCTGCCAGCCCGGCCGCCAGTCGCGCCGAGTGCGCGAAGAACGCCGTGGCCACGAGGTCCCGCGGGGTGTGCGTGACCGCCAGCCAGTCGCCGAACCCACTGTCCGGACGGATGCCGCCGGCGCTGGACCCGCGGCAGAACTCCAGCCAGGCGCCGATCGCCTCCAGGTTCTCCTCCACGACGCGGTCGTCGCCGTACAGCCGCGCCAGCTCAGCCGGCACGACGACGATCGCGTCGCCCCACCCGGCAGCTCCCCCCGCGTCACCTCGGGCGACGCCGGCCTTGGTGAACAGGTCGGGCGCGACGTGCGGCACCGAGCCGTCGGCGAACTGGGCGTCGCGCACGTCCTGGAGCCATTTGCGCAGGAATCCCCGCACGTCGTAGCCGAACGCCGCGGTCGACGCGAAGGCCTGGGCGTCGCCGGTCCAGCCCATGCGCTCGTCCCGCTGGGGACAGTCGGTGGGCACGGCCAGGAAGTTGCCGCGCTGGCTCCAGCCGATGTTGGCGTGGAGCCGGTTCAGCCGGGCGTCGGAGCACTCGAAGGTGCCGGTGGGTTCGAGGTCGGCGTGCGCGACCACCGCCGTGATGTCGCCGGGCGCGAGCGGGCGGTCGTACCCGATCACCTCGCAGTAGCGGAACCCGTGGACGGTGAAGCGCGGCTCGGCCAACTCGCCGTCCGGGTCCCCGGCCAGGATGTACTCGTCGGTGCAGCGGGCGTGCCGAAGACTCTCCGTGTAGAGGAACGGCCGCTCGCCGGACGTCGTGAGTCCGGAGCCTGGCCCGGCGTCGAGCACCTCGGCGTGCCGGACCAGGACCCGGGTACCGGCCGCCCCGGCGAGCCGCAGGCGCACCCAGCCCACGACGTTCTGCCCGAAGTCGACGACGTGGGCGCCGTCGGCCCGGGTGACGACCGTCTCGGCGGGGATCTCCTGAGTGGCCACGATGGGCGGAGCCGACTCAGGTTCCAGCCGCCCGTGCGACGGCTCGGCCACCAGCGCCGCCGCCCAGTCGGTGTCGTCGAAGCCGGGGCAGTCCCACCGCGTGGGCTCCAGCCGGAGGTCGACCACCTCGCCGTTCTGGAGGTCGGCATACCGCGTGGCACCGTCGCCGACGCGCCAGTCCCGGTCGGTGACCACGACGACCCGGCTGCCGTCCTCGAGCTCGAGGTCGATCCGCATCCGGAACAGCCGCTGGTCGCCGTACTGGAAGGGGCCCCAGTCGGCGAGGTGACCGGCGTACCAGCCGTCCGCGAGGACCGCGCCGACGGCGTTCGCACCCGGCTGGAACAGGTCGGTCACGTCATGGGTCTGATACGCGACACGGGTGGCGAAGTCGGTCCAGCCCGGGCTCAGCCGGCTCTCCCCTACGCGACGGCCGTTGATCCGCAGCTCGTACGCGCCCAGGGCGGTGGAGCGGGCCCGAGCACGACGGACCGGCGCGGGCAGGTCGATCTCGCGGCGCAGGTAAGGGCTCGGCCGGTGGGTGATGACCTCGCGCCCCCACGGCGGATCGCCGTGCGCGCCCACCTCGACCGCCAGCGCGGACGTCGGCGCCGACACCGCAGCCGGCGTGTCGCCACACCGCCACCGCCCGTCCGTGCCGACCGACATCGTCGCCCCCGACCGCAGCCGGACGTCCACGCGCGCCAGCACCCCCGGCGGTCCGCCCAGATCGGTGGCGGCGCTCACGACGATGCGGTTCGGGCCCGGCACCAGGGCGGCCACCAGCGCGCCGTCGACGACGCCACCGGCATCGAGGTCGACGAGCGTGTCGTTCACCCAGAGCTCGGCGTGCCCGGCACCCACCACGACGGCGCCGGCACCCGCCACGGGCTCGTCCGGCAGCGACACGACGGTGCCGAACACCGCCGCCCGCGGCACCGCTCCGTCGACGTCCGGCGCCCACACCCGGCAGATGTCGCCGAACTGCGAGGTCGGGTCGAGCGATGGCAGCCTCCGGGCGTCACGCTCGATGGACGAGCCGATCCAGGCGGCGGCGTGCCACTGGTCGTCGGCCAGGGCGGTCTCGAAGGTGGCCGGAGCACTCCAGGGCGAGGACCGGGCCGACTCGTCCCACACCCGCACCGACCATTGGTACCGCGTGCGCGAGCGCAGCGGAGGGCCGTCATGGCGCACGTCGTGGCAGCGGCTCGACCGCACCAGGCCGGAGTCCCACACCGCCAGCGCGGCATCGTCGGTGGTGACCCTGATGCGGTAGGCCGTCTGCCTGCGGTCCCGCCCAGCGGCCTCCAGGCGCCAGCCGAACAGCGGACGCGCCTCACCCACACCGAGCGGGTTCACCAGACGCTCGACCCGGAGATCCACCACGTTCGGTGCACCGGCGGGGTCGACGGGCGGCGTGGGCGGGTGGTGCGGCACGGACTCCGACTCCTGACGACGGACCGTAATTGACACGTTTCAAACCGTGGTGAGGCACGCTAGAGTCCGGTTCGGCGGGTGTCAACACAGGCCGGCTGGAGCGGGCCTGTCACACGCCGACTCGGTGACCGACCTGCACAGGTCCGGCGTGACACAATCGCAACCTGTCCGAACGATGAGCGGGAACGAGGTCGAGATGGCGATCGACAAGGCGCGTCGCTCGGCACGCACGTCCGCCGCGAAGCCGCTGACCGGCATCCGCGAGGTCGCCCGCCTGGCCGGCGTGTCGGTGGGCACGGTGTCCAACGTGTTGAACCGTCCCGAGAAGGTCTCCGAGGAGACCCTGCGCCGGGTCGAGCAGGTCATCGAGCGCCTCGACTTCGTCCCCAACCGCGGCGCCGCCGACCTGCGTACCGGCCGCAGCCGGATGATCGGCCTCGTCGTCCCCGACATCACCAACCCCTTCTTTGCCGAGGTGGCTCGCGGCGCCGTCGACGCCGCCAGCCAGCAGGGCTACGTCGTGGTGTTGTGCAACAGCGACCAGGACATCGGCAAGCAGGACGGCTACCTCGACGTGCTCGAGGAACAACGCGTGGCCGGGGTGCTGATCAACCCCATCGGCAAGATCCCGTCACGGCTGGGCCGGTTGCGCGACCGCGGATCGGGCGTGGTGCTGGTCGACCGCACCGCCAAGGTCAGCGAGTACTCCTCGGTCGCCGTCGACGACGTCCGCGGCGGCCAGGTGGCCGTCGAACACCTCCTGGCCAGCGGCGCTCGCACCGTCGCGATGGTCAACGGCCCGGCCACCCTGCGCCAGTGCGCCGACCGCCGGCGCGGCGCCCGCAAGGCCCTCGACAAGGCCGGGCGTGCCGCCGACGACCTCGTCGAGGTCTCCATGGAGACCATGAGCATCCACGCCGGGGTCGCCGCCGCCGAACGCCTCCTCGCCCTCGACATCCGCCCCGACGCCGTGTTCTGCGCCAACGACCTCATGGCCATCGGCGTCACCCGCCGGCTCACCGAGGCGGGGCTGAACGTGCCCGACGACGTCGCCGTGGCCGGGTACGACGACGTCGAGCTCGCGGCCGAGGCGCCGATTCCGCTCACCTCCATCGGGCAGCCGAAGTACGAGCTGGGCCAGGTCGCGGCGGAGCTGCTGCTCAAGGAGATCGCCGGAGGGCCGGACGCCCGCCACGAGCGCATCGTCTTCCAGCCCCACCTCACCGAGCGTCAGTCCACCGCCGGCACGGGACCGATCCGCCAGGCCGGCTGACGGCCCACGCCTGTGGGACCCGGCGTGCTCAGACGTCGAGGACGAAGCGCGCAGCCGGCGAGAGCCGGTCGTACACCGCCTTGCGGACGTGAGCGGCCTGGTCGACCTGTTGCGGCTCGTCACGCCGGCAGTACGACATCGTCAGGCCGCGGCGTGGGGTGCCGGTGCGGTTCCGGGTGCCGCCGTGCCACAGGTGGGCGTTGAAGACGACCACCGTGCCGGCGGGCCCGAGCACCAGCTGCTCGTCCGGGTGGGCGTCGGCCGGATCGGCCAGGTCGTCCGCCGGGACCCGGCCCCACCGGTGCGATCCCGGCACCACCCGGGTGGCGCCGTTCTCCGGGGTGAAGTCGTCGAGCAGCCACATCGAGTTGCAGATGCGGAAGTCGTCGGCGGCCACCGGTCTGCCCCAGTCCGAGTGGAGGTTCTGGTGGCCCTCGCCGGGGAGCGCGGCCCGGAAGTTCAGCGAGTTCACCCGGAAGTCCCCGAGGACCTGCCGCATGGCCGCCAGCACCTCGGGTTCGACGAAGACCGATTCGAAGACCTCGCCCTTGTTGATCAGGTCGGCCAGCATCGCCGCACCCTGCTGGCGTCCCACCTCGTGACCGGCAGCCGGCCCCTCGGCCGCCTGGAGCTCCTCGGTGCGCTCGCGCAGCGCCGCGAGCCGGGCGTCGCCGATCCGGCCGGGCAGGACGAGGAATCCGTCGGTGTCGAGCTGTCGGAGCTGGTCGGCGCCCAGCGTGTCGGCAATGACACCGAGCGCGGACAGCGCGGCGTCGACGGTGGTGGGTGTGGCCGTGTCGGACGTCGTGGTCATGCCGTCCATTGCACGGGCGCCGGGGGTGGCAGCTCAATGCAGGCCTCGACGTGGACGTTGCACGGATCGCCGTGCCACCGAACTGGCGCCGCGCTGCCCGATGATCCACATGAAGGCAACTCACACGTATCCAACGACGCGCTCCGCCGGTAGCATCCTGCGTCCATGAGCGACCGGCCGTCCGTGGTGTTCGCGGGATCGTCCCTGGCCCGGGCAGCCAAGGCGGCCGTCCAGTGGCCCCGCCCGCCGCGCCCGATGTTCGTCTCCGCGGGCGCCTACTCCGCGCCCATCCGGCAGGACGCCGCTCCGCACCGGTATGCCGTCTGGAAGCTCACCTACTACCGCTCGGGGCGCATCGATGCACTGGTCGACGACACCCGCTACGCCGTCACCGCGGGCACCGTGCTCGTCGTGCCGCCCCACGTCGACCACGCGGAGATCGCCCACACCGCCTACTCGAACTACTACGTGCTCGTGAACGCCCTGCCCGACTGGCCGTGGCCGAGCGTGACCGCCGACGACGGCTCGCACCGGCTCGGCAGCGCGTTCGCCGGCCTGGCCCGCGAGATGGCCTCGCCCGACGACCTCGCCGAGACCATGATCGACGCTCTGGTCCAGCAGATCGACATCGTGCTCCGGCGCGACCACGCCCGGCGTCACGAGTCCCAGGCACGGGCCATCGTCAACGCCGTCGACCAGTTGCTGGAAGAGCGCCACGCCGAGCACGTCCGCATCGACGACCTCGCCCGCGAGGTGGGGGTGTCGGGCTCGACCCTGCGCGCCTATTTCACCGGCGAGCTGGGCATGCCACCCCAGGCCAGGTTGCTCCAGATCCGGCTCGGCCACGCCGTGGCCTTGCTCCAGACCTCCGACCTGACCCTGGCCTCCATCGCCGACCGGTGCGGCTACCACTCCCCCAGCCACCTGAGCCGCCACCTCAAGTCGGCGATGTCGTGCACGCCGGGCGAGGTCCGGCGGCGCGGCTCCGCCCTGTCCTGATCGGCAGCGGGCCGGGTCGGCGACCCGTGCAACGCCTTGAGCGACCTGTGCATTGAGCCGAAGCCCGCACGCACGCTGGGATGTCGGGAATCAGAACATCGTTCCGTGTTGTGCCCATCGGGGGTGCTTGCCGGACATCCCAGGGGGGATCGATGCTCGAACTCGACATCGTCGACGCGCATCACCACCTCTGGGACCTGTCCCGGTCCTACCCGTGGCTCCAGGAGCCGGCCGGCCGGCTGAAGGTCCACGGCGAGGACACCGCCATCCGCCGCGACTACCTGCTGGGCGACTTCCTGCGCGAGGCCGAGCCGCTCCGGCCCGTGGCGTCGGTCCACGTCGACGCGGGGGCGGGCGATCCGCTGGAAGAGGCGCGCTGGCTGCAGGACCTGGCCGACGACTCCGGCTTTCCCCAGGGCATCGTTGCCGGCGTCCGCCTCGACGCCGACGACGTCGGCGACGCGCTCGACAGCCTCGCCGCCCTGCCCAATGTGCGCGGCGTGCGGCACATCCTGAACTGGCACGCCGACCCCGCGCTGACCTACACCGACCGGCCCGACCTCATGAGCGACCCGGCGTGGCTGGTCGGCTACGCCCGGCTGGCCGATCACGGGCTCTCGTTCGACCTGCAGGTGTACCCACACCAGCTGGCCGAAGCTGCGGAGCTGGCAGCGGCCCATCCGGACACACCGGTGATCCTCGACCACGCCGGCATGCCCACGGAACGCGACGACGAGACCCTCGCGGCCTGGCGATCCGGTCTGGCCACCCTTGCCGCCCAGCCGAACACCACGGTGAAGATCTCCGGAATCGGGATGACCGATCACCGCTGGACGCTCGACTCCCTGCGCCCGATCGTCCTGGACACGATCGAGGCGTTCGGGCCCGATCGGGCGATGTTCGCCAGCAACTTCCCGGTCGACAGCCTCTATTCCACCTATGCCCAGCTCTACGGCGCGTTCGACACCCTCACGGCCGACTTCTCGCCGGACGAGCGGAGCGCGTTGTTCTCCGGGACGGCACAGCGCGTGTACCGGTTGGACCTCCCCACCGCCCCGTCCACGCCATGAGTACCCCGACGATCGCCGCCGTACGGGCCTACCTGCCCGTGAGCAGCGGCGGAGCGGACTACCACGACCAGCCGTCCGGCCACTGGATCGACGACCACATCGCCAGCCCGATGGCGAAGTACCCGGCCTACCGGTCCAGCCGGCAGTCGTTCGGGCTGCACCTGCTCGGCACGGTGGTCGTCGAGGTCGAGGCGTCGGACGGCACGGTGGGGTTCGCCCCCACGGTCGGGGGTGAGCCGGCCGCCTGGATCGTCGAGAACCATCTGGCCGGGCTGCTCGTGGGCGCTCCGGTCACCGAACTCGAGCGGATCTGGGACCAGATGTTCCTCTCGAGCCTCCACTACGGCCGCAAGGGCCTGGCCCTGAACGCGATCAGCGGCGTCGACCTCGCGCTGTGGGACCTGCTCGGCAAGCTGCGCGACGAACCGGTCCACGTCGTGCTCGGCGGCGCGGTCCGCGACGAGCTGGTCCTCTACGCCACCGGGCCACGGCCCGATCTCGCGCGGAAGCTGGGGTTCGTCGGTGCGAAGATCCCGCTGCACCACGGCCCGGCCGAGGGTGCCGACGGGTTCCGCCGCAACGTCGAGGCGCTTGCGGCGGCGCGCGAGGCCGTGGGGTCGGACTTCTGGCTGATGGTCGACTGCTGGATGTCGCTGAACCTGGACGAGGCGATCCGGCTGTCGCACGCGTTCGGCGACCTCGGCCTGCACTGGCTCGAGGAGCCGTTCCTGCCCGACGACTACTGGTCGCTGGCCGAGCTGCGCCGGAGGATGCCGCCCACGGTCCTGCTCAGCAGCGGCGAGCACGAGGCCACCCGGTACGGCTTCCGGCTGCTGCTGGAGACCGGCGACGTCGACGTCATCCAGCCCGACGTCGGGTGGTGCGGCGGGCTGACCGAGCTGGTGAAGATCTCCGCCCTGGCGGAGGCCCGCAACGCGTTCGTGATCCCACACGGTTCGAGCGTGTACTCGTACCACTTCGTCGCCACCCGGCACTCCAGCCCGTTCGCGGAGTTCCTGATGATGCACCCCGACGGCACCGAGGTGGTGCCGATGTTCGCGCCGCTGTTGCTCGACGAGCCGGTCCCGCGTGACGGGCGGCTCGCCGTGTCGGCACTGGACCGGCCCGGCTTCGGCGTGCGCCTCGACCCCGCGTGCGAGCTGCGGCGATTCGGTAGCTGACAGCTCAGCCGAGGTGCGTCTCGCGGTAGAAGCCCGCGATGTGGGCGGACACGATCGTGGCAGCGGCCCCGCCGTCGCCGGCCCGCACAGCCGCCACCACCGCGCGGTGCTCGCTGCGCAGGCGCCGGGCGGTGCTCTCCCAATCGGCGAGCTGGGGCACCGCCGCCATGACGTACCCGTGGATCGACTCGCGCAGCGCCGACATCACCGCCGCGATCAGGACGTTGCCGGCGAGCGCGGTCAGGGTGACGTGGAACTCGGCGTCGAGCAGGTGGAACCGCTCGGGGGTGAGGCCGGGGTCGTCCATCTCGTCGAGCAGCAGCTCGGCCGCAGCCAGGTCGCCCGCACCGCTGCGCCGCGCCGCCTCACGGGCCGCCCACGACTCCAGCAGCACCCTGGTCTGGACGATGTCGGAGATGGGCAGATGACTCGTCGCCAGGTGGAGCCGGAGCGCTGAGCTGAGCGCCGACGACGGATCGGCCACGATGACCGCGCCGGCGTCGGGACCCGAGCCCACCGACGTCCGCACCACGCCCATCGCCTCGAGCACCCGGATGGCCTCGCGCACCGACGCGCGACTCACGCCGAGCTGCTCGGCCAGTCCGCGCTCGCCCGGCAGGCGTTCGCCGAGCCGCAGCCTCCCCGCCGCCAGGTCTGTCTCGACCTGCTGCAACACCAGCTCGTACGTCTTCACGCCGACACCCTACTGGTGTGGTCTGACCACACCCTCTACAGTGTGGTCAGACCACACAACGTCAGCCACGGAGCCTGCCCCTCATGACCGAGCGCCAACGACCTCGCTGGTCCGAACTCAAGCCACTGCTGCGCACCAAGCCGGTCACGCTCAACGCCACCGACCGGCGGCTGGCCAAGGCGCTCACCATCGCCGACCTGCGTCGGGTGGCTCGCCGCCGGACACCACGCTCGGTGTTCGACTACACCGACGGGGCGGCCGAGGCGGAGATCAGCTTGAACCGCGCGCGGGCGCTGTTCGCGAACCTCGAGCTGCGGCCGTCGATCCTGCACGACGTGGCCGACGTCGACACGACCACGACGATGCTCGGCACGAAGGCGGCGCTCCCGTTCGCCTTCGCCCCCACCGGATTCACCCGGATGATGAACCACGAGGGCGAGAGCGCGGTGGTGCGGGTCGCCGAGCGCGTCGGCATCCCGTACGCTCTCTCGACCATGGGCACGACCTCGATCGAGGACGTGGCGGCAGCCGCACCGGCGGCCCGGACGTGGTTCCAGCTCTACGTGTGGAAGGACCGAGCCGCGGGCGAGGACCTCGTCAAGCGGGCCGCCGCCGCGGGCTACGAGGCGCTGATGCTGACCGTGGACGTGCCGGTCGCCGGCGCCCGGCTGCGTGACGTCCGCAACGGCTTCACCATCCCCCCGTCGCTCACGGCGAAGACGGTGCTCGACGCCGCGACCCACCCGAGGTGGTGGGCGAACCTCCTCACCACCAAGCCGCTCACCTTCGCGTCGCTGTCGTCGTGGCAGGGCACCGTGGCCGAGCTGCTCGACACGCTGTTCGACCCGACCATGACCATCGACGACCTCGCCTGGCTCCGCTCGATCTGGAACGGTCCGCTGATCGTCAAGGGCATCCAGACCGTCGACGACGCCCGGCGCGTCGTCGACGCCGGAGCCGACGCGATCGTGCTCTCCAACCACGGCGGCCGCCAGCTCGACCGGGCTCCCACGCCGCTGCGGATCCTCCCCGAGGTGGCCGCCGAGGTCGGCGACCGGACCGAGATCTACCTCGACACCGGGATCATGAACGGCGCCGACGTGGTCGCCGCCGTGGCGCTCGGAGCGGACGCCTGCCTGGTCGGGCGTGCCTATCTGTACGGGCTCATGGCCGGGGGCGAGCGGGGCGTCGCCCGAGCCGCCGACATCCTCGCCCGCGAGATCCGTCGCACCATGCAGCTGCTCGGCGTCCGCAGCGTCGGCGAGCTCACGCCCGACCACGTCCGGCTGCCCTGACGATCCCGTAGCCGACCCCGGCCTGCCGTCCACACACCGGAACAGTCAGACTCACCTGTCGAGACTCCCGACCTCACGGAGACAGCCATGCAGCTCATGCGCCTCGGCCCGATCGGCGCCGAACGACCCGCCCTCCGCACCGATGACGGCGTCGTGCACGACCTCGGCGCCCTCACCACCGACATCGACGGCGCGTTCCTCGCGGGCGGCGGCATCGCCCGGGCCGAGGCCGCCCTCGACGCGGGTGAGGTGCCGGTCCTCGATGCCGGAGCCGCCGACGAACGCGTGGGCGCTCCGATCGCCCGGCCGGGCAAGGTCGTCTGCATTGGCCTGAACTACCGCGACCACGCCGCCGAGAGCGGTCTGGCCGTCCCGGCCGAGCCGGTCGTCTTCATGAAGGCGTCGAACACGGTGGTGGGCCCGAACGACGACGTCCTCATCCCCCGGGCCAGCGTCAAGACCGACTGGGAGGTCGAGCTCGGCGTGGTGATCGGGAAGACCGCCCGCTACCTCGACTCCCCCGAGGCCGCGCTCGACGTGATCGCCGGCTACGTCGTCTCGCACGACGTCTCCGAGCGCGAGTTCCAGCTCGAACGCGGTGGCCAGTGGGACAAGGGCAAGTCGTGCGAGACGTTCAACCCGCTCGGGCCGTGGCTCGTGCCCGCGGCCGGCGTCGAGGTGCCCGGCAAGCTGGGCCTGCGGCTGTGGGTCAACGGTGAGCTGCGTCAGGACGGCACCAGCGCCGACCTGATCTTCGGCATCGGGCACGTGGTCTGGTACCTCAGCCAGTTCATGGTGCTCGACCCGGGCGACCTGGTGAACACCGGCACGCCCGCGGGAGTCGCCATGGGACTGCCCGGCCAGCCGTACCTGCGCGACGGCGACGTCGTCGAGCTCGAGATCGACGGGCTGGGCCGCCAGCGCCAGCAGGTCCGTCAGGCTTGACGGCCGGGCTGCCCGTCGGCGTGGCAGGGGTCGAGCCCGTCGGCGTGGCAGGTCAGTCCCACAGGAGGGCGCCGGCCCGGTCATCGGAGCTCGACGTGGCGCGGACGCTGCCCAGCGGGACCCGCTCGGAGTCGAACTCGTCGTCGAGGTCCCCCCGGCCCGGGTAGACGCCGAGTGTCTTGAGCGAGTCGCCGGCCGCGAGAAGGGCCTCGAACACCGCGCGCGCCGAGGGCTCCCAGGGCGCGGCGTCGACGGTCAGCACGAAGACGTACTTGCCCTCCTGGGCCTTGAGCGGCCGGGTGATCAGGCTCGAGAGGTTCACGCCGGCGGCCCCGAACGCCTGGGTGATCCGCGCGAGCACGCCGGGGCCGGTGAGGTGCGGCGTGACGGCCAGCATCGTGCGCCAGCCCGCGGAGGGCCGCTCGTCGCGACGGTTCCGGGGATCGAGCGCGGCGGCGGCCGACGGACCCGCGGCAGTGTCGCGGGCCGGGGTGCGCTGGGTGAGCAGGAGGAATCGGGTACGGGCGCCGTGGAAGTCCTCAACGGCGCGGGCATGGGTCCGCAGGCCGTACAGCTCGCCACAGATCGCCGGGCCGAGCGCCAGCTGACCAACGGTGATATCGCGGCAGGCCGCCGCGTTGGAGGTCGCCGAGATCGGGGCCAGGCCGGACTGCGCGACGAAGCCGCTGCACTGGGCCAGGCCGTGCGGATGTGCCGCCACCTCGGTGAACTCGCCCGTGGCGTCGGGACGGGCGAAGGCATCGAAGCTGATGCCGAGCACGACCTCGTCGACCGCGATGACGTTCGTCGCGCCCATGATCGCCTCGAGGGACGGCACGACGTACCCCTCGACGGTGTTCTCGATGGCCACGACTCCGGCCTCGACCTCACCGGAGGCCACCTGGGCGCAGATGTCGGCGACGGTGCCCAACGGCACGAGCTCGGCACCGCGAAGGACGTCCGGACCACCCGCGCCGGCGCACGCCAGGGCGGCCTGATGGGTGAACGTGCCCTCGGGTCCGAGGTAACCGATGCGGCTCACGCGCCGGCGGTCTCCGCGACCTCGCGGGTGGACCACATCGGGACGATGCCGTCGGGACAGGGCGCGAAACCCTGGCCGGGGACCACCGCGAGCACCCGGTGGGCGACCTCGCGGTCGTCGAACTCGCGGACGAGCTGCTCGAGGGCGGAGCGGTCGTCGCACGTGAAGGCCGAGAAGAAGACGTGGGGACCGGCCTTCGACTCGTGGCTGCGCAGGTGTTGGAGGTCGATGCCGGCGTCGGCGATCACGGCGAGGGTCTGCTGGAGCGAGCCGCGGTGGTCGTCGTGGGGGCCGAAGGCGAGCCACACCTGCGACGACACGAGGGTGTCGGGCAGGTGGTCGCGCGCCTCGACCAGGCCGTACCAGATGGCCGCACCCTCGGCGAGCTGGGCGCTGCCGGGCAGCTCGACGAACCCGGGCGGGACGTTCGTCCGCTCGACCACGAGGGTGCCGCCGGCACCGGCCAGCTCGATGCGGGTGTCGATGGGCGTCCTGGTCGAGACCAGCTGGGGGTTGAGGCCCATCATCCGCAGCGTGTGCTGGCAGTCGCGCATCGCGGCGTCGTCGACCACGACCCCGGCCGCGGCCTCGGCGGTGCGGCCGACCCACACCCATTCGGCGGGGATGGCCACGGCCGACGTGATCATCAGCGCCGGCGGCGCGGCCAGCAACGCTCGCTCGAGCTCGTGCGACGGCTGTGCGGGGTGACCGAGGTGGACCACGGCCGCCAGACCCGGCATGTGGGCGACGGTGGACAGGGTGGCCGTGGTGGGGCCGAGATCGAGCAGGGCGCCGAAGGTGGCGTCGTCCTCGTCGATCCAGCCGGCGATCCGGGCCGCCGACCGTGCCTGCGCCCCGGACTCGAGTTCGCTACGTCCCAGCATCGACCGCTCTCATCCCAGTGCCGTGCGGTGCGGGATCCGCACCCGCGGCGTCCCTCGAACGCCGTCAGCGCGGCAGTCTATCGAGGCCGCATGTCATCGACGCGCACGCCGCCCGACGCCAACCCGGCCGGCAGACAACAGGGGCGCCCACCTCGACCGGATACCGATCGTGGTGGACGCCCCTGCTGGGACGACGGCCCGCCGCGCCTCCCCGGTGACGCGGCGGGACCGGCTCAGCCGTTTGCGGCTTCGTACTTCTCGAGGATGTCGGAGGGGATCCGACCGCGATCGGACACCTTGAGCCCCTGGCCGCGCGCCCAGTCGCGCACAGCAGAGGTGTCGGTGCGGCCGCTGCGAGCGCCGCCCGCCGGGCCGCGGCGCCCACGTCGTCCGCCGGCTCGGCGAGCCGAGGCGACAAAGGGAGCGAACGCATCGCGAAGCTTCGCGGCGTTGGCCTTGGAGACGTCGATCTCGTAGGCGACACCGTCCAGCGAGAAGCTCACCGTCTCGTCGGCGGAACCACCGTCGAGATCGTCGAGGAGAATGACCTGAACCTTCTGGGCCATCGGTGGTCCTTCCTGAGTATGTTTAACGCAGAGATTGCCGTGACGCCACTATAGATACGCCATATACCCGGGAATTTCAATTCGAAACGCTTGACCGGATTTCATGATCAACAGTCAGCGGGCAATACGACGGAGCATCCGGGAGTTGCCGAGAGTGTTCGGCTTGACCCGATCGAGGTCGAGAAACTCGGCCACACCCTCGTCGCCGGAGCGCAGCAGCTGCGTGTAGACATCCTGATCGACGGGCGTTCCTTCGACCACGTCAAATCCGTGGCGGGCAAAGAAGTCGACCTCGAACGTGAGACAGAACACGCGAGACACCCCGAGATCGGACGCCACGTCGAGCAACTGCGTGAGTACGGCATGTCCGACTCCGTGGCCGCGCCATTCGGGTGCGGTGGCCAGTGTGCGGACCTCGGCCAGATCTTCCCACATGACGTGAAGTGCGCCACATCCGATCACTTCACGAGTGTCGGTGGCCTCGGCGACCCAGAACTCCTGTACGTCCTCGTAGAAGGTGACCGTCTCCTTCGAGAGCAGAATGCGCTGGGCCGCATATCCATCGACCAGCGATCGAATGGTGCGCACGTCACCGGTGCGCGCTCTACGCACGCCGAAGCGGGTCGGGAGAGCCGGCTGAGCGATCTGGTCGGCGGCCTCGCCCGCGCGGGTGGCGTCCGAGCTCATTCGGGCTTCACAAGCGGGAACAAGATCGTTTCGCGAATTCCGGTGCCGGTCAGGAGCATCACGAGCCGGTCGACACCCACACCCACCCCGCCGGTGGGTGGCATTCCGTATTCGAGGGCTCGCAGAAAGTCCTCGTCCAACCGCATCGCCTCGGGATCGCCGGCCGCGGCGAGGAGTGATTGGGCCATGAGTCGCTCACGCTGAATCACCGGGTCGACCAGCTCCGAATAGGCCGGAGCGAGCTCGACTCCCCCGATGATCAGATCCCACGCCTCGACGAGCCGGGAATCGTCGCGGTGGGGCCGGGCGAGCGGACGTACCGATTCGGGATAGTCGCATACGAATGTCGGGCTCATCAGGGTGTGCTCGACGAGCTTCTCGAACAGCTCGAGGACGATTTCGCCATGGCCCCAGGAAGGCCGGAGCGCGACATCGTGCTTGTCGGCCAGTTCGCGCAGCCGAGCCTCGGACGTATCGATCGTGATCTCGTCGCCCACGGCATTGGAGACGGCTTCGTGAATCGTCACTCGCGACCACGGCTGTTCGAGATCGATCTGGCCGCCGTGACCGTCCGGAACAGCGGTTCGGCCGACGGCTCGGGCGGCGTCGAGAACAAGATCTCGGGTCAGCGTCGCCATGGTGTCGTAATCACCGTAAGCCTCGTATGCCTCCAGCATCGTGAATTCGGGGCTGTGGGTGGAATCAACGCCTTCGTTACGGAAGATCCGCCCGATCTCGTAGACCCGATCGATACCGCCCACCACCGCTCGCTTGAGATACAGCTCGAGGGCGATCCGAAGCGTCATCGGGATGTCGAAGACGTTGAGATGGGTCTCGAAGGGTCGGGCCGCCGCGCCGCCCTGGATGGACTGCAGGACCGGGGTCTCGACCTCGACGAACCCGTAGCGGTGCAATGTCTCGCGCAACGAGCGCATCACGGCGGCACACGTGCGCACCATCTCGCGGGCGTGCTCGTTGACGATGAGATCGGCGTACCGCTGCCGGACGCGGGTCTCCTCGTTGAGCGGCCTGTGGGCCACCGGCAGCGGCCGAAGTGCCTTGGAGACCATCGTCCAGCGATCAGCCATCACCGAGAGCTCGCCGCGCTTGCTCGCGATGACCTCGCCCTCGATCCCGACGTGGTCGCCGATGTCGACGAGGTGCTTCCACTCGGCCAGCCGCTCCTCGCCGATGCGGTCGAGGGACAGCATCGCCTGCAGCTCGGTGCCCTCGCCGGCGCGCAGCCGCGCGAAACACAGCTTGCCGGTGTCGCGGAGGAAGATCACCCGACCGGCGACGGCCACCCGGTCGCCGGTCTCGGTGCCGGGTTCGAGGTCGGGGTAGGCCGCTCGGAGCTCGGCGATGGTGTGGGTGCGGTCGAAGCCGAGCACGTAGGGCTCGACACCGCTGGCGAGCAGCTCGGCGCGCTTCTCACGACGCACCCGGATCTGTTCCGGAAGGTCGTCGTCATGCGCCGTGGACTGCTCACCCATGAGGCACAAGGGTATGACGCGGCGTTGCCCGATCGTCGCGAAGGTGCCACGCTGCTGGGAGAGGGAGGTGAGGTCGATGGGCGATGTCGAGGTCGTCGACCGAGGTGCCCGCGAGATCGTCGTGTTCCTCTCCGGCGATGTGGGAGCCGAACTGACCAGCACGCTGCACGAGGCCGTCGACGAGGTGGCCCGTCTCGAGGCGCTCAATGGGCTCGATCACGTCGTGGTCGACATGCACCGGGTCACCGCGTTGGGCGACGCCGCGCTGGCGTTCCTCCGCGAGCTGTCCGGCCGCGGCGCCCAGGCCGGTTTCCAGGTGTCGTTCGCCGCCATGAGCGGACCCGCACACCGAGCCGTCGAAGCCGCCGGGTGGCATTTCATGGAGCCCAGCCCGCTGACGGTGCCGTCCCAGCGCAAGGGCACCAGCCCGGTCACGAGCGCAGAAACGCCGTCGCCGCCCTGACGAACCGCGTGTACTCGTCCGGCTCGCCGGGGTAGTCGGCGTGCCCCGCGCTGAACACGAACAGCTCCTTCGGTCCGGCCAGCGCGTTGTACACGGCGAACTGGCCAGGCGGTGGCACCGCGGCATCCCAGGTCGCGGGCGCGACCATCGTCGGGATCCGCAGCCGGCCGGCTGCCGTGGCCGCGTCGAAGTGGCGCAGGACGTCGCGGGCCTCGGGATGCTCGGCGACGTACCCGCGCACCGCCTCGCCACTGCCCGTGCACGGCATCGTGAGCCTGAGGTCGTGCTGGCCGAAGCTCGGCACCCGCAGCACGGCGGCGGTGAACCGGGGATCCCACGGCAGCGCCAGGGCACCGATGCCGCCGCCGAAGCTCGCCCCCACGTAGTCGAGCCGCGCCGGAGCCTCGCCCACGACCCGTAGCAGGGCCGACGCCGCGATCCAGAGGTCCGCAGCGCACCCGCCGTGGACATAGGACTCGACCGCCTCGATCCCGTGCAACACGTGCTCGCCGGACGCCGCGGGGATGCCGTCGGCCAGGCCGGCCGTGGGCAACCCGCGAGCGACCGGGAAGATCGCCGCGGTGCGATCGGGCACGAGGTCGAGGTCCGGCGCGTCGCGCCCGCCGTATCCGTGACCCACGACCATGGCGTCCTCGGCGTCACCCCGGGCCGGCAGGCTGACCCAGCCGCCGAGCCGCACCCCACCGAGCGAGGTGTACGCGACCTCGAACACGTGCGTGTCGCCACTCGCGTCGATCCTGGTCAGCCGGGGCGCGGGATCGACGGCGGCGGCCCGGGAGTACAGACCGGACCAGAAGTCCGCGAAGCCCGGCGGCTCGGGCGGTGCCTCGACGGCGAGCAGGGCGTCGAGGTCGTAGCCGTAGGTGGCGTCGAAGGCCTCCGCGCCGAACCATCGGTCGTACGGAGGCCGCTCCGTCACCCGTCCCGTGATCGCCGAACCGTCGGAGCTGACCCGACGACCTTAACCACCCGCCGCCTCGGCCCCGCCGCCCTCAGCCCCGCAGCCCCGCAGCCCTCAGCCCAGCGCCGTGCGGAATCCCTCGCGCCAGCTGGCGTGTGACGGGATCCAGCCGAGTTCACGCTTGGCCTTGGCGTTCGAGGAGCCCCGCATGGACGTCATCGCGGCCAGCGTGTGCTCGCCGAGCAGCGGCCGGACCAGCCAGGCCGGCACCTTCATCGGTGCCTTCGCGCCGAGGCATTCGGCCAGGTAGGGCAGCCACTGGGTGACCGGCGCCGGGTCGTCGTCGACCACGTTGTAGAGCCCTGCCGTGCCGTGGTCCAGCGCCGCGATCGTTGCCGTGGCGGCGTCGTCGATGTGCAGGAAGGACCACACGCCGGTGCCACCGCCCACGATCGGGAACTTGCGGGCCCGGATCAGGTCGACGATTTCGCCCCCGGCGCCCAGCGAGGTGCCCGGTCCGTAGAACGAGCCGAACCGGAGCACGACGCCGGTGATGCCGTCGAGGGCCGGAACCACCGACTCGACATAGCGGATGGCCGCCAGCGACTCCCGCGAGACCGCGGTGGGGTGCGAGTCCAGCGGGTCGTCCTCCGTCTTCACCCATGAGCCGGACCGCGGGTTCGGCCAGCCCGTGTAGCTCTGCGCCACGATGCGTGGCACGCCGGCCGCCCGGGCACCGGCGATCAGGTTGTCGGTGCCGACCGTGCGCAGCTGGTTCGTCGCCGCGAAGTAGCGGTCGAAGTGCTTGTAGTCGGGCGATCCACTCAGCGCGGTGAGCTGGTGGACGATGACGTCGGGCTGGGCCTTGCGCACCGCCTCGACGACGCCGTCGCGGTCGAGGCCGTCCACGACGACCCCTTCGGCTCCGTTCGCCTCGAGCTCGGCGAGCTTCGACGCCGCTCGTGTGGTGCCCACGACCTCGTGGCCCGCTGCCACCAGCTTCGGCACCAGCCGCTGACCCACCGCACCGGTGGCTCCGGCCAGGAAGACCTTCATGGTGTTCTCCCATCTCTCGTCCCGTCTCATCCCGTCCGACGGCCCCGCGACCCGATCTGTGACAGCGGTGGTTGGATCGAGGGCGTGACGAACCTCATCGCGGAACACGACTCGCTGCGGCCGTTGATGTTCTCGATCGCCTACCGGATGCTGGGCAGCGTCGCCGAGGCCGAGGACGTCGTGCAGGAGGCGTTCCTGCGCATGCACAAGACCGACCTCGAGGGCACCGTCGTGCAGCGGCCCGAGGCGTTCGCCACCACGGTCACCACCCGCCTGGCCATCGACGCACTGCGGGCGGCGCGGGTGCGGCGTGAGGAGTACGTCGGGCCGTGGCTGCCCGAGCCGGTGGTCGGATCGGTCGACACCGATCCGTCCCATCGCATCGAGCTGGACGAGACGGTGACCACGGCCTTCCTGGTGCTCCTGGAGCAGCTGGCGCCGGTCGAGCGGGCGGTGTTCGTGCTGCGTGAGGTCTTCGACTACGGCTACCCCGAGATCGCCGCGATCATCGGCAAGAGCGAGGCCAACTGCCGCCAGATCCTCGTGCGGTCGCGTCAGCGGATCGACGCCGACCGCCCCAGGTTCGAACCGTCGCCCGAGCGCCGCGACGAGCTGACGCGCGGCTTCCTCGCCGCGCTCGCCGAGGGCGACGTCGCGGCCGTCGAGCGGCTGCTCGCCGACGACATCGTGTTCGTGGGCGACGGCGGCGGAAAGGCGCCGGCCATCCGCACGCCGATGACCGGGCGCACCCAGGTGGCCCGCTTCCTCGTGGGCCTGGTGCGCGTCGGCGACCGTGTCGGGGGCCGTCTCGAGCTCACCGAGGCCAACGGCGGGCCGGCCGCGCGCATCGTCGATCGGGACGGCCGGCTGCTCGGGGTGCTGTCGATCGACATCGCCGACGGCCGGGTTCAGGCGCTGCGCAACCTCATCAACCCCGACAAGCTGCACCACCTCGGCGAGGTCGGCGACATGAACGCGTTGCTGCAGGACCGCCCTTCAGCCGGGTGATCGTTGGACGATTCCGGCCGCTCTGGCAGCCACCTTCCTCCAACCACCCGGTCAGGTGATGTTGCGGTCGTAGGCGAGGCGCAGGCCGATCAGCGTGAGCCACGGCTCGTGCCGGTGGACGGTGGTCAGCTCGTCGAGGACCAGCGTGGCCAGCCCGCCGGTGGCGATCACCGTGAGCCGCGCGAGCGGGATGCCCAGCTCGGCCGCCATGCGGGTGACGATGCCGTCGACCTGGCCGCTGAACCCGTAGAGGGCGCCGGACTGCAGCGCCTCGACGGTGTTCTTGGCGATCACCGAACGCGGTCGCACCAGTTCGACGCGCCGCAGCTGCGCCCCGGCGTCGCCGAGTGCGTCCAGGGACACGCCGATGCCCGGAGCGATGGCCCCGCCGATGTACTCGCCCCGCTCCGAGACCACGTCGAACGTGGTGGCCGTGCCGAAGTCGACGACGATGCACGGCCCCGCATACAGGTGGTGGGCGGCGAGGGCGTTGACGATGCGATCGGTGCCGACCTCGCGGGGGTTGTCCATGAGGACCGGAACGCCGGTGCGGACCCCGGGCTCGACCAGCAGGGACGGCACTCCCGAGTAGTAGCGCCCGACGAGCGCACGCATCTCGTGCTGGACGGCCGGAACGGTCGAGCAGACCGCCACACCGCCGACGTGGTCGTCGAGCCCCGCAGTCGCGAACAGTCCGTGGAGCAGGGCCATGATCTCGTCGGCCGTGCGCCGCGACACCGTGGCGATGCGCCAGTGATGGACGACGTCGGTGCCGTCGAGCAGCCCGATGACCGTCTCGGTGTTGCCGACGTCGATGGCGAGCAGCATGTCAGCCGACGCTCTGGACGTCGAGGGCGAGATCGAGGGCGATCACCGAGTGGGTGAGGCCACCGACGGAGAGGTAGTCGGCGCCGGTCTCGGCGTAGGCCCGGGCCTCGTCGAGGGTCAGCCCACCGCTCACCTCGATGCGGGCCCGCCCGGCGATCGCGGCGACCGCCTCGCGGACCTCCGCCACCTCGAAGTTGTCAAGCAGCACCGTGTCGGCGCCGGCCTCGACCGCTTCGAGGGCATCCATGACGTCGTCGACCTCGACCTCCACCGGCACGTCGGGGAAGGCTTCGCGGACCGCCCGGAACGCCGCGGCCACTCCTCCGGCGGCGATCACGTGGTTGTCCTTGACGAGCGCGGCGTCGGCCAGCGAGGAGCGGTGGTTCTCGCCGCCGCCGGCTCTTACGGCGTACTTGTCGAGGGGGCGGAGCAGGGGCATCGTCTTGCGGGTGTCGCGGACAACCGCCTTGGTGCCCTCGAGCGCGTCGACCCAGGCCCGGGTGGCAGTGGCGATGCCGGACATGCGCGACGCGAGGTTCAGCGCCGTCCGTTCGCCCAGTAGGACCTCACGGGTGCGCGCCCGCACGCTCAGCAGCACCGCGTCGGCCTCGACCCGCTGCCCGTCGGCGGCCGACCGCTCGACCTGGACGTTGCCGGCGGTGACCACGGCGAACACCGCCTCGACGACCGGCAATCCAGCCACCACGCCGGCCTGCCGGGCGACCAGCTGGGCCACGGCGACCTGCTCGGCCGGAACCGTGGCCGCGCTGGTGACGTCGACGCCCCCGGCGAGATCCTCCTCCAGCGTGGCGCGGATGAGGTCCTCGACGTACACGGGGTCGAGGCCGGCCTCGCGCAGCGCGCTGGTCACGGACTCGGGCAAGCTCATGGACGTTCCTCCATCGGGTGGTATGTCGTCGTCAGCGCCCCGTCGGGGTCGACCACGCTCACGAAATGTCCGCGGAAGCGCTGGTCGTCGCGATCGGGGAAGTCTTCTCGCCAGTGCCCGCCGCGCGTCTCCTCACGCAGCGCGGCATGGCGACCGAGCGTAACGGCCACGGCATGGAGGTTGGTCGTCTCCCACGCATCTGCCGTGGGGATCCCGCTCTGGCGCTCCCTGGCCAGGGTGGCGAGCCGTCCGGACAGCACCTCCAGCGAGTCGGCCGAACGCAGCACGCCCGCACCCGCGGTCATCGCGGACTGGACGAACGAGCGGGCGTCGGCGTCGAGCAACTGCGCTGGTCCGGGACGTTCCTCCGGCTCGGACACCGGGATGGCGGCGACGGTCTCGGCGAGGTCGGCGGCGATCCGGTGCCCCCACACCAACCCTTCGAGCAGCGAGTTCGAGGCGAGCCGGTTCGCGCCATGTACGCCGGTACACGACACCTCGCCGCACGCGTAGAGGCCCGGCACGGACGTGCGGCCCTTCCGGTCGGTGCGGATGCCGCCGCTGGCGTAGTGCTGGGCCGGCGCGACCGGGACGAGGTCGGTGGCCGGGTCGATCCCGTACGAACGGCAGCGCGCCACGATGGTGGGGAAGCGCTGTTCGAGGAAGTCGGCGCCGAGGTGACGCGCGTCGAGCCAGACGTGCTCGGCGCCGGTCTCGGCCATCGCGGTCATGACGCCCTTGGCGACGACGTCCCGCGGCGCGAGGTCGGCCAGCTCGTGGCGCCCGACCATGAAGCGGCGGCCCTCGACGTCACGCAGCACCGCGCCCTCGCCGCGCACGGCCTCGGAGATCAGCGGCTGCTGGCCCTTGGCCGAGCGGCCCAGCCAGAGCACCGTGGGATGGAACTGGACGAACTCGAGATCGGCGATCTCGGCTCCGGCTCGCAGCGCCGCCGCCACGCCGTCGCCGGTGGAGACCGGCGGGTTGGTCGTCGAGGCGTACACCTGGCCGAGGCCGCCGGTGGCCAGCACCACGGCCTTCCCGAGGGCGGCTCCCACGCCGTCGATCCGGCCCTCCCCGATGACGTGCAGCGACACCCCGCACGCCCGGCCCGTGGCGTCGGTCAGGACGTCGGTGACCAGCGCGTGCTCGATCACCTCGATGTTGGGGTCCTCGCGCACCGCGTGCAGCGCCTCGATCAGCGCGCGGGAGATCTCCTTGCCAGTGGCGTCGCCGCCGGCGTGGGCGATCCGGTCGCGGAGGTGGCCGCCTTCGCGGGTGAGGGCGATGGAGCCGTCTGCGGCACGCTCGAACTCGGCGCCGAGCTGGGCGAGCTCGCGGACGCGCTGGGGCCCCTCGGTCACCAGTGTCCGGACGGCCTGCTCGTCGCACAGCCCCACGCCGGCCACGAGGGTGTCGCGCAGGTGCTGTTCCGGGCTGTCCTCCGGACCCAGCGCGGCGGCGATGCCACCCTGGGCCCAGGCGGTGGAGCCCTCGGAGAGCCAGGTCTTGGTCACGAGCATCACCCGGCCCGCCTTACGGGCTTCGAGCGCGGCGGTGAGCCCGGCGATTCCGCTGCCGACCACGACGACGTCGGCGGCAACGGTCCAGCCTGGCGGCTCGGTGAGAAGCCGGCGCGGCAGCCGCAGCGGCGATGGTGGCTTGGTCACGAGAATCGAGCCTACGACCCGGGGGGCATCGGGTGGTGGCATCCCGACCACCACCAGGGGTTCACCCGCGCCACGAGGCCTGCAGCCCTGGTGATGGGCGTAATGATCACGTGGACGTGATCATTCCGAGCGAGGCGGGTCGGGGAGGTCCACCGCGACGTTGTCGATGAGGCGGGTGGCGCCGACCCGGGCGGCGACGAGCAGCCGCGCGGCGCCGGTGACGGCCGGAGCGTCGAGGGACGGAGTGCGGAG
>DATCVR010000338.1:0-4386 GCA_036566745.1 Jiangellaceae bacterium | reverse complement strand
GCGCAGGCGTCGGACGACGGCGTCGGGCACGAGCCCGGCGACGTCACCGCCGTAGGAGGCAACCTCTTTGACCAGGCTGGACGACAGATAGGAGTACTCGGGGTTGGTCGCGACGAACAGTGTCTCGAGCCCGCTGAGGCGGTTGTTCATCTGGGCCATCTGCAGCTCGTAATCGAAGTCGGTGACCGCGCGCAGGCCCTTGACCACCGCGGTGACGTCGTGCTCGCGCGCGAAGTCGACGAGCAGTCCGTGGAAGCTCTCGACCCGAACCCCGGGGAGATGGGCGCAGGCGTCGCGCAGCATCTCGATCCGCTCGTCGAGGGAGAACAGGCCCTTCTTCGACACGTTGACGAGCACGGCGACGATCACCTCGTCGAACAGGCTCGACGCCCGTTCGATGACGTCCAGGTGGCCGTTGGTCACCGGGTCGAACGAGCCCGGGCACACACAGCGCCGCACCGGACCTCCTTCGACTGTCGGGCGACCTCGGCTGGTCGACGTGCCGAGGTCGCGATCATCGCGCCGAGCGACCGTACCAGAGCATGGTCTCGCCATACCTGCGTTCCCGCTCCCCCAGGATCGCCTCCGGCCACCGCAGGGCCTCGCTGCGCCGATCGCGTTCGACCACGACGAGCGCCTCGGTGCCCAGCCAGCCACGGGTCAGCGCCTCGAGCACGGGCACGAGGTCGTCGGAGGTGGCTGCGTAGGGCGGATCGGCGAACACGAGGTCGTAGGGGTGGTCGGGCGGCACGGCGAGCGCGCGCTCGGCGGTGGCCCGGACCACCTGGGCTCCGTCGAGCCCGACGGCCACGATGTTGGCCCGGATCGCACTGACCGCCCGCGCGTCGGACTCGACCAGCAGGGCGTGGGCGGCTCCCCGGGAGAGCGCCTCGAGGCCGAGTGCTCCGCTGCCGGCGTAGAGGTCGAGCACCCGCAGGCCGCGCATCGACCCGAGCTGCGAGGCGAGCGAGGAGAAGAGGGCTTCGCGCACGCGGTCGGAGGTGGGCCGGGTGACCGAGCCGGGCGGAACCTCGAGGCGACGCCCCCGGGCCACCCCGGCCACGATGCGGGTCACGTCTTGTCCAGGTAGTCGGCATCGTGCTCGGCCAGCACGGCGTCGACCGCCTCGGCCAGCGCCGGGTGCGCGGCGAGGTCGGGGTCGTCCGACACGACTGCGCTGGCCTCGTCGCGAGCGGCCCGGATGACGTCCTCGTCGCGGATGACCTTGAGCAGGCGCAGGCTGGACCGACGGCCGGACTGGGTCGCGCCGAGCACGTCGCCCTCGCGGCGCTGTTCGAGGTCGACCTGGGACAGCTCGAATCCGTTGCGGGTACCGGCGACGGCCTCGAGCCGCTCGCGGGCCGGAGAGTCGGGCGGGCCGTCGGTGACGAGGAGGCACACCCCGGGGATGTCGCCACGGCCGATGCGTCCGCGCAGCTGGTGGAGCTGGGAGACCCCGAACCGGTCGGCGTCCATGATCACCATCATCGACGCGGTGGGGACGTCGACCCCGACCTCGACCACGGTGGTGGCGATGAGCACCGGCGCCTGTCCGGACGAGAAGCGACGCATCGCCGCCTCCTTCGCCTCGGGTGGCATCCGGCCGTGGAGCACCTCGGTGGGCACACCCGCGAGCGGACCGGCGCGCAGCATCTCGGCGACCTCGAGGACGGCGAGCGGGCGGCGCGGGGAGTCGTCGCCGGCGGGCACGGCTTCGTCGTCGCCGTCGCCGATGCGCGGGCACACGATGTAGACGCGGTGGCCCGCCTCGGCCTCCTCGCGGACCCGCTGCCAGGCGCGGTCGAGGAAATGGGGCTTCTCGCCGGCGGGCACGACATGGGTCTCGACGTCGGCGCGGCCCTGGGGCAACTCGGCCAGAGTGGAGATCTCGAGGTCGCCGAAGACCGTCATCGCGACGGTGCGCGGGATGGGCGTGGCCGTCATGACCAGCACGTGAGGGCGGCTGCCACCGCGGCTCTTGGCCGCCAGCGCCGCGCGTTGCTCGACGCCGAAGCGGTGTTGCTCGTCGACCACGACGAGGCCGAGATCGAAGAACTGGACCTTGTCCTCGAGCAGCGCGTGGGTGCCGACGACGATGCCGGCGTCGCCGACCCCGACATCGAGGAGGGTCTCGCGCCGTGCGGCCGCCGACATCGAGCCGGTGAGCAACGCCACCCGGGTGCCGATCTCGGAACCACCCAGCATGCCGCGCTGGGCCAGTGGGCCGAGGATCTGGGTCAGCGAGCGGTGGTGCTGCTGGGCCAGAACCTCGGTGGGGGCCAGCAGCGCGGCCTGACCGCCGGTGTCGACCACGGCCAGCATCGCGCGCAGGGCCACGATCGTCTTGCCGGCGCCGACCTCGCCCTGAAGCAGGCGGTGCATGGGATGGGCCTGCGCGAGGTCGGCGCTGATCTCCTCCCCCACCCGGGCCTGGCCGTCGGTGAGCGCGAAAGGCAGCTGGGCGTCGAGCGCCTCGACGAGGCCGCCGGGCGAGGCGACCCGGGGCTGGGCCGGCAGCGCGGCCGTGGACATCCGCCGCCGAGCCAGCTCGGCCTGCAACACGAACGCCTCCTCGAAGCGCAGCCGGGCCTGGGCCCGCCAGGCCCGCTGGAGGTCGCTCGGGCGGTGAACGGCGCGCAGGGCCTCGGCGAGCCCGGGAAGGTGACGGCGGGCCAGCACGTCGGCAGGCACCGGGTCGGGGAGGTCGCCGAGCTGGTCGAGGACGAGGTCGACGCACTTGGCCACCCGCCACGAGGGCAACTTCTCCGAGGCCGGGTAGACCGGGATGATCTCCTCGGCGTACTGCAGCGCCGCCTCGCGGAGGTCGCCGGTCTGTTCGGGCAGCAGCTCGTAGTCGGGATGGGCAAGCTGGCGATTGCCGCGGTAGCTGCCGACCTTGCCGGCGAACATGCCGATGCGACCGGGCCTGAGGTCGCGCTCGCGCCAGGCCTGGTTGAAGAAGGTCAGGGCCAGCCGCCCGCTCCCGTCGGTGACGGTGACCTCGAGGATCGAGCCCCGGCGGTTGCGCATGGAGCGGTTCTCGACCTTCTCGACCATGGCCAGGACGGTGACGTGCTCGTCCTCGCGGAGGGAGTCGAGCTCGGTGAGCTCGCCGCGCTGGACGTAGCGCCGAGGGTAGTGGCGCAGCAGGTCGCGGACGGTGTGGAGGTCGAGCGACGAGGCGAGCACCTTGGCGGTCTTGTCGCCCACCACGGCGTCGAGGCGCTGGCCGAGGGCCACCATCACTCCACCCCCAACAGCAGCGGATAGCGGGCCTGGCCGCCGGGGTAGATCACGGCGTCGACCTCGGGATGGGACTGCCGCACCGCCTCGACCACACCGTCGGCCAGGGCGTCGTCGGCGCCTTCGCCGGTGACGACCGTGACCAGCTCGCCACCGGCGGCGAGCATGCGGCCGACCACCTCGGACGCCACGGCGAGCACGTCGGTGCCGATGACGGCGAAGTCGCCCTCGATGACCCCGAGGACGTCGCCCGGACGGCAGACCCCGGCCATGGTGACGGCCTCACGTGTGGCGATGGTGACGGCGCCGTGCCGGGTGTGTCCGGCCGCCGTGGTCATCGCCACGACGTCGGCGTCGAAGGCGCGCGCGGGCTCGTGGACGGCGAGCGCGGCGAGCCCCTGGACCTGGGCGACCGTGGGGATGACGGCCGCGCGCCGCCCTTCGGCACGCACCTCGGCGGCGACCGCCTCGGCCACCGCCACGGCGTCGCGCTCGTTGGGCAGGATGACCACCTCGGCGGCCGCGCCGTTGACCGCGGTGAGCATCTCGCCGGTGGATGGGCGGTGGCCGACCGGAGTGCGGACCACGGTCGCGCCGGCCTCGGCGAACAGCCCGGCCAGGCCGTCGCCGGCCGCGAAGGCCACCACCGACCGGCCGGGATGGGCCACCCGGGCGTGCGGCGCCGCGGTGGCCAGGTGGGACACGCTGATCTGGTGGACCCGCCCGGCGAGGACGCCGGCCTCGATCGCGGCACCGGCGTCGTCGACGTGGACGTGGACGTTCCACGCGCCGTCGCCACCGACCACCACCAGCGAGTCGCCCAGGGCGGCCAGCCGCTCGCGCAACGACGCGACCTCGGCGTCGGCGGCGTCGAGGAGATACATGACCTCGAAGGCTGGGGCGGGTGGGCCGGCTTCGGGCGGCGCGGAGGGCACCGGCGACGGCACGGTGTGCTGGCCGAAGCGGCGCGGCCCGGAGAGTGGGCGCCGCCCGGTGAGCACGGTGTCGAAGGCGTCGAGGAGGACGGTGAGCCCGCGGCCGCCGGCGTCGACCACACCGGCCGCGCGCAGGACGTCGAGCTGTTCGGGGGTGTGGGACAGCGCCTCGCGGCCGGCCCGGGCGGCGGCCAGGGCGACGGCGGGG
>DATCVR010000337.1:0-5222 GCA_036566745.1 Jiangellaceae bacterium | reverse complement strand
CGTGCTGCGCGAGGGACCCGTGCTGACCAACGACGCCCGCCTCGACGTGCCGAGCACGGTCGTGTGCACGGGGTACTCCTCCGACCAGGTCAAGGACGCGATGAAGGAGGGCTACGCCTGGCTGGGCGGGCTGGCCGACCTCCGCGACGTCACCTGGGTCGACCTGCCCACGAGCCACTGGCCGATGTGGTCGCGTCCCCAGGAGCTGGCCGACATCATCGGCGACGTCGCGACGGCAGCCGGCCGCGGCGCCTAGCCGAGCCAGGCCCCTCTCATTTCAGGCGCGGGATCGCGGCCGTCGGCGACCTGCTGCGGCAGGGATGAGGCTCGGCCGCGGCAGGCCCGGGGCCTACGCGTCGGCGGGCTGAGCGGCGGTCTCGCGGGCGAGCAGCCTGAGGGCGCCACCCGGAGGCAGCTCCTCGTCGCGAAGCTCGGGGAACCGCTCGCGCCAGAGCTCCACCATCTCCTTCTCGTCCGGACGGTTCGCGTCGTCGACGGCGACGACGGCGTCCGGCGAGAGGGACCCGATCAGCTTCGGCAGCGCCGGGTAGCGGGACAGGCGGCCGGTCTTCTGCGGCGGACCGTCCACGATGAGCAGGTCGATGCCGGTGGTGTCGTCGAGCACCGACGCGTCGTACCACGGCGCCTCGTGGTCAGGCAGGTCGCTGTCCGCCAGCGGCGCCAGGCGGACCTCGACGACGTCGCCGAGGCCGTGCGCCTCGATCAGGGCGCGGGTGGCCTCGGCGTACTTCTCCTCGTGGTCGACCGAGATCAGCTTGCCCGAGCCCAGACGCTGGAGGACGTACCCGAGCCAGACCGAGGACGTTCCGCTGCCGAGTTCGACCACCACCCGCGGGCGGCGCCGCTCGACCACCTCGATCAGGGTGAGAATGCTGGTGGCGTCGAGGGCCCAGCCGCCCGACGACGGCATCGCGGCGCGAGGCGTCACCTTGGCGAAGAGCTGGAACAACGCCTCGACCTGGCGCACCTGCCGGGCGCTGGCCCACGTCTGGCTCTTCTCGCCGTCGATCCGGCGCTGCTCGCTCACCTCGTAGGCCTTGACGAGGTCGGCGTTCATGCGATCGACGTCGCCGCGCCACCCGTCGACCTGGCCTCCCACGCGCTCGAGGTCGCCGCCGATCGAGGTCAGCGCGGTCTCGAGCCCGGCGACGCGCGCTCCGGTGGCCTGGTCGGTCTCCGCGACCTGGCCCACCATCTGGTGGACGGCTTCGACGCCCTGGTTGATCTCGGCGAACCGGTCGTTGGCGTCGAGCCGGGCGGCCTCGGTCACGGCGGTCACGCGGGTGCTGACGTTGTCGACCCGGCGGCTCACCTTCTGCACGGCAGTCGCGAGTCTGCGCACCTCACGAGCGGTGGCGACCCGCCCGCGCGTGTCGACCGCGAGCACCACGCCGGCGGCCTGGAGCCCGGCGATCACCACCAGCGCGACCTGCCACCAGCCGATCGCCACGGCAATGGCGACGAGCACCACCCCGAGGGCGGCGGCCACCATGACCAGCCGCCGCTTCGTCAGACGCACCATGACCTCCAGGATCCACGAATCGAGTCTTCAGGAGCGCACCTTAGCCTCCGGCCGGAGGTGCCATTTCAGCGCATGGACATCGCGGGCACTACGGCATCATCGGCCGAGGTCGCCGAGGGCGTCCTGCATCGCGGAGTCGAGCCTGGCGCTCAGGCTGCGGGCGTACGTCGCGGTGAGGTGGTGGGGGTCGCGCCACACGATCACGCCGCCGATGACGGGCACGCAGGAGTCGCCGGGGCAGATCGCATCGTCCATGTCGATCATGGCCAGGCCGTCGGTGCGCTCGGCCGCCACGACGTCGGCGTCGCGTGCCTTCGCGACCGCGTCGCCGCGGGGCACCACGCACTCGGTCAGCTGGTCGGGATTCGCCGAGATGCACTCGGGCATGTCGAGGTCGAGCCACGGCGTGTTGCGGATGACCACCAGCGCTGGACCGCCGTCGATGATCGTCCGCCAGCTCCGCTCGAGTGCGTCGACGACGAGGGGCTCGCTCTCGTCGTCGGAGAGGGTGATGCCGTCGCGGATCACGGCGTGCTCGTTGCTGCCGCTGGCCACCACGACGTCGGGAGCGTCCGGCCCGGTGAGGTGGTCGAGGAGGCTGGCGTTCCACTCCGCGCACGACGTGTAGGGCTGGTCGCCCTTGGTGGTGGCGACCTCGGCGTCCAGGACGGCACACGACGACTTCGTGTAGGTCTCGAGCCGCCAGCCGCGGGTCTCGGCGATCTCCGCCAGCGCGGGCTGCCATTGGGCGGCGTGGGAGTCGCCCACGAGCGCCACGACGAAGTCCGAGCCGGTGTCGCCGTAGGCACAGCTGAGGAGGCTGGCGTCGTCCTGGATCTGGTGGCAGCCGTCGTCGTACACGTCGGCGTTGTCGTCGTGGGCCACCAGCGGGTCGGGGGTGATCGAGTCGACCTGGTCGACCGGCACGGCATCGGGGTCGTTCGCGGGGTCGTCGCCCAGCACGGACGCTCCGGGGGCATCCGCCGCGACGTCGAACTCCGGCTGCGCGATGCTCGGCACGACGGCCGCGCCGACCCCGATCGCGGTGGCGACGGCACCCACCACGAAGGCTCGCCCCGGACGCGTCACCAGCGCGCGGGCGTGGTGAACGGGGTATTCGACCAGCCGGTAGCTCAGCCATGCCGGGACCACCGAGAAGCCGACCACCAGGACGCCCTGGGCCACGCTCAGCTGCCCGAACACCGCCGTGGCGGCCACGACCAGGGGCCAGTGCCAGAGGTACAGCGAGTACGACAGCGCGCCGATGTCCTGGAACGGGCCCCAGCGCAGCACCCGCCCGGCGCCGTCCTGTGGCAGGGACACCCCCGCGGCAATCACCGCGGCGGTGCCGAGGACCGGCAGCAGCGCTGTGGTGCCCGGGAACGGCGTGGCCGAGCTGTAGGCCAGCCCGGCCGTCACGATCGCCGCGAGCCCGAGCCAGCCGAGGACCACGGCCGCGGCCCTGGGCATCCGGGCCAGCCGGGTGGCCGCGATGGCGAGGGCCGCACCGGCGGCGAGCTCCCAGACCCGGGTGGTGGTGACGAAGTACGCCCGACCCGGGAGCGAGTCGGTGAGCATGACGGACCACACGAAGGACGGCACTGCGATCAGCGCGAGCCCGGCCATCAGGGTGCGGCGCAGGCTCCAGCCGCTGCGGCGGTGCCACCACACGAGCGCGAGGATCAGCAGCGGCCAGATGATGTAGAACTGCTCCTCCACGGCCAGCGACCAGAAGTGCTGGACCGGGCTGGGAGCGTTCTCGGCGGTGAGGTAGTCGACCGACTGGTCGGCCAGCCGCCAGTTGACCACGTAGGTGGCCGCCGTGGCGATCTCCCAGGTGATGGCGCTCCAGCGGGTGGGCGGCAGCACGAGGACGGTCAGCGCCGCGGTGGCGACGAGTACGACGGCGGTGGCCGGCAGGAGCCGCCTGATCCGGCGGGCGTAGAAGCGACCCAGCGCGAGACGGCCCGTGCGCTGGACCTCGCGGACGATCAGCCCGGTGATCAGGAACCCCGAGATCACGAAGAAGACGTCGACCCCGACGAAGCCGCCGCTGATGGCCGGGACACCTGCGTGATAGGCCAGCACGAGAAGGACGGCAATGGCCCGCAGACCTTCGATATCCGGACGAAATCGATCAATCCGGCTTTTCACTACCCGCTGGTCAGGCGTCGTGACGCGGTCGAGGATCGCGGACAACGGAACTCCCAACGGACAGACGAGCTGGTGCCGGCGCGGAGCCGACCGGCAGAGCCTACAACGCTCTATCGTGGGCCACGACCTTGGACTATTTCGCTGGACACGCCCTGCTGTACCATCATCCGGCCACGCTCTATGTGACAGGGCGCGGCCAGCTTCACGGGGTGGCCGGAGAACGTTTCGGTCTCGCAGGCGCCGGGCACGGGTGCGGACTGCGACCCCTGGCGGGGTGCTCGCCGTGATCAGAGCTGTGCAATCGAACACTCGGAGATAACGCTGTGGCCGCAGACCTCGCGGTGATCGGGCTCGGATACGTCGGACTCCCGCTCGCCCAAGAAGCCAGCCGTGCCGGTATGACAGTCACCGGATTCGATGTCAGCGAACGGGTCGTCGGAGGCCTCAACTCCGGACACTCGCACGTCGACGATCTCAGCGACGCCGACATCGCCGAGATGCGGGCCGCCGGCTTCCACGCCACCACCGACGAAGCCGATCTCGACGACGCGGCCGTCATCGTCATCTGCGTGCCCACCCCGCTGTCCGACGACGGCGGGCCCGACCTCACCGCCGTGAAGTCCGCGGTGGCCGTCGTCGCCCGCCACCTCCGGTCCGGTTCCCTGGTGGTCCTCGAGTCGACCACCTACCCGGGCACCACCGACGAGGTCGTCCGCCCGATGCTCGAGGAGTCCGGCCTGGTCGCCGGCGAGGACTTCCATCTCGCCTTCTCCCCCGAGCGGATCGACCCGGGCAACCCGACCTTCGGCATGAAGAACACCCCCAAGGTGGTCGGCGGCCACACACCGGCCTGCACCGCGAAGGCCTCGGCCTTCTACGCCCGGTTCGTCGACACTGTCGTCGAGGCCCGCGGCACCCGCGAGGCCGAGACGGCCAAGCTGCTCGAGAACACCTACCGGCATGTCAACATCGCCCTGGTCAACGAGATGGCGCGGTTCTGCCACGAGCTCGACATCGATCTGTGGGACGTCATCCGGCTGGCCTCCAGCAAGCCGTTCGGCTTCCAGGCGTTCTACCCCGGCCCGGGCGTGGGCGGCCACTGCATCCCGATCGACCCCAACTACCTCAGCCACAACGTCCGGGCCCGGCTGGGCTACCCGTTCCGGTTCGTCGAGCTGGCGCAGGAAATCAACGCGACGATGCCCACCTACGTCGCCCAGCGCATCCAGAACCTCCTCAACCGCAGCCGCAAGGCGATCAACGGCTCGACGGTGCTCCTCCTGGGTGTCACCTACAAGCCCGACATCGCCGACCAGCGCGAGTCGCCCGCGACGCCGCTGGCCAAGCTGCTGGCCGGGCTCGGGGCGAAGCTGAGCTACCACGACCCCTACGTGGCGAGCTGGAACGCGCCCGGCATCGACGTGCAGCGGGTCGAGGACGCCGAGACCGGTGTCGCCGAAGCCGACCTGGTGATCCTCGTGCAGAACCACCGCGCGTACGACGCCGAGGCGCTGGCGGCCAAGTC
>DATCVR010000336.1:0-2308 GCA_036566745.1 Jiangellaceae bacterium | reverse complement strand
GCACGTCGCCGTCGTCCCGATCATCCTGGGCCGTGGCGTACGGCTGTGGGACGGGTTGGAGGCGCTGGAGGACGGCTACGAGGTGGCCTCGACCACCACGCCGAGCGGCGTCACCCACGTCACCTTCGACCGGACGCAGGCTTCGTGATGAGCGGCAAGGTGCTGTGGCACTTCTCGATGTCGCTGGACGGGTTCGTCGACGGTCTCGAGCCGGGGATGGCGTGGCTGAGCGACGTCACCGGCAAGCCCGGGGTCGAGGAGGCGTACTCCTCGCAGCTCGGTGCCGTCCTGGGTGGGCGCAACGGTCACGACGCCTACCCCGACGCGATGCCGTACGGGGACTGGCAGGGTCCGGTCTTCATCCTCACCCACCACCCCGAGGACGCCCGGCCGCAGGAGCACATCACCTTCCTCAGCTGCGACGTCGGGGAGGCGCTGCGGATCGCGATCAAGGCGGCCGACGGAAAGAACGTCGAGGTCCACTCCGCCGACATCGGCCGCCAGCTCCTCGAACGTGGCCTGATCGACCAGATCGACCTGCACATCGCGCCGGTCCTCCTGGGCGATGGCATCCGTCTCTACGACAACCCCGGCGGCGAGCCGATCCGGCTGCACAACCTCATCGGCGACGATCCGCACCTGGAGGTCGACCTGCGCTACGCACCGGTGCGTCCGTGACGCCACTAGGGTGCAAGGCGTGGCCAGCCTGTTCTCGCTCCCGCTTCTGCAGACACCCCGCGCCCGGGTGGCGCGCACGATTCGGGCGGTGACCGGCGCTCCTGGGCCGCTCGCCGGGCGCACGGTGCTCGTCACCGGCGCCAGCTCCGGGATCGGTGAGGCGACGGCGTACGCCGCGGCGCGACGTGGCGCGCACGTGCTCCTCGCCGCGCGGCGCTCGGAGGAGCTCGAGCGGGTGCGGAAGACCATCGAGGAGAGCGGCGGGCGGGCGTCGACCTACCTCGTCGACATGGCTGACGGCGACTCGATCGACGCGCTGGTGGAGCGGCTGCTCGCCGAGCACGGCGCGGTCGACTACCTGGTCAACAACGCTGGCCGGTCGATCCGGCGTTCGCTGGAGCTGACGCACGACCGCTTCCACGACTTCGAGCGGATGATGGCCGTGAACTACTTCGGCGCGGTGCGGCTCACGATGGGTCTGCTGCCGGCGATGCGCACCCAGCGGTTCGGCCACGTGGTCAACATCGTCACCTGGGGCAACCAGATCAAGGCACCGAAGTTCGCCGCCTACATCGCCGCGAAGTCGGCGCTCGACGTGTTCGGCCGGATCCTGAGCCGCGAGGCCTACTTCGACAACGTGACCTGCACCAACATGCGCGTGGCGATCGTGCGTACGCCGATGATCGCCCCGACCGCTGAGTACGAGGGCCGCGGCGAGAGCCCCGAGGAGTGCGCCGAGCGCGTCGTCCGCGCGCTCGAGGACCGGCCGGTGACGGTCGACGGCGCCTTCGGGTCGGTCTTCGAGGTCCTCAACATCCTCACCCCGAGGTTGGCCGATCTCGCGATGGCTGTCTCCCACCTGCGTACGCCGGACTCTGCTGCCGCACGTGGGACGGTTGGGGCCCGGGACTGATTGACCGACAGGCGCCCGGCCGTCACCAGCGGCCGCGGTGGACGACGTCCTCGAGAGGCGTGCGCCTGCGGCGGGTGGGGGAGCCCTTGGCGCCGCCGGAGGCGGGGTGGCCGATGGTGACGGCACCGATCGGGTCGAAGGCGTCGGGGATGTCGAACGCCTTGCGGACCGCGTCGTCGGCCTCCGGCGGGATGCCGAAGTAGAGGGCGCCGAGGCCCTCGTCGACCACGGTCTGCAGGATCAGCATGGTCGCCATCGCGGTGTCCATGTGCCAGAACGGCATCGGCCAGTGGGACTCGTCGCGGTCGGTCCAGCCCTTGTCGGGTTGCGCGTAGCGGTCGAGGTAGGCCGCCTTGGAGGAGCACGGGATCACGATCACCGGCGCCGTCATCATCCCGGTCAGCCAATTGTCGGGGCTGTCCACGTCGGCGGTGGCCTCCCAGTAGCGGCGTACGTCCTCGGGGGTGTCGAGGACGAGGAACCCCCAGCCCTGGGAGAAGCCGGCCGACGGCGCCCGGGTGGCGTTGTGCAGGATCTTGTCGATCACCGCTGGGTCCACCGGATCGCTGGTGTAGCTGCGGACCATCTTGCGGCGACGTACGACCTCGGAGAACTCCATAGGCCCAGTGTCCCGTCTAAGGCGCGGAGCGCCTGCCCTAGGTCGGAAAGTAAGGCGCCCGGGTCGGTAAGTAGGGCGCGCGACCGATTCGGGTGCCT
>DATCVR010000335.1:0-12672 GCA_036566745.1 Jiangellaceae bacterium | reverse complement strand
CTACGTCGAGACCCTGCTGCGGCGCTGGTCCGGCCCCGATGCGGCCTTCCCCGACGACGAGGCCGCCGAGCGGTACCGCGCGGCCATGCGGCTCTGGCCGGCGCCCCACTGTGCGCTGGAGTACCAGCGCTGGGTGGTGCGGTCGCTGTTCCGCGCCGACGGACGGCGCTTCGCCAAGCGGGTGCAGGAGCCGCTGACCATGCCGGTGCTGCAGATCCACGGCGCGGCCGATCGCAACGTCTCGGCCGAGCTGACTGCTACGTCGCGCGAACTCACAGCGGGCGACCACCACTGGCTCGAACTCGACGGCGTGGGTCATTTCCCGCACGAGGAAGCACCCGACGACGTCAACGAGGCGCTGACGAAGTGGTTGGCGCCGTTGTCGCGGTGAGCCCGTGGGCTGGGACGGCGCGACTCAGGTGCACTGACCGGTGTCGACCGATTCGCTGGCCTCGGCCGCGCGGCTGACGAAGTCGTCGACCTCCGAGCGGGCCAGGGCGTAGCCGGTTTCGGGGTCGGTCAGCGAGGCCGCGAACACCACGCCGAGGACGGTGCCGTCGCCGGACACGAGCGGTCCGCCGCTGTTGCCCGGACGCACCTCGCCGCGCAGCGAGAGCACGTCGCGAGTGACCTGGGCGTCGCCGAGGATGTCGCGGCCGAGGAGCTGCTGCTGGGCGCGGACCCGCACCGGCTCGGTGGTGAGCGGTCCGTTGTTGGGGTAGCCGATGGCCGCGGCGTCGGTGCCACCGGCGACCGAGCCCTCGGCGAAGTCCAGCCGAGGAAGGGTCAGCCCCGGCACGGCCAGGACGGCGACGTCGGTCTCGGGGTCGAAGAGCACGACCTGGGCCGCGAGCGGCTCGCCGTCGGGGAACGTGACCACCGGATCGGCCACCCCCGCCACGACATGGGCGTTGGTCATGATCCGCTCGGGAGCGACGACGAAGCCGCTGCCCTCGATGACGCGGTCGCACGACGCCCGTCCGATGATCTTGACGACGCTCTCGGCGGCGGTGCGGATCTCGGGATCGCGGCTCAGCGTGCCCGTGGGCGCCTCGACCTCGAGGATGGGCTCGGGGACCCACGGCGCGACCACCTCGGGAAATCCTCCCGCGGCCACGACGTCGCGGAACGCCTCGCGCAAGACCTCCGGCGACACCGGCACGGCGTCGTCGACCACCCGGAGGATGCGCGACTCGCGAACGGCCGCCGACGCGTGCGGGATGGCGGCGGACGAGATGGCGAGCCCCACCGCCCAGCCCGCGACGAGCAGCCCGGTCACGCCCAGGATCGCGCCGCCGGCGGCGTCGAAGTGCCGCGCGGGCTCGGAGGACACCTTCGACCGCACCCACCCGCCGGCCCACGCCAGCACGCCCTGCCCGATGGAGGCGACGCCCAGCACCAGCAGCACGGCCAGGACCGACACCCCCAGCCCCGGCTCGAACCCGCCGAGCAGCAGCGGCACCAGCAACAGCCCCGCCACCGCACCGCCGACGAAGCCCACGAACGACAGCAGGCCGACCACGAACCCGTGGGTCCAGCCGGTGTACCCGACCACGATGGCGAGCACGACGATGATCCAGTCGACGACGTTCAGCCCCAGGATCACAGCGGCACCGCTCCCTCCGGTCGGCCGGCGGGCAGCGGCTCGACGTGGGTACGGTCCCAAGCGCGCGCGATGCCGGACACCTCGAACAGCCTGGTGAGGACGATGGCCGTGAACCCCCAGACCACCAGCCCGTCGACCCGGAACGCCGGGCCGGAGGTGCCGCTGGGATGCCGGACCATGAAGCGGTTGGCCGGGTCGAGGAGATCGTCGAGCGCCACCCGGTGGACCGAGGCGACCTCGGTGGCGTCGACCACCCGCACCTCGCACGGCTCGCGCCACCAGGCCACGACCGGCGTGACGGAGAAGTTCGTGATCGGGATCCACAGCGGCGTGGCGACCGCGAGCACGTCGATGCCCGACGGTTCGAGACCGGTCTCCTCGCGCGCCTCGCGGAGGGCGGCACCCACGGGGCCGTGGTCGCCGGGGTCGATCACGCCTCCGGGAAAGGCCACCTGACCCGCGTGGCGTCGTAGACCGGTGGCGCGCTGGGTGAGCAGGAGGTCGGGCCGGCCGTCGGTCTCACCGAAGAGCAGCAGCACCGCCGACTCGCGGGCCGATCCGTCGGCGGGTGGCGCCCAGGGCGCGAGTTCCCCCGCGCCCGCCCGGGCCGCGGCGTCGGCGATCGGGCGCAGCCAGGCCGGGACGTCCGGACCGGCCCCCGGTACGACGTCCTCGCCGGGTCCCACGTCCTCGCCCGGCGCTGCGTCGTCGTTCATCCGCGTGGCCCGTCGCGGACGAGCTTGGCGGCCACCTTCGGGTCGGTCGGGCCCTCGCCGTACGAGGGGCAGAGCCCGGCGATCGGGCACGCGCCACAGGCCGGCCGCCGAGCGTGGCAGCGTCGGCGGCCGTGCCAGATGACACGGTGGGACAGCATGGTCCACTCGCTCTTGGGGAAGATCGCCGCGATGTCCGCCTCGACCTTGTCCGGCTCGACGTTCTCGGTCCAGCCAAAGCGCCGGACCAGGCGGCCGAAGTGGGTGTCGACCGTGATGCCCGGCACGTCGAAGGCATTGCCCAGCACGACGTTGGCGGTTTTGCGCCCCACGCCGGGCAAGGTGACGAGATCCTTCAGCCGGCCCGGCACCTCACCACCGAAGTTCTCGACGACGGCCTGGGACAGCTTGATGATCGAGCGGGTCTTGGCCCGGAAGAAGCCGGTGGGCTGGATGATCGCCTCGACGTCGTCCGGGTCGGCCACCGCCAGCTCGGCTGCGGTGGGGTACTTCGCGAACAGGGTCGGGGTGACGGAGTTGACCCGCACGTCCGTGGTCTGCGCCGACAGCACCGTGGCGATGAGGAGCTCGAACGGCGTGGTGAAGTCGAGCTCGCAGTGGGCGTCGGGGTACAGCTCGGCGAGCTCGCGATTGATACGCCGCGCTCGGCGGACCATCGCCAGGCGGGATTCCGGGGCAACCGTGGACACAGCCTCACCCTAAGGTCAGTGGCCGACAGCGTGACAGCCATCGACTCGGAAGTGTCGCCCGGGCGGCGTGGGGGCGAATGATCGGCCATGATGGGCCACGGGCACAATAGTCCCGGCACAACGTGAGGTGAAACACCCCGGTCGTCCGGCCGGGTTCGCGTCCCGGGACGTCCCGGACCGTCGAGGAGGGCGTGCGCGTGGTTGACGAAGTACTTCGGAGCGCTCCACTGTTCCGTGAGCTCGACGACGAGGCCGCCGTTGCGTTGCGCTCGACGATGAGCGAGGTCCATCTCGAGCGCGGCCAGGTGCTCTTCCACGAGGGCGACGAAGGCGACCGCGTCTACGTCGTCATCGACGGCAAGATCAAGCTCGGCCGCACCGCACCCGACGGTCGCGAGAACCTGCTGGCCCTGCTGGGGCCGGGCCAGATGTTCGGCGAGTTGTCGCTGTTCGATCCCGGACCACGCTCGGCCACCGTCACGGCGGTCACCGACAGCACCGTGCTGGGCCTCGGGCACGCCGATCTCCTGCCCTGGCTGACCGGCCGTCCCGAGGTGGCTCGCGGGCTCCTGCTCCAGCTCGCCTCCCGGCTTCGCCGGTCCAACGACACCCTCGCCGACCTCGTCTTCTCCGACGTCCCCGGCCGCGTCGCCAAGGCGCTGCTCGACCTCTCCACCCGCTTCGGCGTCCCGTCCGAAGAGGGCGTGCGCGTGGTCCACGACCTCACCCAGGAGGAGCTGGCCCAGCTGGTCGGCGCCTCGCGCGAGACGGTCAACAAGGCGCTCGCCGACTTCGTCAGCCGCGGCTGGCTGCGCCTCGAACAGCGCTCGGTGGTCATGCTCGACGTCGAACGGATCCGCCGCCGCGCCCGCTGAGCCGTGGCCTCCACGCTCGGCGGCATGAACCTCGCCCGGGAGCTGAGCGTGATCACCGCGCGCGTGACCACGATTCGGCTCGGCCTCGCGACCTCCGCGCAGCCTACGACGGGCTGAGCCGGATCAGGCGGTGCCGGGCTCGGACTCGGCGGCGCCCAGGTAGTCCAGCTGCGCTCGCACGGTCGCCTCGGCAGCCGGCCACACCGAGCGGTCGACGTCGGCGTAGACGATCCGGACCACGTCCATGGCGCTCGTCGCACCGGATTCGAGCGCCGCCCGCACCTGGTCGAGGCGGGCTCGGCGATGCGCCTGGTAGGCGGCGATCGCCTGGGCCGCGTCGGCTCCGGCCGGTCCGTGACCGGGCAGCATCATGACCTCGACCCCCTCGACCAGGGCGGCGAGCCGGTCCAGCGAAGCGAGATACGCACCCAGCGATCCGTCCGGATGGGCGACGATCGTGGTGCCCCGGCCCAGCACGGTGTCGCCCGTGAACAGCACCCGCGACGGGCCCTCGGTCACGAGGCAGATCGAGTCGGCGGTGTGCCCCGGCGTGTGCAGCACCCGCAGCCGCTGGTCGCCGGCCACGATCACGTCGTCGTCGGCGAGCGGCTCGCCGTCGATGCACAGCGACGGGTCGCGGGCCAGGACTGAGGCGCCAGTGAGCTCGTGGAACCGGCGCGCGCCTCCGCTGTGGTCCAGATGGTGGTGGGTCAGGACAGCGCTGGTCACCGGCCCGAGGGCAGCGACGGCACGCAGATGGTCCTCCAGCATCGGCCCGGGGTCGATCACCACGTTTCCGGCCGCGCCGAGGACGACGTAGGTGTTGGTGCCGTCGAGCGTCATCGGTCCCGGATTGCCGGCGCGAACCAGTCGGCACCAGGCGGGCAGGTCCGGCGCGACGCTCATAGCAGGTCCCCGGGGTCGTCGCCGGGATAGCCGTCGTCGCCAGGGAGCACGATGGAGATCTCGGTGCCGTCGTCGACCCAGCCCGGGAGGATCGTCTCGATCACGCGTCCGTGGGCGGCCGCCACGGCCGCGGCCACCGCTCCGAGACCGGCGAGCTCCTCCAGCACGATCCTGGTGGGCGGCATCATCAGCGACTCGCCGCGCCAGGCTCGAGCGGCCTCGTCGGCGGGACGCACCCAGGCCACCGACTCGGCTTCGCCGGAGACGTCCTGCGGGAGCTGCCCGGCCGGAAGGCTGGCCAGGAAGAACCACGTGTCGTACCGACGGGGCTCGAACCGCGGCGTCACCCATCGGGCCCAGGGCAACAGGTCGGACGGCCGGAGATCGAGCCCGGTCTCCTCCGAGAGCTCGCGGATGGCGGCTCGGACGAACCCTCGCGCAGCCTGGTGGTCGGTGCCGAGCCGAGCCGCCCAGGCGGCGTCGTCGCCGTCCCAGGGCTCCAGGTCGACCGGGTCGACCCGGCCTCCGGGGAACGCCAGCATCCCGGCGGCGAACGGCATGCTGGCGTGGCGCCGCTGGACGTAGACCTCGACGCCGCCCTCGCCGTCTCGTACCAGCACCACAGTGGCCGCCGGCCGGGCAGGAACCGGTCCGTGACCAGCCGCGACGTACGCCCGCACCCGCTCGGCGAGCGCGGGGGGCAGCACCCGCGGTCCGGTCACGTCCAGCTCAACCGACCTCGACGACCAACTCGACCTCGACCGGCGCGTCCAGCGGCAGCGACGCGACACCGACGGCGCTGCGGGCGTGCTGCCCGGCGTCGCCGAAGACCTTGCCGAGCAGCTCGCTCGCGCCGTTGACGACCTGGGGCTGAGCGACGAACCCGGGCGCCGAGGCGACGAAACCCACGACCTTGACCACGCGGGTGACGGCGGACAGGTCGCCCACCTCGGCCCGGATCGCCGCCAGCGCGTTGAGCGCGCACTGCTGGGCGCACTCGTGGGCTTCCTCGGGGCTGACCTCGGCGCCGACCTTGCCGGTGCGAATCAGGTCGCCGTCACGCAGCGGCAGCTGACCCGAGGTGTAGACGTAGGAACCGGTGCGCACGGCCGGGACGTACGCCGCGACCGGGGCGGCGACCTCGGGGAGGGTCAGCCCGATCTCGGCCAGACGGTCTTCGGGGCTCATGCGGTCTTCTCGCGCTTGAAGTAGGCGACGACGTTCTCGGGGTTCATCCCGGGGACGATCTGGACGAGCTCCCAGCCGTCCTCACCCCAGTTGTCGAGGATCTGCTTGGTCGCGTGCACCAGGACCGGTGCGGTTGCATACTCCCACTTGGCCATGGTCGCGAGCCTACTGCCCGTCCGTGGCTCCCCGGCGCCGCCACCGCGCCTTCCCCGTCCCCATGGCCAGCCGCCACCACCCCGTTCCCACGCCCATGCGCTGCTCCGCTCGTCCCGCGGGCAGGTCCACGTCGATCACGTCGGGAAATCGCAGCCGCTCCCAGAACTCAGCCGGGCTAGGGCGGAGTGTGACGCGCTCCGCGAGCCACACGGTGGGTGCCATTCCGTGGGTACCGATCACGAGGATCTGCCCGAGAGCCGTGGCGCGCGAGCCGTGGCGGGACACAGCGTCGTCGAACCGAGCGATGACGTCCGCGTGCGGTTCCCATCCGGGGTGGCATACGCCTTCGACGTAAGCCCTGGCCCGGGCACGATAGTCGCCTGACCACTCATGCGGTCGCTCGACCTCGCGAAAGCCGGCATCGGTGACGACGTGCTGACCGATCGCCAGTTCCTGGACGGTCTGCACGGCCTTGGGTTCGTGGCTGGCCGCCAGGTACGCCGCTGGCGGCATTTCGCCGGCGAGTGCGCGGGCCGCCGCACGACCGCTCTCTCCGAGTCTCCATTGTTCGCTCGGGACGTCAGGCTCGAGCAGTGGCATGGCATGACGCACGATGATCAACCGTTCCACCTCCGGATGAACCATGCCGCGACACTATTCCGCGCACGGCCCGCGGTGACTCCGTCAGATGGCCTAGTCGGTCAGGCCAGGGCCGTCGACAGGTCCGCGGACGTGCGGTCGCCCACGAGCTCGGTGAGCGTGAGGCCGGAGAGCTGTCGCACTTCCCGAGCCAGATGGGCCTGGTCGGCGCCCGGTCTGGTGGGCGAGATCGGCCCACGTGGCGACGCCGGGGGCGAGCCTGACCGCGCGCTGGAAACGCAGCACCCGCTGGAGCACCTTGGGTCCGTACCCGAACGCGTCGAGGCTCTGGCGGCGGAGGTGGCGTTCGCTGACACCGAGGTCGTGGGCCAGGGCTCGCACCGACAGACCCGCCCGCACTCGCGCCACCACGGCGCCGACGACCGGCTGGGGTGGGCCGGCGGTGCGGATCCGCTCGCCGACCAGCGCCTCCATGGTGCGGACGCCGCCGCCGTCGTTCAGCGCGTCGGCCAGCCGCTCGGCCTCGCCGCCCCACAGCTGGGCGAGCGGCACCCGAAGGTCGCGCAGGACGTGAGCCGGCACGCCCAGGACGTCAGCCGCGGCACCGGGCCGGAAGCGCACGGCCACGAAGCGCTGAGCGGCCGCGATCGGCGCGATGACGGCCTGGGTATCGGGGCCGGCCACCTGAACCGACCCGGTGGTGGAGGTCCAGATCAGATCGATGCAGCCGTCGGGCACCACCCGCTTGACCAGCGCCGACGCCCCCGCCTCGCTGGTCCAGACACACGCCAGCCGGCTCGCCAGCCCTTCGCCCGGCGCGAACTCCGCGTAGGCCGTCATGACCACCACCGTAGGACGGGTCACCGACAGGGCGCGTCGGCGTGGACGATCGCCAACGCGGCTGCCTCAGAGCGCCTCGACGATCAACCCGAGCAGCTCGGTGGACATCGGCTCGAGCTGTTCGAGCGTGTTGCCCAGGTAGTCGGTGGTGAAGGCACACGTGATCATGTCGCCCACGACAGCTGTGGCGGCGGTCACGTTACCCGAGCCCGCCGAGCGAGCCGACCTCGATTCCGGGCGCTCAGACCCAGCGCGCGCCCCGGCCCAGGTGCTCGTCGAACACCAGCCACGTGCGCGTGCTCAGGACCCCAGGGACGTCCTGGATGTGCTCGAGCACGACGTGGCGCAATTCCGCGTTGTTGGGCGCCCGCACCAGCGCCAGCACGTCGAAATCGCCGCCGACCAGCGCGAAGTGCTCGACGTACGGCAGCGATCCCAGCGCCGCCGCCACCTCGCGCCAGGCGTTCTGCTGGATCGAGAGCAGCACGTAGGCGCTCGTGCCGAGGCCGGCGCGCTCCGGGTCGACCGTCGCCCCGAACCCGGTGATGACGCCGTCGGCCACCAGCCGGTCGACCCTCGCGTAGGCGTTGGCGCGCGAGACGTGAACGCGTTCGGCGAGGGTGCGGATGGACACCCGGCCGTCGCGCGAGAGCTCGTCGAGGATCAGCCGGTCGACCTCATCGAGCAGCCGCGGAGACGTTTGGCCGGTCCGCCAGGTGTGACGCCGCTCACTCTGAGACGTTTGGTCGCTCACAGTCGCACTCCTCAGCCGGATGTCACCGATTTTCCCCGAGTGTAGAGATGAACATCTCCCCGAGCGCACCATGTGGGGGTCACGAGTGGTTCAACGGCGAAACCGCGCCGACAGGGGTGTACATCGTCATGACCGCGCAGATCCATCCTGGGACGACGGGCTCGCCGAGTGGCGCGGCCGGCCCGACCGGAGCCGCCGGGACCGCCGGCGTCTCCGGAACAGCCGGAACCGCCGCGATGGCCGGGCTCCTCCCGTCCCAGCAGCCCATCCGATTCCTCGACGACGACGGCGCGCTCGCTCCCGACGCGGAGCGCGGCCGCTTCGACCTCCCGCCCACCCCCCTCCTCCTCGAGGCCCATCGGCGCATGGTCGTCGGCCGCCGCTTCGACGCGCAGGCCACCGCGCTGACCAAACAGGGCCGCCTCGCGGTGTATCCGTCCAGCCGGGGCCAGGAGGCGTGCCAGGTCGGAGGGGTGCTCGCACTGCGCCCCACCGACTGGCTGTTCCCCACCTATCGGGACACGATGGCGCTGGTCACCCGCGACATCGACGCGGTCGAGGCGCTCACCCTGCTGCGCGGCAGCTGGCACTGCGGCTACGACCCGCTGACCACCCACACCGCTCCGCAGTGCACACCGCTGGCCACCCACAGCATCCACGCGGCCGGCCTCGCCCACGCCGCATGGCTGCGCGGTGAGGACACCGTGGCCATGGTGTTCGTCGGCGACGGCGGCACGAGCGAGGGCGACTTCCACGAGGCGCTCAACTTCGCGGCCGTGTTCCACGTACCCGTGGTCTTCCTGGTCCAGAACAACGGCTTCGCGATCTCGGTGCCGTTGTCGCGGCAGAGCGCTGCACCCACCCTGGCCGCGAAGGGGGTCGGCTACGGCATCCGCAGCGAGCACGTCGACGGCAACGACGCCGTGGCAGTGCAGTCCGTCCTGCTCGACGCCGTCGAGTCGGCCCGGCGCGGCGAGGGTCCGGTGCTCGTCGAGGCGCACACCTACCGCGTCGAGCCGCACACGAACTCCGACGACCCCAGCCGCTATCGCGACTCCGCCGAGGTCGAGGCCTGGCGGCTGCGCGATCCGATCCAGCGGCTCGAGACGTACCTCACCGCCAGCGGCGCACTCACCGACGAGCAGCTCGGCGGAGCCCGCGAGGAAGCCGAGACGTTCGCGGCGGGCGTGCGCACCCGCATGAACGAGGAGCCGCACGTCGACCCCGGCGAACTGTTCGCCCACGTCTACGCCGAGCCCACCCCCCAGCTGCGCGAACAGGCCGCGTGGCTGCGTGCCGAGATCGACGCTGACGGGGGTGAGCACTGATGGCCGCCACACCGGACAGCCCAGGCACCGCGCCGGTCACGATGGCCCAGGCGCTCAACGCCGCCCTCCGCGACGCGATGACCGCCGACGAGTCGGTGGTGGTGTTCGGCGAGGACGTCGGCGTCTACGGCGGCGTCTTCCGGATCACCGACGGGCTGACCCGCGACTTCGGCGACCAGCGCTGCTTCGACACCCCGCTGGCCGAGAGCGGCATCGTCGGCTTCGCCCTGGGGATGGCCATGAACGGCTTCCGCCCCGTGGTCGAGATGCAGTTCGACGCGTTCGCCTACCCGGCGTTCGAGCAGATCACCTCGCACGTGGCCAAGATGCGCAACCGGACCCGCGGCCGCGTGGGTGTCCCGATGGTCATCCGGGTGCCCTACGCCGGAGGGATCGGCGGCGTCGAGCACCACAGCGACTCCTCGGAGGCGTACTACGTCCACACTCCCGGGCTCAAGGTCGTCACGCCGGCCACTGTCGACGACGCGTACTCGCTGCTCCGCGAGGCGATCGAGGATCCCGACCCGGTCGTGTTCCTCGAGCCCAAGAAGCTCTACTGGTCCAAGTCCGAGATCGAGCTGCCCGCCCGCACAGCGCCCTTCGGCACCGCCGCCGTGCGGCGCAGCGGATCCGACGCCACGCTCGTCGCCTACGGCCCGACCCTCGCCGTGGCCCTCGAAGCAGCCGCCGCGGCAGCCGAGGACGGACTCGACCTCGAGGTGATCGACCTCCGCACGTTGGTCCCGTTCGACGACGCCACCGTGGCCGCCTCGGTGCGCAGGACCGGGCGCTGCGTCGTCGTCACCGAGGCGGCTGGCTTCGCCGGCATGGGCGCCGAGATCGCCGCGCGCGTACAGGAGCGCTGCTTCCATTCGCTGGCGGCGCCGGTCCTGCGGGTCGCCGGCTGGGACGTTCCCTACCCGCCGCCGATCATCGAGAAGTTCCACCTGCCCGGTGTCGACCGGGTACTCGACGCCGTCGACCGGCTGCAGTGGGACGACGCTCCCGACCCCCGCTTCCTCGCCGCTCACGGGGCGTCGGCATGATCGACGCGCCGCACCAGACCTTCGTGCTGCCCGACCTCGGCGAAGGCCTGACCGAGGCCGAGATCGTCACCTGGCGGGTGGCCGAGGGCGACGAGGTCGGCATCGACGACGTCCTCGTCGAGGTCGAGACGGCGAAGGCGACCGTCGAGGTGCCCTGCCCGTACGCCGGCCGGGTCCTCACCCTGCACGCCCAGCCGGGTGAGGTCGTCGCCGTCGGCCGTCCGCTCGTGTCCGTCGCACCGCTCGCCGACCCGGTCGCGCGCGCCGTCGAGGCCCACCGCGTCGAGGAACGCGCAGGCTCCGGCGCCGTGCTCGTCGGCTACGGCACGGCCGGGGCGTCCGTGAGCCGGCGGACCCGCCGACGGCGCTCGCCCTCCGAGCCGTCCGGCCCCTCGAGCCCCCGGGGCGCGTCTCCCACCCCTGGCGCGCCCCGGGTCATCTCTCCGGTCGTGCGGCGGCTGGCCCGCGAGCGCGGTGTCGACGTGGCGGGCCTGGCCGGCACCGGTCCGGCCGGGGTGATCCTGCGGCGCGACGTGGAGGCCGCCCGCGGCGATCGTCCGGCGGAGGCAGCGCCGGTGCCCGTCCCGCCGACTACCCCGGCGTCCGATCACCATGGCGACCTGCGCGAGCCGCTGCGCGGGGTTCGCCGCCTCGTGGCCGAGAAGCTCGCCCGCAGCCGGCGCGAGATCCCCGACGCCACCACCTGGGTCGACGTCGACGCCACCGGGCTGATCGAGGCGCGCGACGCCCTGCGCACCGGCGACCCGGACCGTCGCGTCGGGATCATGGCGCTGCTGGCCCGGATCGTGGTAGCTGGCCTGGCCCGCTTCCCCGAGCTCAACGCCTCGGTCGAGGAGGACCCGGCCACCGGCGATCTCGTGATCGTGCGGCACGCGCTGGTCAACCTGGGTTTCGCGGCCCAGACCGAGCGCGGCCTCGTCGTGCCGGTGATCAAGGACGCCGGCCACTTGACCACGGCCGAGCTCGGCGCCGAACTCGCCCGGCTCACCGACCTGGCCCGCGCCGGCACCCTCGGTCCCGAGCACCTCACCGGCGGCACGTTCACCCTCAACAACTACGGCGTGTTCGGTGTCGACGGATCCACGCCGATCATCAACCACCCCGAGGCCGCCCTGCTCGGCGTCGGCCGCATCGTCGACAAGCCCTGGGTCGTCGACGGCGCGCTCGCCGTCCGCAAGCTGACCCAGCTCTCGCTCACGTTCGACCACCGGGTGTGCGACGGTGGCACGGCAGGCGGGTTCCTGCGCTACGTGGCCGACTGCGTCGAGCGTCCGTTGGGGTTGCTCGCCGACCTCTGACGCCCGGTTCCGCCCAAGCCGCAGTTCCAGGTGCAACCTCCTGGCACCGCTCCGCGTCTGTGGGAGTGAGACGAAGGGGGCGGACATGGATGCGAGTGCAGCCACACCCGCGGCGGTCCGGGTCGATCGCGACATCGAGTTCGAGACGTACGTCGTCGACCGGCAGAACTCCCTGCTGCGCACGGCGTACCTGCTCACCGGCAGCCAGCAGTCGGCCGAGGACCTCGTGCAGACCGCGCTGGCCAAGCTCTACCTGGCCTGGCACCGCGTCCACGACACGGCCAGCCTCGACGCCTACGTCCGGCGGATCATGGTCAACGAGCACACCAGCTGGTGGCGCCGGGCCTGGCGGCGGAACGAGACCAGCGTCGACGTCCTTCCCGAACACCGCTCACAACCCCGCGACGCCGCCCACGACGTCGGCGAACGCGACGCGATGTGGACCCTGGTCCAGACCCTGCCGCCTCGCCAGCGCGCCGCTGTAGTGCTGCGCTTCTACGAGGACCTCAGCGAGCAACAGACCGCCGACACCTTGAACTGCTCCGTCGGCACCGTGAAATCCCAGACCAGCCGCGCGATCGCCGCCCTGCGAACGCGCCTCCAGGACGAGAGGGGCGCAGACCGATGACCG
>DATCVR010000334.1:0-37199 GCA_036566745.1 Jiangellaceae bacterium | reverse complement strand
GCGCTGCATGTTCAGCTTGGCCAGTAGGTTGGAGACGTAGTTCTTGACCGTCTTCTCGGCCAGGAACATGCGCTCGCCGATCTGCCGGTTCGTCAGCCCCTCGCCGATGAGGTCGAGGATGTGGCGTTCCTGCTCGGTCAGCGCCGCGAGCGGGTCCTTCTTGGCGGCCTGGTCGCGCAGGCGGTGCAGCATGGCGGCGGTGGTCTGGGGGTCGAGCAGCGACTGCCCGGAGGCGACCGTGCGGACCGCGCCGACCAGGTCGGAGCCGTGGATCTGCTTGAGCACGTAGCCGGATGCCCCCGCCATGACCGCGTCGAACAGGGCGTCGTCGTCGGCGAAGGAGGTCAGCATCAGGCACGCCAGCTCGGGCATCCGTGAGCGCAGGTTGCGGCACACCGCCACGCCGTCGCCGTCGGGAAGGCGCACGTCGAGGACCGCCACGTCGGGACGGAGCGCGGGGACTCGCGCCTCGGCCTGCGCCGCGGTCTCGGCCTCCCCCACGACCTCGATGTCGGGCTCGGCCGACAACAACGAGGCGACGCCGCGGCGGACCACCTCGTGGTCGTCCAGCAGGAACACCCGGATGGTCCCACTCGTGCCGGTCTGTGCTTCGTCGCCCACGAGACCGACGGTAGCCACGGGTGGGATGCCTGCCAAGCGTTCCGGCGCGATCGGTGCGGTCACGATGTCGTGGTGGCGAGGTGCCGCTGGGCGAGGAACCGCAGGTATTCGACCCGGTCGAACGGGTTTCCGTCGGTGCGTGCCCGTCGTGGCGGCTCGCCCACGACCGCCCGGTCCCCCGCGGGCACCGACGACCACACGCCTTCGCCGTTGGACAGGGTGGGCAGGCGCTGCTGGAACCGGTGGACGAGCCGAGCCGGCAGCTCTCCGGTGACGTGCCACGACCGCCCAGCGCCGGCCGTCGAGTCGATCCGCCCCCCGAGGTGGGCCAGGTGCGCCGTGATCGCTCCGAGCTGGCTCCCCGGGACGTCCAGCTCGAAGCGGTGACAGGGCTCGTAGACGCGGGTGCCGGCAGCCGCGAGCGCCTGCATCAGGACGTGTGGGGTGAGATCGCGGAAGTCGCCCGCCGCACTCGCCGGGCGGGGCCAGAAGCCGCTGTGCGTGAGGGTGACGGTCACGTCGGTGACCGGCCAGCCGTGAATGCCCTGGTCCAGGGCGTGCAGGACGGAGTCCTCGATGGCGGTGTGGAAGGACAGCGGAAGCGAGCCGAGCTCGACCTCGAGCCGGTAGCGCACCCCGTCACCCGGCTCGACGCGCAGCCCGACCGTCGCGAGGAAGCGGTGGCCGATGAACTCGACGGCGTGGCCGACCCCGACCGGGCGCTCCAGGTGCATGATCCGGCTCGGCTCGAACACCGCCTCGATGCCGTAGACCTCGGCGAGCGTGGCGGCGACGATCTCCTTCTGGACCTCGCCGTAGAGCAGGACGCTGGTCTCGCCGCTCGACGTCACCCGCGTCCGGATCAGGGGGTCCTCGTCGGCGAGGTCGACCAGTGCCGCGTGCAGGGCGCTCGAGTGTGCGTCGTCGCGCGGCCGCACGACCGTCTCCAGGCTCGGCGGCGCGAAGTGTGCCGCTCCGCCGATGCCGTCGGCGGACCCGAGCTGGTCGCCGATCCGCACGCCGGCCAGCCCGTGAACCCGCGCGATGTGCCCCGCGGTGAGGTGGTGCGATCCGTCGTCCGGCACGCCCACGACCTGCAACGCGGTCACCTGGGCCCGGTGGGTGCCGACCCGGCCGTCCGCCTCGCGGCGGTGGATCGTGACGCGCTGCCGCCGACGCAGGTCTCCGCCGTAGGACCGGACATAGGCGACCTTCTCGCCGGAGGCGCCGCGCTCGATCGCGAAGACCCGGCCGCGGAGTTCCGGCTCGGCCGGCGGCGACGGCGGCAGGAGGTGTGCGACGGCCCGGAGCAGCGCCCCCACACCCGCGCCGGACAGCGCCGAACCGAACAGCAGCGGGTACACGGCGCCGGCCGCGGTGAGCCTCCGCATCGACTCCATGACCTGCCGAGGCGTCGGTGTCGCGTCGTCGACCAGCGCCGCGAGCAGGTCGTCGTCGTGCTCGGCCAGCACCGGCGCCCATCCGGCCGCGGCGCGTGGGTCGCGCTCGTCGTATCCGGTGAACTCGGCCGCCGGCGTGCCTGGGGCGTGGACCGCACCCATCGGCACGACCGCTGAGGTGAGCAGGTCCCTGATGTCGTCGACCAGGTCGGTGGTGCGGGCGCCTACCCGGTCGATCTTGTTGACGAAGATCACCGTGGGCAGCCGCATCGACCGCAGCGTCGTCATCAGGACGCGGGTGTGCGGCTGGACGCCCTCGACCGCGGACACCATCAGGATGGCACCGTCGAGCACGCCGACGGCACGCTCGACCTCGGCGACGAAGTCGCTGTGACCGGGCGTGTCGATCAGATTGACCTGGCGCTCGCCCACCGCGAACGCGGCGACCGCCGACCGGATCGTGATGCCACGCCGTCGTTCGATGTCGCCGGTGTCGGTCTGGGTGGTGCCGGTGTCGACACTGCCGAGGCGGTCGATGGCGCCGGTCTGGAAGAGCAGGCGCTCGGTCAGGCTGGTCTTACCGGCGTCGACGTGCGCGAGTATGCCGATGTTGACGGTCTGCATGGGCTGGCGTGTCCTCGAAAGCTCGCATCCGGATGGGCGGAGTGATTTCGAGACCTCGCATTGCCAGGCTCCCGTCGTGAAGGCGTCAGGTCCTGACCAGGCTCGCAGACCCCCGGCCGACCGGTCCACCGATTAATCGCGGGCCGGTGGCGGTCGGGGGTCCGGCGAACGGCGTCAGTTCAGGATCTTCGACTTCTCGGCCTCGTACTCGACGACGGTGATGTCGCCGGAGTCGCGCAAGCGAGCCAGCGTGGCCAGTTCGTCCGCCGACGAGTGACCGTTGCCGGCCGCGGCCTGCTGGATGTACTGACGTGTGGCCTTTTCGCGCTGGGCTGCCGACTCGAGGGCACGGTCCTGCATCGAGCTGCCCCGCGCGATCAGATAGATCAGTGCGCCGAGCCACGGCACGATCACGACGAACAGCGACCACAGAGCCTTGGCCCAGCCGGACAGATCCCCGCTGCGGAAGATGTCGGCGAAGATCGAGAACAACACCCAGAGCCAGGCGAAGAAGAGAAAGAACATGCACATGGTCCAGAACAGGTCAAGGAGCGGCATCAGGCCACCTCTGTCTCTCGTGTCGGTGGGGCATGCGCCGATGCGTGAGCTGAGGCGACTCCTTCCCGGGATCCGGCGCATTGATCAGTTCCATTGCACTCCGGACCGACACCGGCGGCGTCATGCGGACCGGATGAAAGCGCGTTTCAGCAAGGCGCCGTCACCGACGTCATCACCGGCGTCATCGCCGGTCCATTGCGGTCAACCGCGAGCGTCCTCGACGTCGGGACGTTCGAGCGCGGTGTCGATGTCGTAGCCCACGGCGCGCGCCAGCCCCGGCGCCGCCGACACGACCCGCGTCACACCGACCACGGGCGCCACGGCGAGCAGCACTCCGACGACGTCCTCCAGCGTGGCGCCCGACGCGAAGGCAGCCCCGGCGGCGGACTGGTAGGAAGCGGTCGAGGCGTCCAGAGCCACGAGGGCTCCCAGCCGCACGAGCGCGTGGGTCCTGGCGTCGAGACCCGATAGCTCGGTGTCCCCGAGGCGGATGGCCAGGACCGACTCGATGTAGGCGTCGTCGTGGACGGCCAGGCTGAGTAGGTGGTCCTGGCGCGCCTGGTCCAGCATGGCCGGCCTCCAGTCCGAGACGTCCCCTGGTGCCCCGAGGCACGTGTATCCATGGCAGGACACCTCGCTGACCAGGGCATCATCCGGACCGGATGAACCACCCAATCAACCGACAAATGGCTGATAGGGTCACGAAATGTGACGGGGGTCATGCGGGAGAATGTGGCGTCGGACCGGGGGAAGTCGTCGGCCGTTGCGCTTCGCCACCCCGTGAGCGTCATCGAGTCCAAGCTCCATCCCCCAGCGCTGCGAGCCGGGACGGTGTCGCGCCGGGTCGTCGTCGACCGGGTCAGGAACTCCCCGGCACACGTCGCCGCCATCGTCGCTCCCGCGGGATACGGAAAGACGACCCTGCTGTGCGAGTGGAGCCGGACGGAGTCGCGGGCCGTCGTCTGGCTCTCACTGGACGCGCGTGACAACGACCCCATCGTCTTCCTGACCCACCTCGCGGTGGCGATCGACCGGGTCGAGCCGCTCGACCGGCGGGTGCTCGCCGCGCTGTCGTCGCCCGGCGTCTCGGTCGTGTCGACCGTGCTACCGAGGCTGGCATCGGCGGTCGCGTCGATCACCCAGCCGATCGTGGTCCTGCTCGACGACGTGCATCACCTCGTCGAGCGCGCCTGCCTCGACGCGATCGCGGAGCTCGCCGACCGGCTCCCGCCGGGATCGCAACTCGCGATCACCTCGCGGACCACCCCGGCCATGCCCCTGGCCCGGCTACGCGCCAACGGCGCGCTCGTCGAGATCGGCACCGCCGACCTGGCCCTCGACACGCTTCAGGCGCGATCGCTGCTCCAGGACGCCGGCGTCGACCTGCCCGACGACGTGGTCGACGAGCTCACGCAGAAGACGGAGGGCTGGCCCACAGGCCTGTACCTCGCGGCCCACACCGCACTCGCCACCGGGGTCGCCGGGGTCCGCGGCATCGCTTTCACCGGGGACGATCGGTTCGTCACCGACTACGTCCGATCGGAGATCCTCGCCCGGCTGCCCGGGGTCCTCGTACGGTTCCTCACCCGCACGGCCGTGCTCGACCGGATGTCCGGATCACTCTGCGACGCGGTCCTCCGGCAGTCCGGCTCGACCCAGGTCTTGGCGCTGATCGAAGACTCCAACCTCCTGCTCGTGCCGCTCGACCATCGCCGTGCGTGGTACCGCTACCACCACCTGTTCCGTGACGTGCTCATGACCGAGCTGATCGCCCGGGAGCCCGAGCTGGTGCCGACGCTGCATCGGCGAGCTGCCAGCTGGCTGGAGGAGCACGGTCATCTCGACGAGGCGATCGACCACGCTCACGCGGGCGGGGAGGACGATCGAACCGCCGTCCTGCTCGAGCGGATGGCCTTGTCGCTGCATCGCCAGGGCCGGTTCGGGACGCTGCGCACCTGGCTCGACCGGTTCGACGACAGTTTCGTCGAACACCACCCGGGAGTGGCCGTCCTTGCGGCGTGGACCGCCGCGCTGACCGGGGACGCGATCGGAGCGGGCTGGTGGGCCGACGTTCTCGAACGGAGCCCGGCCGGCGCGTCCGAGGCCGGCCGCCCGGCCCCGCCGGAGTCGTCGTGGCGGATCGTGCGGGCCCTGACGTGTCGTGGGGGCATCGACCAGATGCGCGACGACGCCGAGGCAGCTGTCCGGTTGGAGGCCGTGGCCAGCCCGTGGCGTCCGGCGGCCCTGATGTTGTACGGCGTCGGCACCGTCCTCGGTGGTGACGAGGCCCGGGCCGACGGCATCCTCACCGACGCGATCGAGGCGGGCAGACGAGCCGGCACGCGCCCGGTGACCTCCGTCGGGCTGGCCGAACGCTCCCTGCTGGCGATCAACCGGGGCGACTGGCGCAGCGCCTCGACGCTCGCCCAGCAGGCCCGGGCCACCGTCGAGGACGGCCAGCTCGAGGACTACGCGCTCAGTTCGATCACCTTCGCGGCCACGGCTCGCACGGCGCTGCACCTCGGTGACGTGGACGTGGCACGCGAGGCGATCGTCCGGAGCCAGCGGCTGCGTCCCATGCTCACCAGCGCGATCCCGTGGCTCACCGCTCAGACGATGGTCGAGCTCGCCCAGGTGCAACTCGCCCTCGCCGACCGGGCCGGTGCCTGGGCCTCGCTCGCCGACGCGCGGGAGGTCATCGCGAGGCTGCCCGATCTCGGGACGCTCGGGGACCAGCTCGCCGACCTCCAGCGCAGACTCCGGCAACTCAGAACGGGCGGGCTGCCCGGGCCCACGGCGCTGACACCGGCCGAGCTGCGCCTGCTGCCGTATCTGCCGACCCACCTGTCCTTCCGCGAGATCGGCGAGCGCCTCCACGTCTCGCCCAACACGGTCAAGACGCAGGCCATCTCCATCTACCGAAAGCTGACCGTCTCCAGCCGGGCCGACGCCGTGGCCACCGCCCAGGAGATCGGGCTGCTGGAGCGCTAGCCGCAGGCCCACCCGACGCCGCGATGGCCACGGTCGTGAGGCGCGTGAGTGGAGTCAGCCACCGGCGACGGCACGAACCATCAGGTCCGCCAGCGCAGCCAGGTCCGCGTCGGTCGCCACCGAGTCACGGCCGGCGTTGACCGTGACGTGCACGCCGCCCAGATCGACCACGAGGGCGCGGCCCGCGCCGGTGAGCGTGGCCAACTCCCCGGTGAACTCACCGACGATCACCTCCGACGGCGTGACCTCGCCGAGCTGGGACCAGTCGATGGGCTCGTCGGTCGAGACGATCACGCCCAGCGCGTTCGCCAGCCCGTCCTCGCCGCCGAGGAACGTGCAGACGAGGTCGGGGTCCAGCTCGTCCGGGCCGAGGTTGCTGACCGGGTTGCCGTCCGCGAAGGTCTCGAGCATCGCCATGACGTCGTCGCTGCACTGCTCCGGGATCGTCAGAGCTGCGTCGGCGACGGCCGGCTCGGTCCCGGTCGGCACTGGAGTGGTCCCCCCATCGGCCGGAGTCTCGGTCGCGTCGCTCGCGCCCCGTGCATCCGAAGCGGTGGTGCCGGGCCTGGCCTCAGGATCGGCGTCGTCCGATCCAGCGCACGCGGTGAGCGCGAAGGCGGCGAACAGCGCGGCCACCGAGTACCTGGTCCAGGAGAGTCTGCGCAGACCGAGCCGGATCAACGTTTCCTCCACATGGGTCCGGGCGGTGTTCTTCGTCCGGACAAGTGGACAACGAGGTCGCTTCAGTTCTGCTTCACGCAGGTCACTCCGCCGCGACCGACGAGGGGCAGCGCCGTGGCGGACGGCTCAGTAGCCGGTGCCGCTCTTCACCCGGCGGCGGTCGAGCGCGTGCAGCCCGCCCTTCTCGTCGAGCGTCGCGCAGGCCTGGGCGATGTCGTCGGCCAGCGTCGAGGCGAGCGAGTGGCCCAGCGTCTGCTTGACCAGCGCGCGCATGATCGTCACGTGCTGGGCGTTCGGCGGCAGCGTGTAGGCCGGCAGCATCCAGCCACGCTCGGCGGCGAGCTGCGAGGCGACGTCGAACTCGTCGTACGCATGCTCGCCGACCAGCCTGAACGCGACGAGCGGGAGCTGCTCGGCACCCTCGTCGCCGACCAGCTCGAAGTTGCCCGTGGCGACGATCCGCTCGGCCAGCGCCTTGGCGTTGGCCTGCATCGTCTCCATGATGACGCGGTAGCCGTCGTGACCGTAGCGGACGAAGTTGTAGTACTGCGCGAGCACCATGCTGGCGTTGGTCGAGAAGTTGAGCGTGAACGTCGCGTCCTTCTTGCCGAGGTAGTTCTCGTAGAAGACGAGCTCCTCGGGGAGATCGCTCCGCTCCCGGAACACCAGCCACCCCAGCCCGGGGTAGACCAGGCCGTACTTGTGGCCCGAGGCGTTGATCGAGCGGACCTGTTCGAGGCGGAAGTCCCAGGCGGAGTCCGGGTAGAGGAACGGCCACACGAACGCGCCGCTTGCCCCGTCGATGTGGAGCGGGACGTCAAGGCCCGTCCGGTCCCGCAGCCCGACGAGGAAGTCGTTGATGCCCACGATGTCGTCGGCGTGCCCGGTGAATGTGGTCCCGAGCACGGCGGCGACGCCGATGGTGTTCTCGTCGACGTGGGGCTCGACGTCGTCCGGGCCGATGGTGAACCGGTCACGCTGGAGCGGGATGATCCGCGGCTCGACGTCGAAGTAGCGGCAGAACTTCTCCCAGACGACGTGCACGTCCCCGCCGAAGACGAGGTTCGGCCGCTGGGTGCTCTGGCCCGCGGCCTCCCGGCGTTCGCGCCACTTCCACTTCAGCGACAGCGCGCCGAGCATGATCGCCTCCGACGAGCCCTGGGTGCGGGTGCCGGTGGTCTCCCCGGGCGCGTGGAAGAGGTCGGCGAGCATCCGGATGCAGCGCTGCTCGATCTCCGCGGTCTGCGGGTACTCGGCGTGGTCGATGTAGTTGCGGTGGAGGTTCTCGGCGATCACCCGTTGCGCCTCGGGCTCCATCCACGTCGTCACGAAGGTGGCGAGGTTGCGCATCGGGATCCCGTCGAGGACGAGTTCCTCGCCGAGCAGGCGCATGGCGTCCGCGGCGGGCATGCCCTCCTTGGGCAGCCGATGGTCCGGCGCCTCCCGGAGGAGGAAGGCATTGCCGTAGCGGTCGTGGTGGGTGTCGACATCGTGGAGGCCCATGACGCCCGACGCTAGACGCGGTCCCACCCGGCGCCGTCCCCCGAATGGGATGAAAGCCAACGTCACCGCGTTATCGTGACCGCCATGCGCTACCTGTCCGATCCGCGCGTCGACGCCCGCACCGACGCGCTGCCCGGCTGGCAAGCCGGCCGTGAGCGAGACCGGCTCGACCCGGGCGCCCTTCGATGACCGGACCAGCGCGGACCCGGGCGCACCGCCTGAGGGTGATGTCCGGCCGCGATCCCGGCGAGCAGCATCGCAGCGCCTCTCCCCTGGAACTGCTCTACGACCTCACATTCGTGGTGGCGTTCGGGCAGGCCGCCGACCAGTTCGCGCACCTGCTGTCCGAAGGACACCTCGCCAGCGGACTGATCGGCTTCGGCTTCGCGATCTTCGTGGTCTGCTGGGCCTGGATCAACTTCTCCTGGTTCGCCTCGGCCTACGACACCGACGACTGGGCCTTCCGGGTGGCGACCATGGTGCAGATGGTCGGCGTGATCATCGTCGCCCTCGGGCTCCCTCGGTTGTTCCACTCCATAGACGAGGGCCACACCATCGACAACGGGGTCGCCGTGCTCGGCTACGTGGTCATGCGGGTGGCCATGCTCTTCCTGTGGCTGAGGGCCGCGCGCCAGGATCCGCCACGACGCCGGACCTGCCAGACGTACGCCCTCACCATCGGCATCGCGCAGCTGGGATGGGTGCTCCTGCTCCTGGCCCACACCACCACCGGGGTGTTCTTCCTGTGGGCCGTGCCCCTCGTCCTGATCGAACTGGCCGGCCCGGTCGTCGCCGAGCGCGGCAGCGGTGGGACTCCGTGGCACGCCCACCACATCGCCGAGCGCTACGGGCTGCTGGCGATCATCGCGCTCGGTGAGGGCGTGATCGGCACGGTCGCCTCGCTGAACGCGGTGGTCGAGGCGCAGGGGTGGAGCCTCGACGCCGCGCTCGTGGCCGTGGCCGGGACCGGGCTGACCTTCGGCCTGTGGTGGATGTACTTCATGATTCCGTCGGCCGAGGTGCTGCACGCGCACCGCGAGCGAGCCTTCCCTTGGGGTTACGGCCACCTCCTGATCTTCGGCTCGATCGTCGCCACCGGGGCCGGCTTGCACGTCGCGGCGAACTACATCGGCCATGCGGCGCACATCGGCGCCACGGCCACGGTGGTGAGCGTGGCACTGCCGGTGGGGGTGTTCGTGTTCGCGCTCTTCGCGCTGTACACCTACCTCGTCGAGGCGGGCGACCCGTTCCACGTGGTCCTCCTCGCCGGCACGGCGTCGGTCCTCGTGCTCGCCACCCTCCTCGCCTCCTTCGGCGTGCCGATGGCGGTCTGCCTCGTCGTCCTCATGCTCGCGCCACTCGTGACGGTCGTCGGCTACGAGACCATCGGGCATGGGCACATGACCGTCGCGCTGGAGCGCACCCTCGCCGAGGACAGCGCCACCTGATCCCTGGCGGTCGCCCGGACCAGCGGTCAATACAGCACATCATGTATCGTTGCCGCCCATGGCCACGGTGACCCTGTCGCACGCCGAGGCGGTGACCCGCCTCGGGAGCGCGCTCTCGGACGAGACCCGCACCCGAGTCCTGCTGGCGTTGCGGGAGGCACCGGCGGTGCCGTCGGACCTGGCCGACGCACTGGGCACGTCTCGGCAGGTGATGTCGAACCAGCTGGCGTGCTTGCGTGGGTGTGGGCTGGTGACGGCGGTGAAGGACGGTCGGTACACCTGGTACCAGCTGGCCGATCCCCATCTCGCCCACGCCCTGGACGAGCTGCTGAGGGTGACGTTGTTCGTCGACCCGTCGTGCTGCTCGACAGAAGGGTGCACCTGCTCATGAGTCTGCCGGCAGTGGCCCGCGAACCGGGTCCGGCGCGGCGCGCGGTGCTGCGCCGGAGGGTCCGCCTGGTGGTGGCGACGACGATCACCTACAACGTGGTCGAGGCCGTGGTGGCGATCGCCGCGGGAAGCGTCGCCGGTTCCTTCGCGCTGATCGGGTTCGGCCTCGACTCCACCGTCGAGGTCGTCTCGGCGGCCGCGGTCGCGTGGCAGTTCTCCGGCCGGGATCACGAGGCCCGCGAACGCGTCGCGCTGCGGATCATCGCGGTGTCGTTCTTCGCCCTCGCCGCCTATGTGAGCGTCGAGGCGGTGCGGGTCCTGGCCGGCGCGGCACAGCCACACCACAGCACCGTGGGGATCGTGCTGGCGGCGGTCAGCCTGGCCGTCATGCCGGGGCTGTCGTGGATCGAACGGCGTACCGGGCACGAGCTGGGGTCGGCCAGCGTGGTCGCCGACTCGAAACAGACCCTGATCTGCAGCTACCTCTCCGGGGTGGTGCTGGCCGGACTGGTGCTCAACTCGACGCTGGGATGGTGGTGGGCCGATCCGCTGGCAGCGCTGGTGATCGCCGGTTTCGCCGTCCGCGAGGGCTGGGAGGCCTGGCGAGGCGACGCGTGTGCCGTCTCGGGTGGCGCACTGCTCAGCGACCCCGAGGCCGAGTCCGGCTGCGCCGGAGATGGCGACGACGCCTGCTGCCGGTGATGGGCGTGCTCGCCGACGCGGCCGACACCGCGACGAAGACCTTCTACGCCGCGGTGGCCCGCTTGCCGCACGGCGTCGACCCGCGGCGGGCCGACAGGGTCGCCTAGTCTCCTGCGTGTGGACGGTGAGGTTCGCGACGCCCTCGAGCGAGCGATGCCCGGGTACCTGGTGCGCGTGAGCACGCATCTCGGGTCCGGGCTCGATCACGTGGCGTACGAGGTCAACGGCGAGCTGATCGTCCGGCGCAGCCGCGAGACCGACCCCACCACCCGCGCCGAACTGACCCGCCGCGAGGCCGGCCTGCTCGCCGCCGTCCGCCCCTGGTCCGCCGTGGCCGTGCCGGAGGTCGTCTTCGCCGACGAGGAGTACGGCGTCCTGGCCTATCGGAAGCTCGCCGGCAGCCCGTTGCTCGACCACCCCGGCGCCGACCCGCGGCCGCTCGCAGCCGCTGCCGCCGCCTTCCTCGACCGGCTGCACCGCGCGCCCGTGACCGCGATGGCGACGCTGGTGCCGGTCGAGGACGAGCCGTTGGCCGAGTGGCTCGACGACGCCCGCCGGACCTACACCGCCGTCTCCGCGCGACTGCCGGCCGCCGCGCGCACCCGCGTCGAGGCGTTCCTGGCCGCGGCGCCGCCTGCGGAGCCCGAGCGCACCGTCTTCTGCCATGCCGACCTGGGCGCCGAGCACCTTCTGGTCGACCCCGAGGCGCGCACGATCACCGGCGTCATCGACTGGGCCGACGCGGCCATCGCCGATCCGGCACGCGACTTCGCCAAGCTCTACCGCGACCTCGGCCCACGAGCGTTCGGCGAGCTCCTGGCCGGCTACGACCACCCGGTCGACGACGCCGATCTGGCGCGGACACGGTTCTACGCCCGGTGCGCGCTGATCGAAGACCTCGAGTACGGGCTCGACACCGGCGACCGCCGCTATGTCGAGGCGGCACTCACGCACCTCGCCCCCACGTTCGCCTGATCGGCCGCGCCGCTCCCGGTCGCGTGCGCGGCCTGCCCGCCGGAGCCTCGACCGCGTTGACGCAACTCATTGGTTGCCATAATGTGGCAACCCTTCAGTTGCTATTTTGTGGAGGCCGTCATGAGTTCTGCCCCGACGATCGACGTCCCGTCGCCACCTCGCTTCAGCAGCAGGCAACGGGTGATCCTGATGGTGCTGCTCGGCGCCGGGTTCATGTTGTCGGTCGACTTCTCGATCCTGAACGTCGCACTGCCGGAGGTCGGTGCGGGCGTGGGGCTGGGACTCGGCGGGCTCCCGTGGATCACGTCCGCCTACGCCCTGCCCGCAGCCGGATTCACCCTGCTGTTCGGCCGGCTCGCCGACCTGTTCGGCCGCCGCAGGCTGTTCCTGTCCGGCATGGCCCTCCTGGCCGGGGCATCGGTGCTCGGCGGCGTCGCGTCCAACCCGGAGATGCTCCTGACCGCGCGGGTCCTGCAGGGCTTCGCCACCGCGATGACGCTTCCCGCCGCGTTGTCGCTGCTCACCACCACCTTCGAGGAGGGCCGCCTGCGTGAGCGCGTCCTCGGCCTCAACGGCGCCCTGCTGTCCGGCGGCTTCACCGTGGGCGCGCTGGTCGGCGGCGCGCTGGTCAGCATGGTGGGCTGGCGTGCGGCGTTCTTCATCAACGTGCCGGTCGCCGTGGCCGTAGCGCTGGTCACCCCGTTCGTGATCAGCCCGAGCCGGATCCCCACGCGGGTGCGACTGGATCTGCCCGGAGCGGTGACCGTGACCGGCGGCCTGCTGGCCGTGGTCTACGCGGCGATCGAGCAGAGCCTTCCCGTGGCCATCGTGGGCGTGCTGCTCCTGGCCGCGTTCTGGACGATCGAGCTGCGCGCGCCGGCGCCACTCGCACCCTTGCGCATCCTCGGTCGGCCCACCGTCACGTGGGGCAATTACGCGGGCCTCGTGATCTTCCTCATGGAGCCCGCCATGATCTTCCTGATGACGCTCTACCTCCAGAAGGTCCTGAACTTGTCCCCGCTGGCCACCGGTCTGATCTTCGGCGTCCCGGGCCTGGCCGCCGTGGCCGCCGGGGTGCTGGCCGGGCGCTTCGTCGGGCGATACGGCAGCCGCACGATCCTCGTCGTGGGCATGTCCGTACAGGGCCTCGCGACCCTTCCGCTGGTGTTCCTCGGCACCGACCGCACCGCGCTCGCGGTCGTGATCCCGGCGCTGTTCATCGGGTTCTTCGGTCACGTGGCCGCCATCGTGGCGTTCACGGTGACCGCCACCTCGGGACTGGCGGACGACGAGCAGGGCCTAGCCACGGGCCTGACCTCGATGACCCAGCAGGTCGCCATCACCATCGGCATCCCGATGTTGAGCGCGGTCGCCGCCACCCAGAGCGTCGAGCTGACCGGCATCCACCTCGCCCTGAGCGTGAACGTGGCGGTGACGCTCGCCAGCGTCGTCGTCATCTGGATCGGCCTGCGACCGCGGGCCGAGAACCGCGCCGACCCCGAGGTCGATGCCGAGGCCATGGCGGTTCCGGGCTAGCGACGGCACCACTGATGGACGACAGTCGGTCGCCGTGAAATGTGCAACCATGAAGTTGCTATCAATGGGAGGAAGTCATGGGCTTTCCCGATCGCATCGAACGGACCATGGAGGTCGCTCACCCGCCCGCCGCGGTGTGGGCAGCGCTCACGACCGCCGAGGGCCTGGGCACCTGGTTCGGCAACGACGCCGCGATCGATCTGCGTCCGGGCGGCTCGGCCCATGTGAGCTGGACCGACGGGCCTACGGTCGGCCTGCGGGTGGAACGGGTGGAGGAGCCGGCCGTGTTCGGGTTCACCTGGCACATCTACGGGCTGCCCGAGGACGATCCACGTCGTACCTACGTCGAGTTCACCCTTGAACCGGCCGGTGCCGGCACCCGGCTGACGGTGGTCGAGACCGGCTTCGCCCAGCTGCCGGAGGACCTCTACCGCAAGGCGTACGACTCGAACATCCAGGGGTGGGCAAGTGAGCTGGACGAACTGGTCGACTACCTCGATGCCGCCTGACATCGAGACGACCGCCGAGCAGGTCTTCGTCGCCCTGGCCGACCCGACCCGGCGCGCCATCCTGGCCACGCTGGCGTCGGGCGGTCCGGCCACGGCCACCGACCTGGCCGATCGACTGCCCATCACCCGGCAGGCGATCGCCAAGCACCTCGCCCTACTGGCCGAGGCGGGCCTGGTGACGGGCGAACCAGGTGAGCGGCGCCGGGTGCGATACCGCCTGCGCTCTGCGCCGATGCAGGTGGCGCAGCAGTTCCTGGCCGCGCTGGCCCGCGACTGGGACGGCCCGCTCGGCGCGTTGAAGGGACATCTCGACCATGGTGGTCGGGAAGCCTCCGCTCCCCCGCCCCACGCGACCTGAAGGACGCCGGCTACGAGCTCGGGAGCGATCGCGGCAGCCCGAACGACGGAAGCACGCTGGTGTCGAAACGGGTCATCGCGCAGATCCGGTCGCCGGTGAGAGTGAGGACGTAGAGCCCGATCCCGTGGCTGATCCCGGCAGGGCCACGCAGGTAGGCGCCGAACGCCGGCTGAGCGTTGGCTCGCGTCGGGACGAGGTCGAACCGTCGACCTGCGCGGAAGATGCTGGCGCAGAAGCGCGCCACGACATCTCGGCCCTCGTACTCGAAGGGCATCGGCGGCATCGACACGAACACGTCGTCGGTCAGCATTCCCACCAGCGCGTCGACGTCCGCGGACTGCCACGCGCGGACGAATCTCGCCACGAGCGCCTCCTCCGCGGGTGAGCCGGCGACGGGCGGCGGTTCGCGGTCGGTCGCGGGCCGACGATGCTGCACACCTGCACGCGCTCGTTTGAGGGCGCTCTTGACCGACTCGACGCTCAAGTCCAGCATGTCGGCCACCTCATGCGCGCGGAATCCGAGGACGTCGCGCAGGACGAGCACGGCGAGCTGGCGAGGCGGCAGCACCTGCAGGGCGGTCACGAAGGCCAGCGAGACGGATTCGGTCTGCTCGTAGCGGGCCTCCGGGCCGAGCGGCGCGTCGGCGGCATCCGCGAGCAGGGCGTCGGGAAACGGCTCGAGCCACACGACCTCACCGAGCCGGGTCGGCTCGGGTGGTTCGACCCGGGGCACGTCCCAGTCCCTGGCCGGACGCCGGCTCGCCGACCGGCGCGCGTTGAGGCACCGGTTGGTGGCGATCCGGTAGAGCCAGGTACGCAGCGACGCCCGTCCCTCGAACCCTCCGAAGCCGCGCCAGGCGGCCAGCAGCGTGTCCTGCAGGGCGTCCTCGGCGTCCTGGAACGAACCGAGCATCCGGTAGCAGTGCACCTGCAGCTCCCGGCGGTAGGGCTCGGTCAACTCGCGGAAGGCGTCGCCGTCCCCCGCCCGCGCGCGTGCGATCACGTCGGCAGCCACGTCCCCCATCCTCGGGCCACTGTCCTCTCGCATCTGCACCTCCATCCTGTACGGACACCGGTCCAGGGCAGAAGGGGGCGGTGGACGAGCGCCCCCTTCCCGGCGTCGCGGTGTCTACCTCAGTGGTAGACGACACCACGACAAAGGAGCACCGCCATGGGAAAGATCGTGATCAGCACGAACCTGTCGCTCGACGGAGTCGTCCAGGACCCGACCGGCGATGAGGGCTTCCGGCTGGGCGGCTGGTTCGGCCGGTTCGGCGGCGAGGACCTCGAAGCCTGGGCCGAGGCCGAGCTCGAGGAGGCGATGGGCGCCGAGGCACTGCTGCTGGGCCGGCGCAGCGACGCGTGGTTCGCCGCGCGGTGGGCGTCCCGGAGTGGCGCGCTGGCGGACAGGTTGACCAGCGTGCCCAAGTACGTCGTGTCCTCGACCCTCCGGACCGCCGCGTGGAACAACGCGACGGTCCTCGGTGGCGACGTGGTCAGCGAGGTCTCGAAGCTGAAGCAGGAGCTGGACGGCGACATCGTCGTCTGGGCCAGCTATCGGCTCGGGCGCACACTGCTCGAACACGACCTCGTCGACGAGCTGCGGCTGGTCGTCTTCCCGGTCGTGCTCGGAGCCGGCGAGCGCCTCTTCGGCGAGGACAGCGGCCAGAAGCCCCTGCGCCTGGTCGAGGCCACGACGATCGGTGACGGCCTCGCCTTCCTCACCTACCGGGCCGCCCGAGACGCCTGAGCACCGCTGCGTCGAGGTCCAGGCCGGCAGTCATCGACGAGCCCGGAGTGACGAGGCAGGACACCAGCTCGGTCGTCCGCCCCAGGCGCGGGGCCGAGCGGCGCTGGGCACGTGATTCCGAGGCGGCGGTGATCGATACGTTGGCTCGATGCGCCTCGCGATGGCCCAACTGACGGTCGGCCCCGAACTCGAGGGGAATCTGAACAAGATCCTCGCGGTGATCCGGCACGCTCGCCCGGGCGACTGGGTGGTCTTCCCCGAATGCGCCCTGACCGGCTATTTCGTGGAGAACGACCGGTTCTTGACCGACCTCGCTGCCGACGTCGTCGACGGCGCGATCAGCACCATCGCCAGGGCGGTAGTGGCACAGGAATGTGTGTGTCTTCTCGGAACGGCTCTCCCCGGTGAGGAGCAGTGGTACAACGCCGTGGTGGTCATCGAGCCCTCGGGAGCGCAGCAGATACACCGCAAGGTGGAGCTCTCAGAACTCGACCGGCGGCACTTCTCCCCAGGCGCAGCGACAGCTGTACTCGACATCGAAGGGACCCGTATCGGGATCCAGGTCTGCCGCGAGCTCCTCTTCCCCGCAGCGTGGACGCAACTGGCCGGCGATGGAGCGCAGATCATGTTCCACATCAACAACGCGATCAAGCCCTACGACGACGTGTGGGAGCACGTCCTCATCGCCCGGGCGGTCGAGAACGGCACATTCGTGTGCAGCGTGAACAACGCCGCTGTGCCGCAAGAGCTGAGGTCGTATCTCGTCGCACCATCCGGGCGGCTGCTTGTCCGCTCCCAGCGCCAGGCCGAACAGGTGATCCACCACGAGATCGACCTCGGGGGCGAGCACGCCGCGAGCCCGTTCTGACAGGTTGCAGGCGCCGGCGGTTCCCGTGGAGACGCCACGTCAGGTGACGGCGCGCAGAACCGCCGTGGTGATCACGGCGACGACGATCACGACGAGGAACGACGCGCGCAGGACGAGCGCCGCCAGCCCGGCCCCGACACCAGCCAGCAGGCGCACGTCGACGGCGAGCCGACCGCCGTCGTCGAACGCCTCGACGGCCACCAGGGCGGCCAGCATGGCGATCGGCAGGAACGTCGCGACGCGCTGCACCTCGGGCCGTTCGAGCACCGAGGCCGGCAGCGACAGGCCGGCCAGCTTGATCGCGAAGCAGCCGACGGCCGCGACGAGAACGGCGATCCAGATCACGAGGCCTCCGTGGTCGCAGAGACGGGTTCGGGTCGGCGCTCCAGGCCGGCGATCAACGCGACCGGTATGGCCGCCAAGACCGGCACACCGGTAGGCAGGATCGGCACCGTCGCGGTAGCGATCACGGCTCCGGCGAGGGCGACCACGCGCGCCCGGCCGTCGGCCAGCCGGGGCCACAGCAAGGCCAGGAACGAGGCGGGGACGGCAGCGTCGAGTCCGAGGGCGGCCGGATCGCCGATGGCCGACCCACCGACGGCGCCGACGAGAGTGCCGGCGTTCCACAGCGTGAACATCGTGACGCCGGCGGTCCAGAAGGCGTAGCGCTGATCGCGCACGTCGGCCCGGCCGACGGCCATCGCGGTGGTCTCGTCGACGACGAGCTGGGCCGCGAGCGGGCGACGGTGCCCGCGCAGCCCGTCCCGGCCGAGGATGCGGGCCATCGGCACGCCGTAGAACCCGTTGCGGACGCCGAGCAGCACGGCCGTCGGGATCGCGGCCAGCGGGGCGGCGCCACTGCCGATGATCCCGACGAAGGCGAACTGGGACGCGCCGGTGAACATGACGACGCTGAGGATGACCGTCTGCGGCACACTCAGGCCGGCGGTGATCGACAGTGCGCCGTACGAGACGCCGAAGGCGGCGACGTACGCGCCCAGACCGACCGAGTCGCGCCGGATGGCCCGACGCGGCGACGGGCCACTCATGAACGCCGGATCTCGTGCATGATCCGGAACGTAGCCACGGCACGTGATCACCAGGTGAACGTGCGCCCGTTGTGCGCGAACTCGCACCTGCACGAACACGCAGGATCGACCGACCTCGGGGTCGGCGCCCCTTCGCCGACCACTCGTGCTGGGGAGGTGCCGGACCGTCGTCCAGGCCCGGGAGATGATGTCGGTCATGGGATTGACCACGGCATTCACGGAGCTGTTCGCGGTGCGGCATCCGATCGCGTCGGCGCCGATGGGCGGATCGGCAGGCGGTGCGCTGGCGGCGGCGGTCTCCAACGGCGGTGGGCTGGGCCTGCTCGGAGGCGGCAACGGGGATCGGGAGTGGCTCGACCGCGAGCTGCCGATCGTCGCCGGCGGAACCGACCGACCGTGGGGGGTCGGCTTCCAGAGCTGGGCTGTCGACGTGGCCACGGTCGAGCACGCACTGACGCAGCAGCCGAGCGCGGTGATGTTGTCCTTCGGCGACCCGAGTGCGTTCGTCGAGCCCGTTCGCCGGGCCGGGGCCGTGCTGATCCTCCAGGTCACCGACCTCGAGGAGGCCAGGCAAGCCGTGGACCTGGGCGCCGACGTCATCGTGGCGCAGGGGACCGAAGGCGGCGGACACGGCGCCAGGCGCGGGCGCTCGACGTTGCCGTTCGTGCCGATCGTGGTGGACCTGGCAGCGCCGACGCCCGTGGTGGCCGCCGGCGGGATCGCCGACGGCCGAGGCGTGGCGGCGGCCCTGGCGCTGGGTGCCGTCGGTGCTCTGGTCGGGACACGTTTCCAGGCGACGACCGAGGCACTGGTCGACCCGTCCATCACCCGGGCGATCGTCGAGGGACGCGGGGAGGACACCGAGCGCAGCACGGTGCTGGACATCGCCCGGGGCTCGCGGTGGCCGGCCAGGTATCCGGCGCGCACCCTGAGCCACCCGTTCCTCGATCAGTGGCGTGGCCGCGAGGACGAACTCGCCGCCGACGACGACGCAAAGCGGGCGTACCAGGACGGCGTGGCGCGCGGCGATCTGCACCCGCTGCCGGTGTGGGCCGGCGAGGCCGTCGACCTCATCACCGACCTGCCGTCGGCGGCCGATCTCGTCGTCGCCCTGGCTGCGCAGGCCGAGGAGGTCCTGGCTCGAGCGGGAACGCGCTGACCGCGCCGCAGGCCCGGCGCTAGGGCGAGAGCAGCGTGCGGACTCGGTCAGCGCCGATGGCGAGGAGCAACGTGGGCAGCCGTGGTCCGGTGTCCCTGCCGACCAGCAGGTGATAGAGGCGGGCGAAGAAGGCGCGTTGGGCGACCTTCAGCTCAGGCGTGGGCTTCGTGTCCGGCTCGAACCCGGCCATCACCTTCGGAACCCCGTAGACGAGCGTCGTGAGCCCGGCCAGGGACCAGTGCGAGTCGAGACCGTCCAGGAGCAGCCGCAGCGACAGCCGAGCGTTGTCGTCCAAGGACGACAACAGCTCGACGTCGGGCTCGGCCCGCACCACGGTGCGTTGGTCGGCCGGAACCTGGGTGGTGATCCAGGTCTCCGCCCGGTCAAGGCGCGGCCGCACCTCGTCGAGGGAGGTCACCGGCCGCGAGGGATCCAGGTCGCTGAGGATCCGCAGGGTCTGCGCCTCGTCGCCCGCGGTGATGTCGGCGACCGACGCCAGCGTGCGGTACGGCAAGGGCCGCGGCGTACGCACCAGCTCAGTGCCCGCCGTTCGCACCGCGCGGGCATGCGCAGCGGCGTCGGCCGGCAGCGCGGAGCCTGCGGCGACCTGCGCCTCCAGCCTGTCCCACTCGTCGTAGAGGCGCTGGATCTCCTGGTCGAAGGAGATCTTGAAGGCCTGGTTGGGCTTGCGCCGAGCATAGAGCCAGCGCAGCAGCGGCGCCTCCATGATCCGCAGCGCGTCGGCCGGTGTGGGCACCGCACCTCGCGACGACGACATCTTCGCCATGCCGCTGATACCGACGAAGGCGTACATCGGCCCGATCGGTTGCGCACCACCGAACACCTGCTGCACGATCTGGCCGCCGACGACGAACGACGAACCGGGCGACGTGTGATCGACACCGCTCGGCTCGAAGATCACGCCTTCGTACGCCCAGCGCATCGGCCAGTCGACCTTCCAGACCAGCTTGCCCCGGTTGAACTCGCTGAGCCGGACGGTCTCGCTGAAGCCGCACGCCGCGCAGCCGTAGGCGAGCGCGGTGGTCTCGTCGTCGTACGACGTGACGATGGTCAGATCCTTGCCGCAGGCGCCGCAGTAGGGCCGGTAGGGGAAGTAGCCGGCCGATCCGCCACCACCGTCGTCCTCGCTGGCGGCACCGGAGCCCTCGGCGGCGGCGATCTCGGCGTCGTCGGCCGGCTTCTGCGACTCTCGCGCCTTCTTCGGAGCCTCGGCCGCCTTGTCCTTGGTGCGGTACCGCCCGAGAATCGCGTCGATCTCGGCCCGGTGCCTCATCGCGTGCAGGATCTGCTCGCGGTAGACCCCGGACGTGTACTGCATGGTCTGACTGATGCCCTCGAACTCGACACCGAGCTCCTCCAGCGCCTCGACCATGGCGGCCTTGAAGTGCTCCGCCCAGTTCGCGAACGCGGACCCCACGGGGGCAGGCACCGATGTCAGTGGCTTCCCGATGTGCTCAGCCCACGACTCGTCCACGCCGGCGACACCCGTGGGCACCTTGCGGAACCTGTCGTAGTCGTCCCAGGAGAGCAGGTGCCGTACCTCGTAGCCCCGGCGGCGCATCTCGTCCGCGACGAGATGCGGCGTCATCACCTCGCGCAGGTTGCCCAGGTGGATCGGGCCGGACGGCGACAACCCCGACGCCACCACGATCGGTTTGCCCGGTGCACGTCGCTCGGACTCCGCGATGACCTCGTCGGCGTAGCGAGACACCCAATCGGTGGCGTTGCCGTTCTCAGCCACGATTCGACACGACTCCTTCTTCGATGTTCAGCATTTCGGTGCCTGCGCCATTCTCCAGGTCCATGAGGCAACCACGAAACTCAGCTCCGCGGCCGGCCGGGCCGTGGTTCCAGCACCACCACCGCGGTCTCGGACGACCGAAGCGCCGAGTAGCCGTCGAGCTGGGCGTCGATGGCGCGCCACCTGGCCCACAGCCGCGACCGCTCGTCACCCTCGGCGGCGTGTGCCGTCACCGACCGAGACCCGCCGACCAGCTCGACGGTCGCGTCCGGGTGTGTCTGCAGGTTCAGCCACCAGGCCGGGTCCGGACTCGCCCAGCCGTTCATCGCCAGGACGACCAGGTTCGGACCGTCCTCGTAGTAGCCGACGATCACTCGGTGGTCGCGTCCGGTGCGCCGCCCGGTCGTCGTCAGCCGCAACGTCCCCCATCGCCCAGGTTTCGGACGCCACAGCCCCACCCGGCCACCACTGGCACGACACACCGCGCGGTGGAGCGACCACACCAGGCGGATGAACCAGCGAGGCGGAAGGCGGGGCTCTCGAATGCGTTCCTCGGACACCGCATGCCCCCCAGCTGACGTTCTCGGCGAGCCCGTCGTAGCCGCACCATACAACGACACCCGGGACCCTGTTGACGGACAAGACCCCAGGTCAGACTCGTTCCGTGGGTGTTGCCGACGGACCTCCCCGTCCAGCGGCGCGGCCACCGGCCGCGCGAGGGTACCCGACCAGCTCGGCTCGTGTGGGCGGACACGCGCCGGCTCGCGAGACGGTGATGGCGGCCGCTCTGGCGGCGTGGTCGAGGACTCCACGCAGCCGGCCCGGCTCCACGGCCCTCAACATGGGGCGCGCCGCGGCACCGAGCAGACCCTTGCTCCAGAGGCCGTCGAGCAGGCCGGCCATGTAGGAGTCTCCCGCGCCGACCGTGTCGGCCACCTCCGCCGGCACGGCCGGCACTCGGACGGTGCCGCCGCGGGTCGTTGCGACCGAGCCGCCGGGGCCGAGGGTGACGACGACGAGAGCCGGGCCGAGCTCCAGCCACCGGTGGGCGACGGCGACCGGTCCCGACCCTGGCGCAAGCCACTCGACGTCCTCGTCGCTGGCCTTCACGATGTCGCTCGCCGCGACCAGCCGCTCCACCCGCGCGCGGGTGTCGGCGGCCGAGCCCTTCACCATCGGGCGGATATTGGGGTCGTAGCTGACCGTGCTCTGTGCGCGCGCAGTCCGGACGAGCCGTTCGACGACTCCGGCGCCCGGCGCCAGGGTGGCGGCGATCGACCCGGTGTGCACCACAAGCGGCTCGCCGGGCAGCGTCGTCGCCTCGTCGAGCTCCCACGTGAGGTCGAACGCGTAGGTGGCCGAGCCGTCCTCGCCGATGGTGGCGACGGCCGTGGACGTGCGGTCCAGCCGGCGTCCGCCGTCGCGGACGCGGACGCCGACGGCTGCCAGGTGCGCGCGGATCGTCGCGGCGTCGAGGTCGTCGCCGAGCCGGGTGATCAGCGTCGTGGGACGGCCGAGCCGACCCAGGCCGAAGGCGACGTTCGACGGGCTGCCGCCGGCATGACGGCTCACGCCGCCGTCCGGTCTCTCGACGACGTCGACGAGCGCCTCCCCGATGACGACCGCGCTCACATGCCCTCCTCGCTACCCAGCCGGCAATCGGCTTCCGACAGGTCGTGCCGTTAGGTGGGCGTGTCCTCGAGGGTCATCGCACCGGTCATGACCGCGACCGCTTCCTGCATGCTGTGGGACTCCGGGGTCACGACTCCGGCGCGGCGGCCGAGGCGCTGGATGTGGATGCGATCGGCCACCTCGAAGACGTGCGGCATGTTGTGGCTGATCAAGATCACCGGGAGCCCGTGCGAGCGGACCTCCTTGATCATGCGGAGCACCTGGCCGGACTCGCGCACCCCGAGGGCGGCGGTCGGCTCGTCGAGGACGATCACCTTGCTCCCGAAGGCCGCGGCGCGGGCCACCGACACGGCCTGGCGTTGACCCCCGGAGAGCGTCTCCACTGCCTGGCTCGTGTTCTGCAGCGTTCCGATTCCCAGGTCCGAGAGTGCCTGAGCGGCGTCGGCGCGCATGCCCTTCTGGTCCAGCATGCGAAGCACCGACCCCAGGAACCCACGACGGCGCCGCTCGCGGCCGAGGAAGAGGTTGCTGGCGATGTCCAGGGCGGGCGCGACGGCAAGCGTCTGGTACACCGTCTCGACGCCGGCCTCGCGAGCGTCCTGGGGCCGGCGGAAGCGGACCGGGCGGCCGTCGAGGAACAGCTCACCGGCGTCTGGCTCCAGCGCTCCGGTGAGGCATTTGACCAGCGTCGATTTGCCCGCGCCGTTGTCGCCGATGATGGCGAGCACCTCTCCCGGATACAGGTCGAGGTCCACGCCGTCGAGGCCCACGACGCGCCCGAAGGTCTTGACCAGGCCCCGCGCGGACAGCACCGGCGTCCGATCTCGCATCGCGGCGGCAGCGTGGCCGATGTTCGTCGCCGTCATGCCCGAACCTTCCTGATCCATTGGTCGACCGAGACCGCCAAGATCACGAGAACGCCGACGGCGAGGACCCGGTAGGTGTCGTCCACCCCGGCCAGCGACAGGCCGCTGCGGAAGAAGCCGACGATGAGGGCGCCGAGCAAGGTGCCGAGCACGGCGCCGCGCCCGCCGAAGAGGCTGGTGCCGCCGATGACCACGGCGGTGATGCTCTCGAGATTCGCGTCCGCGATGGCGTTCGGGCTGGCCGCTCCCGCGCGGCCGATGAGGATCCAGGCGGTGATGCCGTAGATGGCGCCGGCCGTGGTGTACACGCTGAACAGGACCCGGTTGACCCTGATCCCGGCCAGTCGGGACGCCTCGGCGTCGTCGCCCACGGCGTAGACGTGCCGGCCCCATGCCGTCTTGGCCAGTACGAACCCGACGACGAGGTAGAGGACCGCGACGAGCACGACGCCGTAGGTCACGCTGAACGGGCCCAGTGGGAACGACTGCCCGGTCCAGCTGAGCAGGGCTGGCAGGTCGGTGGCCTGCACGCTCTGCCCGCTGGTGTACAGCAAGCCGAGTGCGGTGAAGATGCTCAGCGTCCCCAGGGTCACGATGAACGGTGGCAGCTTCACGCGGGTCACCAGCACGCCGTTGAGCGCGCCGGCCGCTGTGCCGACCACGACCCCCAGCAGGATCGCCAGCACCGCCGGCAGGCCCTGCTCGGCGGAGAACTTCGCGGCCACCATCATCGACAGCAGGGCGATGGCGCCGACCGACAGATCGATGCCTGCCGTCAGGATGATCAGCGTCTGGCCGATGGCCAGCGCACCGATCACGGCGACCTGCTGAAGGACCAGGGAGAGCGAGTTCGGCGCGGCGAACCGCGGGTTGATGGCCGAGAACACGACGAACGAGACGATGAGCACGAGGAGCGGGCTGATCGCCGGGTGCGCGTGCAACAGATGCTGCACGCGCTGGACCGGGGATCGCCGGCGCCGGGCGAACTGCTCGGCGGCCGTGGCCGGATGAGTGGCAGTCGACATCGGCGCTCAGCCCCAGCAGATGTCCGCGGCCTCGGCGGTGTCGATGCTCTCGACGCCGTCGGCCGGTGTGTCGGTCACCAGCGCGACGCCGGTGTCGAAGAAGTCCAGGCCCTCGGACGGCTCCGGCTTCTCACCGCCACGGGCGACGTCGGCGATCGCCGCCACGCCGAGCTCGGCCATCTTCAGCGGGTACTGCTGGGAGGTCGCGTCGATGACGCCGTCGGCAACGGCCTGGACGCCGTCGCAGCCACCGTCGACCGACACGATGATGACGTCGTTGCCGCCGGCGGCGTCGAGGGCCTGCTGGGCGCCCACGGCCGCGGGTTCGTTGATCGTGTAGACGACGTTGATGTCCGGGTTCTTGGTGAGGCAGGTCTCCATCGCCGTGCGGCCGCCGTCCTCCGCGCCGTTGGTCGGCTCGTTGCAGACGATCTCGTAGCTGCCGCCGGAGTAGCTACCGGTGGGGGCCTCGTCGCCGTTCTTCAGCGGATCCGCCGGATCGATGCCCATGCCGGTCAGGAACCCCTGGTCACGGTTGTAGTCGACGGAGACGATCTTGTCGTTGAACAGGTCCAGCAAGGCGATGGTGGCGGGTTCACCGCCGAGTTGCGCCGCCGTCCACTGCCCGATCAGCTCGCCGGCCCGGAGGTTGTCGGTCGCGAAGGTGATGTCGACGGTGTCGGCCGGGTCCGGCGGGGTGTCGAGGGCGATGACGAACAGCCCGGCCTCCCGCGCCTTCTCGATCGCCGGGTTCACGCCGGGGCCGTTCGGCGTGATGAGAATGCCTTGGTCGCCCCGCGCGACGGCGTCCTCGATGGCCTGCACCTGACTGGCTTCGTCGCCGTCCTCCTTGCCGGCCGCGAGGGTGAGCTCGACGTCCTCCGACTCCGCCGCCGCCTCCGCGCCGTCCTGCATGGCGACGAAGAACGGGTTGGTGGACGTCTTGGTGATCAGCGAGACGGCTACGGATTCCTCGGCGTCCGTGCTGTCGCTGCCGCTCCCACCGCACGCGGCGAGAGCCAGGGCGCTGACGGTGACCGCCGACAACGCCTGCAGGACCCGCCGTCGGCTGGTGTGCTGAGTCATGAGATCTCCTCGACCGTTGGGGTCACGCCAGAGCCCGGCGTGGGAGTTTGACATCGTTGTCGAGAGAGTGTCGACGGCCTGAGACGGCATGTCAATAGAGGTGGGAGGGTTTCTCGGCGTCACCGCTGGGTAAGCAGATCGTGAACTCTTGACAACGTTATCGAGATCGGACGACCATGCGGTTCAGACGGGACACCGGCCGCTCACCCATGACATGCCACCGTCCCCGGTCGAGTGAGGAGCCGGCATGCGCAAGCCGCGGCGACGTCCGACCGCTAGGGTCGCCAGTGTCCTGACGTTGGCGATGAGGCCACCGGGGCCGGCCGCAGACGCATGGGAGTGACTCTTGCCCGCCTCCGGGAACGAATCGCCACAACCGGTCCGCTCGCGACCCACGCTGCATGACGTCGCACGCTTGGCCGGCGTCAGCCCGAAGACGGTGTCGCGGGTGGTCAACGGCGAGCCGGGGGTCTCACCGACCAAGGTGTCGGCGGTGGAGCGAGCGATCGCCCAGCTCGACTACCGGCCCAACTTCACGGCCAGCAGCCTGCGCCGCTCGAACGGCCGGCCGGCCACCATAGCCGCCGCCCTGGAGGATCTCGCCAACCCGTTCTCGGCCGTGCTGCACCGCGCCGTCGAGGACGCGGCGCGTGATCGCGGCGTCCTGATGTTCGCGGGAAGCCTCGACGAAGACCCGGATCGCGAGCGCGCCATCATTCGCGCGTTCATCATGAGACAGGTGGACGCGCTGATCGTCGCACCGGCCAGTGACGATCACAGCTACCTGGCCAGCGAGGTCAACGCCGGGACGCCGGTCGTGTTCGTGGACCGGCCGCCAGTGGGCCTCACGGTCGACGCCGTCCTCGCGGACAACTACGGCGGCGCGGCCCTGGGCGTGCGCCACCTGGCGGAGCACGGTCACCGCCGGATCGCCTACCTCGGCGACCTGCAGTCCATCGCGACGGCGCGGATGCGGTTCCGGGGATTCCGCGAAGCACTGGCCGATGCAGGCCTGCGGCTGGCGCCGGAGCACGTCGTGCACGACCTGCACACCCAGGACGACGCCGAGGCCGCGGTCCGCCGCCTGCTGACCGGTGACGTGCCGCCGACGGCGCTCTTCACCTCCCAGAACCTGGTGACCATCGGCGCGATCCGGGCGCTGCAGAGCCTCGGCCGACAGCGCGACGTGGCACTGGTCGGTTTCGACGACTTCCCGCTGGCCGACCTGCTCCAGCCCGCCGTGACCGTCGTCGCCCAGGATCCGGCCCAGATCGGCGCCGTGGCGGCATCGTTGGTGTTCAGGCGGCTCGACGGCGAGTCGTGGGAACCGACGATCCACCGCGTGCCCACGCGGTTGATCGCGCGAGGCTCCGGAGAGCTCCAGGCTCCGTGACGTCGTCGCGCGGTGAGCGCTGCCGCGCACTACCGGCCATGCCTAACGACGCTGGTGGCCGGAACCAGCGTGTGAGCACGATGAGCGCAGGTCGTCACCGGCATCTCTCGTCGACGCTGACGTCCGTGAGCCAGTGGCGGCTTCGAGCCCGTCGGCCAGATCCGACCAGAACCGAACTCGCCGGGATGCCTCGACCTCGACCGGAGGAGTACGACGGACGCCGAGTTCGCGGGCCAGGTAGTCCGCCAGGTCGCGACCGTAGTAGATGACATCGGTCTGGTGGATGGAGAACACCGGAGGGTCGTGAATCGCCGGCTCCGCTGGGAGGTACCGATGGCCGAAGATCGGCACCAAGCGAGGAACAGCCGCCAGATCCTCTCGAGCTTGTGCCTCGGCCTCATCGTCGAGCGGCGGACGCTCGCCCCATGAGTCAGGCGAGAAGCTGTTGTGTCGCACGTCGAAGACCACACCGTCGATGGGCCCGGCGAGTAGGTGCTGCAGCTCGGCAGTCGTGCCAGAACGCCAGTCCGGCCATTGATCGGCCCGCCACGTCGCCGACCCGCAAGGCAGCACCTCGGACAGGAGCGCCCGATGGATACCCGAGAACTCGAAGCCGAGCCGATCCTCCACGCTCGTGATCTCCCCCTCACGAAGGCCCGGATCGAGCCGGATTCCTGCGCTACCGAGCAGAGCCACAGCTTGAGCTATCACATCCGCCACGACCACAGCCTGACAGAACTGCCCGGACTCGACGTCCTGATGACGTCCTGCAGGCGCTCGATCACGGCTCAGGGGAGGACTCTGGGTCGGAGGTCGCAGTCATGCCGTGACGAAGCTGCTGGTCAGAATCGCTCTGACCAGCAGCTTCGTTGGTGGCACTTGCCCGCCACGATGTCCCCTCCCGACGGGTGACGGCCAGCGTGGGCCGATCAACACGCCGAACGCAGGCGGAAATCCTCTCCTGCAAACAGTGGGAAAGGCGAGCTCATCGTCGGCGGCGTTTCGGTGCGGATTGTCGCCTGACGCGAGCCGGCGTCAGCAGTACCAGTCGAACTGATACCAGCCGGGATACCACTGGGCCGGGCGGATCGGCGAGACGGAACATCCGAGGTACAAGTAGTAGTTGCGCTGTCGCTGGCAATCGGCGAGGCCCTTGGTGCACCAGACAGTGCCGGACGAGCGAGCTGTGACCGGCGCCGACTCGGCGACAGACTCGCGGCCGGACGTCGTCGGCGCGCTCTGCGCCGGCGTGGCGAGAAGGCCGCCCAGCACGACCGTGATCATGGCACCGGTGGTGGCCAGTCGAGACGCAAGACGCATGTGTGAACTCCAGGGTCGAAAGGGTTCAGGACAGCGCGACGCTAGAGATCCGCGGCTTCAGATCTGTTTCAGGTGGTGCCCGCTGGCGGGTCCGAGCACTCCGTTCCGGCGCTACGGCTGCGGAAGGGTCAGCTCGACGTCGGCTGATTCGATGGTCCGGATCGGCGTGACGGTGGCCCAGCCCTCGGCCAGCAGGGCGAGATCCGTGCCCGCGTCCGGCTGGGCCTCGGACTCCTGGATCTGGGTTCGCAGGTAGCCCTCGCCTGCCTCGGCGGTGGTCATCGTCACCTGCCCGAACCGAGCCAGCTCGGCTCGGCGCAACCCTCGGACCTGGTCCGGTGCGCGGTCAGGGACGTTGAGATTGATCACCGTGCCGATCGGCAGCTCGTCGAGGTGCTCCAGCATCCGCCTGGCCAGCGATCCAGCCGTCGTCCAGTTCCTGGACTCGTCGTCGACCTCGTCCAGTGCCGCGATCGCCGCTTCCCCGCTGGCCGACGAGGCTGTTGCGGGAGTCAGCACGTCGAGGGACACGGCCATGGCCCGCAAACCCGCGCTGGCCGCCGTCAGAGCGGCACCCACCGTGCCGGAGTGCAGAACGGCGTTGCCCGCATTGGCGCCGCGGTTGATCCCGGTGAGCACGATGTCGGGCTTCGGCCCGAAGGCACCGAGCGTGGCCAGCATCACGATGTACCCGGGCGAGGCTCCGACGCCGAACGTCCTGACACCCTCCAACGTCGACAGCTCGCGCCGCCCGACCACGACCCGGCCGTTGTCGACCACGGCGGTCATCGCCGCGCTGATGCCGCTGGACTCGTCGAGCGGCGCGGCCACCGTGACGTCGAACCCTTCCGCGACAGCTGCGCCGGCCAGGTGCCGAAGCCCCGGAGCCGAGATGCCGTCGTCATTGGTGACGAGGACCCTGACCCGCTCGGTTGTCGGTTCGGCCATGCCTCACTCCCCGGAGTCCGGAGAACCGATCCGTACCCGGGTCACCAGCTCGGCGATCGCGTCGGCCCGGCCGCTGCCGAGCCCGTGTCGGGTCACGTTGAGCGCACCGGCCGCCGCACCGGTGCGCAGCGCCTGAGTGAGATCGCCTCCCTGTGCCAGCACGGCCGCAACGCCGGCGGTGAACGAGTCGCCCGCGCCTCGGGGGTCGGCCGCCTGCAGCCGTGGTGCCGCCACCTCCACGATCTCGTCGTCGACCAGTGCCAGCGAGGGCCGGTCACCCCGAGTCACGACGACCGACTCCGCGCCCTCGCCGTGCAGCGCCCGGATCGCCGCGATCAGAGCGTCGTCGCCGTCGTCGTCGGTACGCCCGTCGGCCAACAGCTCCTCGTGACTCACCTTCAGGACGTGCACGCCGCCGGCGAGCGTCGCGGTGAGGTAGTCGCCGGACAGGTCAGCGACGACACGCGCGTCGTTGGCGGCGAGATCGCTCGCCAGTCGGCGGTACACATCCGCCGGGACCACGGCCGGGTCGGCCGGGCCGCTGATCACGCTGATGCCAGCCCGCAACCCCTCGGCGAGGGCGAGGTTGTACAGCTCGTCCAGCTCATGCCGGCTCAGCGGGCCGCCCGGATGGTCGGCAACCATCTCGCGGTCGCCATCGCGGCGATCGTGGACGTACCAGCCGCTGCTCGTGCTCCGCGGCACGGCGCGCAGGGTGATGCCCTCGGCGACGATCAGCGGCTGGAGCACCTGCCCGACCTCGCCACCGATACATGCGCACACGGTGACGTCGACACCCAGGGAGGTGATCATCCGGGCCTGCCAGATTCCCTGGCCACCAGGATGAACGTGGAGCTCCGCTTCGTCGGTGGGCTGTTCGATCGTGATCGTGAGCTGGGGAACCGGCGCGAACACCATCGCTGTCGCTGTCATGCCACGTACGTATCCCGTTGGCGCCACATCGAACATCCGACACGTCGTGCGCGCCGCCTTCGACCGGACCCTCAGGGCTCGCCAGCCGGTTCGATGGCTTCGAGGTCTGACTCGGGCGGCTTCGGGACGACGTCGGCGAAGTAGAACCTGGACAGCTGCGCACGGTGCCGATCGGCCGGGTAGCGCGGGTTCGGGATGCCGTTGGCATCGGTGGCCGCCCCTGGGGCGATCGGCCTCCAGTCCGGATGGGCGGTCAGGACCTTGACCGCGGACGACGACAGCGCCTGATGGGACTCGGTGAAGCCGCCCTCGAGGGTGGCGGTGATGATGCCCGTCTCGCGCCCGTGCAGCACCTCGTCGCGGTCGCGGAGTTGGAGCCCCAGACAGATCCGTTTCGTGATCCAGAACGCGAGGGGCGGCACCACGAGCACGCAGATCTGCAGGAATCTGGTCGTCCCGTTCACCGAGAGGTGCAGTGTGGTGGCGACGATGTCGTTGCCACCGGCGAGGAGCAGTACGAGATAGAAGGCGACGAACGCTGCCGCCAGCCCGGTGCGCACCGGCATGGTCCGCGGCCGATCGAGCACGTCGGGATCACGCCGATCGCGGGTGACGTACTGCTCGAACCACGGATACAGCGCCAACGTGCCCAGCACCACGCCAGGCAGGACCATGACCGGCACGATCACGCTCAGGTTCAGTTCGTGCCCGATCACGTGCAGGTCCCACGCAGGCATGAGTCGCACCGCGCCGTCGAGGAATCCGAGGTACCACGGCGGCTGGCTTCCGGCCGACGCCTGCGCCGGGTCCGCCGGTCCCCAGAGCCACACCGGGTTGACCTGGATCGTCGCGGCCATCACGACGATCACGCCGAACACGAGCAGCGCGAGTCCGCCCATCCTGGCCGCTTCGTGGCGGACGACGGTGCTCTCGGCTGCCGTCATCGTCACACTCGGCACTGGTCGGGTCTGCCGCCGGCGGATGGCCCGCAAGTAGCCGACGAAGACCGCGACGATGACGATCGGCATGACCACCACGTGCGCGGCGTTCAGGACCGGAATGACGACGTCGCCGGGGAACTCGCCGCCGTAGACCAGCGACGCGAGATAGGTGCCGACAACAGGGATCGCCAGTAGGTAGCCCTCGGTCACCCTCAGGCTGGTACCCGACAGCAGATCGTCCGGCAGCAGATGCCCGAAGTAGGCCTCGACCATGCCCAGCACGAGCAGCGCCAGCACGAACAGCCAGGACAGCCGCCGCCAGCCACGGAACGCACCGGTCACGAACAGGCGCAGCAGGTGCGCGGACAAGGCGGAGACGAACAGCAGCGATGCCCAGTGGTGAATCTGGCGCACCAGAAGCCCACCGCGCACCTCGAAAGAGATGTCGAGCGTGGAGGCATACGCCTGCGACATCGAGACGCCACGTAACGGTGTGTATCCGCCGTCGTAGACCACCTGTCGCATCGACGGTTCGAACCACAGGGAGAGCAGCACACCGGAGATCAGCACCACGACGAAACTGAAGACCGCCAGGTGGCCGAACAGCTGCGACCAGCGGGCCGGGAGAACGCTGCGAGGTCGAGTCCGTTCGCGGAGGGATCGGCTGTTGCCGTCGGCGAACCGGACGATCCGGGTGGCCAGGCGGTTGATCATGCGACACGCTCCCAGTAGCTCGGCCCGACCGGTTCGGTGAAGTCGCTCAGCGCCACCACGAACCCGTCCGAGTCGGTGGCGAGCGGTAGCTGCGGCAGTGCCCGCGTCGCCGGGCCGAACACCACCGCACCGTTGTCGGCGAGATCGAAGGTCGACTGGTGGCACGGGCACAGGAGGTGATGGGTGGTGCGCTCGTACAGCCCCATCGGGCAGCCCACGTGCGTGCAGATCTTGGAGTAGGCGATGATCCCGTCGACGTGCCAGTTCTCGCGGCCTTCGGCGGGGCTGATCTCGTCAGCCGGCATCCGCACCAGGACGATGGCGGCCTTCGCTTTCGCCTCCGGCCGATCCGGCTCAGGAAGGTCGGCGAGGATCTCGGGGATCGCGTGCACCAGTGCACCGATCTCCAGATCGTCTCGTCGAATGGGCCGGCCGGAGACGTCCGTCACCAGCCGCACCCCCTTCGCCCAGATCGTGTGCTCACGCCGGGCCGCCGCCGAACGGCCCACATCACGCAGCAGCACCACGACCGGAATCGGCAACAGGACGGCGATACCCAGAAGGGACCTGCGGGACAGCCGCAGTCTGCTGCCGCGACTGTTCGGGGATCGATCATGGCCTGCCGCCGGCGCCTCGTCGGCGACGACTGCGACCGGAGTGCTGCCGCGCCTCCCGGTCGACCTCAACACGAGGATCACCCCGGCGAGCAGCAATGCGATGCCCACAGGCAGTCCCAAGGCCAGGGTCGAGAACTGGACGTCTCCAAGGTCGATGCTCGATGCGTGGTTCACCCTGTGCTCCCTCGTTCGCCCTTCACCATGACGACGAGATCGCGGTCGACGATGTGACATGAACCGGGCCAGGGTGCGACATGACCTGAGTCACAGCCGGGCGGCGGGTGATCGCGCCGCGGCATCGACTCTGCCCGAGCGGTCGCTGGACAATGTGGTCATGGCATGACGAAGCGGCTGGTCAGAATCGCTCTGACCAGCCGCTTCGTTGGCGGTGGAGGTGCCGGGAATCGAACCCGGGTCCTTCGATGCTTCTCCAGGGCTTCTCCGGGCGCAGCCTGCTATGTCTCTACTCGGCTCCGGTGATCATGCAGGCGAGTTCACCGTGACGAGCCCAGTCGCGTTGATGTCCCCGCCGGTCCCGCGACCGTACCGGTGGGTGGAGCCTCCTGAATGATGCCGAACACCGGGTCGGAAGCAACCCCGGGTCGACAGACTTCAGTACTCTGCCTCAGGCGGCGAGAGCGAAGTCAGTGCGCTTAGCGTTGGCACTTGTAACGTTTGCCGCGATCGTTCACGAGATGACGCGACATCCTCGGCCCGCTTCCCCTGGTTCGACGATCGAAGTCGAAACCGCTCACCCCCTCTTGAGTTGTCAAACACCGGACGCGCCCGCGAGGGCTCGCCCAGCGCGTCCAGGTTACCTGTTTCAACCACCCACCGGCGAGTGAGATTCCTAACCGGTTCCCTCCTGGCTACTTGTGGGTAACACTGGAGCCAGGAGGTGCGGCCGATGAGCGAGGCGACCACCGGATCGGTGCACATCGACGAACGCGAGGCCCGACGAGTCGCCGAGGCGGCCCGCGAGTCCAGATGGGACAAGCCGTCCTTCGCCAAGGAGCTCTACCTCGGCCGGTTCCGGCTCGACCTCATCCATCCGCATCCACAGACCGGCGACGACGAGCTCGCCCATACCGCCGCGTTCCTCGACCAGCTCCGTTCGGTCTGCGTCGACGAGATCGACGGGGCCGTCATCGAACGCGAGGCCCGCGTCCCCGACGAGTACGTCAAGGCGCTGGCCCGCATCGGCGTGTTCGGGATCAAGATCCCGCGGGAGTACGGCGGGCTGGGCCTGAGCCAGGTCGGATACAACCGCGCGCTCATGCTCCTGGGCGACGCCCACCCTTCGCTCGGCGCGCTCGTCTCCGCCCACCAGTCCATCGGGGTGCCCGAACCGGTCAAGCAGTTCGGCACCGAGGAGCAGAAGCAGGCCTTCCTGCCGCGCTGCGCCCGCGGTGCGATCAGTGCCTTCCTACTCACCGAGCCCGACGTCGGCTCCGACCCGGCACGCCTGGCCAGCACCGCCACCCCGGTCGACGACGGCGAGGCGTACGAGCTCGACGGCGTGAAGCTGTGGACCACCAACGGCGTCGTCGCCGAACTCCTGGTCGTCATGGCCCGGGTCCCCGAGCACGCCCACGGCCGGGGCGGGATCACCGCGTTCGTCGTCGAGGCCGACTCCCCCGGCATCACGGTCGAGCGGCGCAACGCGTTCATGGGGCTGCGCGGCATCGAGAACGGCCTCACCCGGCTCACCCGGGTCCGAGTTCCGGCCGCCAACCGCGTCGGGCGCGAGGGCGACGGCCTGAAGATCGCGCTGACCACCCTCAACACCGGGCGACTGTCGATCCCGGCGTTGTGCACGGCCGCGTCGAAGTGGAGTCTCAAGATCGCCCGCGAGTGGTCCGTCGCCCGGGTCCAGTGGGGCAAGCCGGTCGGCGGTCACGCTGCCGTCGCCCACAAGATCGCGTTCATGGCGGCCACGACCTTCGCCCAGGAGGCCGTGCTCGACCTCTCCGCACATCTCGCCGACGAGGGCCGCCGCGACATCCGCATCGAGGCCGCCCTGGCCAAGCTCTGGTCGAGCGAGATGTCGTGGCTGATCGCTGACGAGCTGGTCCAGATCCGTGGCGGACGCGGCTACGAGACGGCCGAGTCGCTGCGAGCCCGGGGCGAGCGCGCCGTGCCGGCCGAGCAGATCCTGCGCGACCTGCGGATCAACCGGATCTTCGAGGGATCCACCGAGATCATGCACCTCCTCATCGCGCGCGAGGCCGTCGACGCCCACCTCCAGGCCGCAGGCGACGTGATCGATCCCGACGTCGACCTGTCCGGCAAGGCCCGGGCAGCCGCGCGGGCCACCGGCTTCTACGCGCGCTGGCTCCCCCAGCTCGTCACCGGCCCCGGCCAGCTGCCCACCTCGTACGCCGAGTTCGGCACGCTCGCGGCCCACCTGCGCTACGTCGAGCGAGCCTCCCGGCGGCTGGCCCGGCAGACCTTCTACGCGATGGCCCGCTGGCAGGGTGGCCTGGAGAAGAAGCAGGGCTTCCTGGCCCGCGTCGTCGACATCGGAGCCGAACTGTTCGCGATGGCAGCGGCGTGTGTGCGGGCCCAGATGCTGCGCCCGGACCTCGGCGATCACCCCATCGCGCTGGCCGACGCGTTCTGCCGGCAGTCGCGTCTACGGGCCGAGCGGCACTTCGATGCGTTGTGGCACAACACCGACGCCAGCGACGAGTCGCTGGCCCGCGACGTGCTGGCCGGGCGCCACACGTGGTTCGAGGCCGACATCCACGACGCCAGCGAGGGCACCGGTCCGTGGATCGCCGCTGACGGAGGCTCTGCGGACGGCGAGAACCTCGCCCGCAGGATGCTCCCCTCGACCCGCGACTGAGCACGGACCTCAGCCCATCGCGCCCAGCTCAGGCGACCGGCGCCGCCTTGCGCAGTTGCTCGATGAAGGGGCGGAACCACTGTGGATGATCGGGCCAGGCACGGCCGCTGACGAGGTTGCCGTCGACCACGTCGGGCCCGTCGACGAACGTGCCTCCCGCCGCCTCGACGTCGACCGCGAGCGCCGGATACGCGGCACTGGTGCGGCCCTCGAGGACCCCGGCGGCCGCGAGCAGGAGCGGGCCGTGGCACAGCGCCGCCACCGGAGCGTCGCCCTCGAAGAAGTGCCGGACGATCCGTTGCGCGTCGGGGTCGTTGCGGATGTACTCCGGCGCCCGTCCGCCCGGGATCACGAGCGCGACGTAGTCGGCCGGGTTCACGTCGGCGAACGCCACGTCGGCCGGCCAGGTGTGCCCGGGCTTCTCGGTGTAGGTGTCGAACCCGTCCACGAAGTCGTGGACGACGAACTGGAGCTTCTTCACCGAGGGCGCGGCGACATCGACCTCATAACCCTCTTCGAGCAGCCGCTGGTACGGGTAGAAGAACTCGAGGTCCTCGCCCGCGTCGCCGGTCAGCATGAGCACCTTGGGCATGACAAGCCTCCGCACCGTGTGAAGGGACTAGACCTTCACCATTCACCCGTACGGAACGCTTCCGCAAGGTGCCGACGCGACCCGACCTCGGACTCAGCCGCGTACGGCCTGCGCCTTCTCCGCGGACTTGACCACCGTCTCGAATCTGCCGGCGAGGTTCTTCAGCGGCTCGAGGAGTTCGCTGGTCGCCTGGACCGCGTAGCTGAGGTCGGCCGCCGCACCGTGGGCGCCGGCAGCGCGCACCAGCTTCAGCGCCTCCTCGGCCTCACCGTGCGCCAGGACGGACTGCGTCTTGGCATCGGCCAGGTCCGCGGCGATCTTCCTCAGCTTCACGATGGCGCTGCTGAGCGGATCCGAGTCGGTCACGCCGTCCCCCGTTTCGTCGGTGCATGTGTCGTCGGCCCTTGCCCGTGCAAAGACACCTGGTAAGTCCGTGACGAGCCGCCGCTGTGACAGGTCACCGAGGTGCGGGAGCCGCCGATCTCAGGGCAGCACGACCGAGCCGGCCTCCGGCACGAGGCCGATCCAGGTACGGCCGGCGGGAACCGTCAACGGCTCGCCGCTGCGGTCGGTCAGGACGATCGGGGCGGCGGGTGCGTCCTTCGACCATCGCGCGGGGACCACGACGCCGCCAGTCAGCAGGGTCGCCTCCCCCGAGCCCTCGAGCACCGTCTCGGGGACCGGGTTGCCGCCGGGGTCGTCGTAGCCGGCATCGCGGGTGGTGACCCGCAGGATGACCAGCGACGCCGGGGCGAACTCCTGCCCCGGGGCAGCCCGGTCGTCGCTCTGGCGCCAGGTGCCGTCGGCCCACGTCCAGTGGGTGGTGGCGATGCCGGAGAAGCTCACGTCGACGGAGGTCGCGGGGTCACCCTCAGCGGCTGCGCCATCGCTGGCGGGCTCGCCCCACGGAAGGTACGGCTGCGCCGGCGCGGAGAGGCCGGACAGTCCGGCGAGCGCCGCGGACGGGTCGAGCATGACGTTGTACGGCGCCTCGCGGTCGCCTGCCCGGGAGAGGCCGGCGCCGCCCTCGGCGAGGACGGTGAGCCCGGCGTCGTCCATGGCCGCCAGCACCCTCGATGCCCCGCCCGACGCGACGAGGGCCCCGCCCGTGGGCGCGACGATGCCGATGTCGGTGGTTCGAACCGACCGCACTGGACCCACGACCGCCGGCAGGCTGGACTGGTACATCGCCGCGAGCCTGGTCAGCCCACCCTCGACCAGCTCCTCGACCACGAGATCGGCCGCGGCCAGCCCGACCTGGGGCACCGCGCCCGCGGTGTTGTCGACCTTGACGACGAGCGCCGGGCGGTCGGCCACGCCGTCGGGCGCGGGGAGCCCGGTGAGCGGCCAGACCGGTGCGGCGGACTGTGTGGGCGTGGCGGAAGGCGCGGCCGACGTGG
>DATCVR010000333.1:0-2010 GCA_036566745.1 Jiangellaceae bacterium | reverse complement strand
TCGCCGACCTGCCCTCGACCGTCTGGCCGCCACCGGTGGCGGCCGGGAACTTCGTGACCCAGGAGCCCGTGTGACGACCCGAACCCCGACCAACCCACCCGCCCAGCAGCTCGTCGACGGCAAGCTCGGCGCGGCCAGCTCTGGCGAGACGTACGCCATCCTCAACCCGGCCACGGGTCAGGAGATCGGGCGCGCGCCCGACTCGACGGCCGAGGACATGGACGCCGCCATCGCCGCCGCCCGCAAGGCCTTCGACGAGACCGACTGGTCGACCGACGTGGCGCTCCGCATCCGGTGCCTGCGCCAGCTCCACCAGGCGATCCTCGACAACGCCGAGGCCCTGCGCGAGCTGACGACCGCCGAGGTCGGCGCGCCCGCGTTCCTGGTCGCCGGGCCCCAGTTCGACACCCCGGTCGAGACGTTGAAGTGGACGATCGACCTGGCCGAGTCCTTCGAGTGGGAGCGGGACCTCGGCGTCGGGGTCACGATGGGCATCTCCTCGCGGCGTACGGTGCGGCGCGAGGCCGTCGGTGTCGTCGCGGCGATCACACCCTGGAACTTCCCCAACCAGATCAACCTGGCCAAGATCGGCCCGGCGCTGGCGGCCGGCAACACCGTGATCCTCAAGCCCGCACCAGACACGCCGTGGCTGGCCGCGGAGCTTGGCCGGCTGGCCGCCGAGCACACCGACCTCCCGCCTGGCGTGTTCAACGTCGTCACCCCGCGCGACAACCGGGTGGCCGCGATGCTGGCCGAGGACCCGCGGGTCGACCTGGTCTCCTTCACCGGCTCGACGGCGACCGGCCGGGCGATCATGGCGGCCGCGGCGCCGAGCCTGAAGAAGGTCTTCCTCGAGCTCGGCGGCAAGTCCGCGGCGATCGTCCTCGACGACGCCGACGTCACTGCGGCAGCCTCGATGGCGGCCTTCTCGGTGTCCGTTCACGCAGGTCAGGGCTGTGCCCTGACCACCCGGCTGCTGGTGCCTCGTGCGTCCTACGACGCGGCCGTCGAGGCGGCCGCGTCGACGATGGCCTCCCTCGGCGCGGGCGACCCGGCCGATCCCGGCACCATCTGCGGCCCGGTGATCTCCGCGGTCCAGCGCGACCGGATTCTCGGCTACCTCGCGCTCGCCGAGGAGGAGGGTGGCCGCATCGTCACCGGTGGCGCCGTCGCGGTCCAGGACGGCGACCTCGCCGGCGGCTTCTGGATCCAGCCCACCGTCGTCGCCGGCCTCGACAACACCGCCCGCGTCGCCCGCGAGGAGATCTTCGGCCCCGTGCTCACGGTCATCCCGCACGACGGCGACGACGATGCCGTACGCATCGCCAACGACTCGCCCTACGGCCTCTCCGGCTCCGTGGAGTCCGGTTCGCTCGAGCGCGCGAAGTCGGTCGCCGCCCGCATCCGCACCGGCACGATCGGCGTCAACGGCGGCCAGTGGTTCGGCCCCGACGCCCCCTTCGGCGGCTACAAGCAGTCCGGCCTCGGCCGGGAGATGGGCGTCGAAGGCTTCGAGGAGTACCTCGAGACCAAGCTGATCGCGGAGCCGGCATGACGCCGAGTCGGCGCGTTCTGACCGAAAACGAGGTCGAGTCGGCGCGTTCTGACCGAAGTGCGGGTCGAGTCGGCGCAAGTTTGCGCCGACTCGGCGGGAATCGGGGTCAGTTTGCGCCGACTCGACGTGGGAGAAGGAGTGACGGATGAGATTTAAGGACAAGGTCATCGTCGTGACCGGAGCGGCGCAGGGGATCGGTGAGGCGTACGCCAAGGGGCTGGCCGCCGAGGGAGCCGCCGTCGTCGTCGCCGACCTGAACGAGGAGAAGGGGCAGCAGGTCGCCAAGGAGATCGAGGCGGCCGGCGGAGTCGCCCGGTTCGTACGCTGCGACGTCTCCGACCACGCGTCGGCGGCCGCGCTGGTGGCCGAGACGACCGAGGCGTACGGCGGGATCGACGGGCTGGTCAACAACGCCGCGATCTACGGCGACATGGCCTTCGACCTGCTGATCACCG
>DATCVR010000332.1:0-1892 GCA_036566745.1 Jiangellaceae bacterium | reverse complement strand
GGTCGAGCACGGGCCACGCCTCCGCGGCACCGCGGAGAGCGACCTGGGCATGCGTACGCGCCCGCGGGCCGAACCCGTGGTCGTCGGCCTCGTCCCACAGCCGAGCGGCGTCGGCCACGTGCAGCGGGTCGGCCTCGTCGTGCACCTGCGGCACCAACGTCAGCGAACCCACGAGAAGATCCTCCTCCGGCGCCTCGACCCGGAACGAGAGCCGCACCAACGACGGCAACGAGGCCGTCACCGGCCCCTCATCGGTCCGATAGCGCGACAGCCGGGTCTGCAACGACTCCCGGAAGGCATTCGACCCGGATGCCTTCGGCGCTGAGGTCGGCACCGCGTCTGCGACGGCTGCCACGATCTCGCGCACCAGGAGCTCGGCCGCCTCGCCATCGAGATCCTCATAGGCGCGCGAGGAGGCCAGCAGCCGCACCCGCTCCTCGTCCTCCGGGGTGTAGCGCACAGCCCAGGAGCCACCGTCCGGCTCCAGCTGTCCCGCGGCCACGAACCGGAGCCCGAGATGGGCTGCCGACGCGACCAGAGCGACCGAGGGATGCAGGTCGGTGGCTGCGTACGCCTTCTTGAGGACCGGAAGCGCGGCCCGCATCGGCAACGACACCGACCGCCGGGAATCCACGAACTCCACGGCCGAGTCCCGCGGCGGCTGCGCCGGGCGGAAGACCGCGCGGCCGGTCACGGGTACGAAGGACATGGACACGACCGTAGCCGCCACCACCGACTGTTTCTCATCCTCGAGGATGAGGTGGTCGCCCCCCAAGGTTGAGGTGCGCCATGCCCTGGCACTGCCACGGTGGCTGACATGACCGAGACCACTCACGCCGCCCTCCCGCCTGGACAGCGGCGCATCGACTTCTTCCCGCGCTTCGGCCGACGGGTAGACCAGCCCCCACCGACCGTGCGCGAACATCCGACGGTGGTGTTCGGCGGAGCGCTCACGACGCCGATCGAGATCGCCGTGGAAGAGCTCGTCGGCAAGGATCGTCGCGACCTCCACGCCGACTTCCACTGCGTCGCCGGATGGTCGGTGACGGATCTTCAGTGGGAGGGCGTCGCCTTCGCCGACGTCTATCAGCGGTACGTCGCCCCCGCCCTCGCACCAGGCACGATCGTGACACACGTTCGCGTGCGCGGCCTCGACGGCGAACACTTCGTGGCCGAGCTGGAAGATCTCCTGGCCGACGACGTCCTGCTCGCCGATCGACTCGGTGGCCGGCCGCTCGACGGCGATCACGGCGCCCCGCTTCGACTGGTCAACCCAGCGCAGTACGGGTACGCCAACGTCAAGCACGTGTGCCGCATCGACGTGCTCACCGGCGCGCCGCAGGCGGGCTCACCGGCGCTCGTCGACCGGCTGCTGCAGTCCCACCCGCGGGCGCGGGTCTGGGAGGAGGAGCGCCACGGCACGGTGCCCGGCTGGCTGATCCGCCCGGTCTACCGAGTGATCAAGACCGTCATGCTCGCCGCCGCTCGCCGCAGGACGGCGGGTGAGTCAGGTCACTAGTCAAAAGTAAATATTGGCTAGGGGACCTATCAACCCACACGTAGGCTGTCAACCTGTGACAGACATTTCTGCCAAGCCTGAGAAGGCGCCCGACGACCACCTCGACAAGAGCGTGCTCATCGTCGCGGGCGTCGTCGTACTCGGATCGATCATGTCGATCCTCGACATCACCGTTGTCTCCGTCGCCCTGGAGACCTTCCAGCGCGAGTTCGACGCCACCTCTGCCGAGGTGGCCTGGACGATGACCGGCTACACCCTCGCCCTGGCGACGGTGATCCCGCTGACCGGTTGGGCCGCCGACCGGTTCGGCACCAAACGCCTCTACATGACCGCGATCGTGCTCTTCGCGCTCGGCTCGGCGCTCTGCGCGCTG
>DATCVR010000331.1:0-3415 GCA_036566745.1 Jiangellaceae bacterium | reverse complement strand
CAGCTCGACGACGAAGAGTTCACGGGTGACGAGGTGGTCCATCCGGGCCAGCACCTGCGCCTGTCCCGTCTCGACCGTGCGCTGCACTGCTGCGATCGCGCGGGAGAGCTCGTGGACGCTCGGCTCGTCGGTCATGTGGCGCCTCTCGGCTAGGCCCTGTCGCGTGCCGATAGGGTCGTGCGGACAGCGGGCGATGACTCCTCTGTGGGTTCGGCAGGAGGAGGTGTGGCCGAGTTGATGGCTGCGATGAGGTCGGCGGAGTCGCCACCCATGGCCATGTAGTCCGTGGCGTTCTGCCGGATCTGGTCCGGCATGGCCCGCAACTGTGCACGGCGCACGGTCTCGGCGTTGACCTGGTTGCGGAGTGCAGCGAGGTCGTCGTCGGAGTAAGTCGTGAGGTCGACAGCCATGAGGGCACCCTTCTAGACCCAAGGGCCCTGGTAAGTGAGCTGCAGCTCGGCGGTGTTGGCGTTGAGAGCGCCGGCGGTGTCCTGCCAGGCCCTCAGGTCGACTGTGTCGCCGACCGAGAGGCGGAAGGTCCGGACGACGGTGGGCGTCGGCACGGCACCGGCTCGATCGGTGCCTCGGCGAGCCTCCGTGCCGTTGATGAAGATCGCGGCCAGGCGGCGTTCCCCGCCTGCGTTGCTGGCGTAGATGATCTGCCCGTTGATCAGGTAGTGCCCGGCGCGCGTGATGGTGAGGGTGCCGCCGCTGAGCGTCGCGAACAGCGTGTAGCTCGGGAATCCTGAGTCCGAGGTGAGTCCGGTGATGACTGTGAATGTCGACGGGGTGCCAATGCTCTGGGCAGTGGTTCGGACCAACATCGCGGTTTGGCCCAGCGGGTGGAGCCGCCACGTGCCGTTGCCCTCAGTGTCGATCAGGGCGCCGTTGGAGTCGGTCGCCTCCGAGCGAATCCATGCGGGCGCGGCGATCGGGTACGCGCCGGCGGTCGGTGCGGTGCCGGGCGCGCTGCCAGAGGCGAGCACGGTGGAGATCGTCAGGGTGCGGCCACCGGTGGCGGTGTAGCCGTGGCGGAGCATCGCGCTGTCGGTCGGGGTGCCAGATGGGAAGGCGACCGCGTAGACGCCGACGCGGATGGCCGGGGTGATCAGTGGCGGCGCGGTGACGGTCATCTGGTGGCGGCGCTTCCAGTCGACCGCGACCTTGGAGCCGACCTGCGTCTCCGCGGTCGAGGTCGCCGAGGTAGTGCCGACGACGACGCGCTTGGTGAACGACCCAGTCCAGGTCGAGTTCGTGTACGTGTAGAGCCGGTTGTCCGACCCCAGGCCATACCAACTGCCGCCCGAGCTCGCAGTGTCCGGGCCGTTGGGGCAGATCGCGACGATCGGCGCCGTGGCATCCCACTCGTAGTCCGGCAGCTCGGTGGTGCCGCCAGAGGCCACACGGATCCGCCAGCCGGAGCCGCGAGGGCAGAAGACGGTCTGGGCGGCGGCAAACCCGGGGCCTTGGGTGACGTTGAGCGAGCCGATCTTCTGGCTCGAGGACCAGAACGAGTCCGAGGTCGTCGTGCTCGACAGCACAGGGTTGGCGCCGGCGACGCTGTAGGAGCGGGTGACGATCGTCGATCCGACGCGCTCGGCGACACGCAGCTGTCCGGTGGACGCCCAGGTGCCAACTGGCGTCTCGGCGGTGTTCAGGCGAGGGATCTGGAGAGAGGAGGGGTTGCCCGCCTTGAAGCCGGACAACCACAGGTTTGCGGGGTTGCCGACCTGGGCGGTGAGGAAGTAGAAGGTGCCGCTGGCCGGGTCGCGCAGGTAGCCGTAGTGGCCCCAGCCGTCGTCGGCCTGCCAGAGAGAGACGGTGCCACCCGTTGTGATGCGCCAGTCGACGACGCCCTTGCCGGAGACGTTCTGGGAGGCGATGAACTGGCCCGCGCCGACGTCCCAGTTGAAGGACTGGCAGGCGGCGGCGTCGAACTGGACTGTGCCGCCCCACGGGACGCTGGCAGTGGGCCGGTTCAGGGTGACCGAGGGAATGCCCTGGGCGACGGTCGGGGCGGCGCTCGAGCCGGCGGAGGAGCCGGTCTCCAAGGTCATGCCGCCGTCGGACTTGATGTTGTTCGCGTCGCCGTGCAGGTCGGCGCCCTCGTAAGCATCGAACTTGCGGGCGGCGATGTCGCCGGCGAAGTACGCGGGGCGGCCGTCGAAGGGGATCTCGACCTGCAGCGGCGCAGGCTCGCCGACCACCTCGGGTGGCGCGTACCCGCGGATCCCTGCCGTGTCGAACTCGCCGCCCGGGTCCATCTCGGTGTTGCGAGTCTTGAGGATGCCGGTCAAGGTGACGGCGGCGGCCAGGTTGCCTGCGATGATCTGGTCCGCGGCGACGGTCCCGGCATAGACGAACTCCGCAGAGACGTCCTCGCTGGTGACCTGGTGCAGAGCGACCGGCACCCACGCCGAAGGCGCGGCCGAGCCGACGTCGTTCTTCGCGACGAGCGCGACGTAGTACGTCACGCCTGGCTGCAGGCGCTTGTCGAGGCTGGAGTCCGGCTGGACGATCGCCATCACGTCCGGCACTTTGCCGATAGTCCAGATGATGCCGTTGGTGTTCGCCACGAGGTGAGCGGCGTCGGGCGCCGAGGCGTTGGTGTTGCTGAGGTAGATGTCGTAGGACCGGGCCAGCGCAACCGAGGCGTGGCGGCCGATGATGGACCGTACGCCGCCAGTGAGCTCGGGCGTCGGCGACGACGCCGGCGGGTCTGTGTCCACGACGTCGGGGAGGTTGACGATGACGGACCCGTCGATGGTCGGCTTCACGCCCGGGACCGTGATGACCCGGGTCAGATCGTCTGACACCTCGATCGGGACGGCGGGATCGTAGGGGCCAGCCGCGAACATGGGCCGCTGGGAGTAGTCGATGGGCACATGGACGGACGCGATGTCGTCGGGCTGGTCGGTGTCGGTGGGAGCAGGGAACTCCACCACGGCGTACGCGTCGGTGGCCGGCGCGCCGCCGAGCACGAGCTGCACCGGGTCGTCGACGTCGACCTGGACCGTTACCAGGCCGCTGAGGACGATCGCCCCGGCCGTGTTCGGGAACCCGGTGTCCGGGTCGATGCTCTCGGCGGCGGGGACGACGCCGGCGTAGGCGTACTGCACGCCGAGGACATCGACGATGCCGCCGGACTCCGGGAACGAGGTGAGGTCCTCGACCTGGATCTGGCTGGCGTTGACCAGGGCGACCGCGGTCGCCTGCGACCCGCGGGAGTCCTCGATGACCTCGACCAGCAGACCCCTCATGACTTCGCCCCCGCCTTGGCGGCGTAGCCGCGTCCCAGGGTGGGCTTGGGGCGGCGTACGGTCTTGACGGTGCGGCTCGTCACCCCTGACTTCGGAGCCTTGGAGACCCAGCGGACATACCCGACCGACATCTCCTCGGCGCCCAGCGGGATGGA
>DATCVR010000330.1:0-2728 GCA_036566745.1 Jiangellaceae bacterium | reverse complement strand
CCGAGCTTGTCGTAGAGCTTGGAGACGTGGGTCTTGGTGGTCGACTCGCTGATGTAGAGCTTGCGCGCGATGCTGGACACCCCGAAGCCCTCGGCCAGCAGGTCGAGGACCTCGCGTTCGCGCCGGGTCAGCTGGGGACCCGTGGGGTTCATCCGGCGGTGCATCGCCTCGGCCAGGTCGGCCGCGACGAACGACGACGGCTTGGCCGCGGCGTGCCGGGCAGCAGCCACGACGTCGTCGCTGGGTGCGCTCTTGGGTACGAACGCCGACGCCCCGGCGTCGAGGGCGGCGAAGAGGTGGTCGTCGCCGGCGTACATCGTCAGGATCACCAGGCCGATGTCGGCGCGGGACGCGCGCAGCGACTGAGCGAGTTCGAGGCCGCTGCCGTCGGGCAGGCGGACGTCGAGCACCGCGACGTCGGGCTGGGCTGCTCCGGCGAGGCGGCGTGCGTCGGCGACCGAGCCGGCCTCGCCCACGACCTGGAAGCCGGCGTCGCGTTCGAAAGCACGCCGCAGCCCCTGCCGGATGAGCTCGTGGTCGTCGACCAACATCACCGTGACGGGCACGCGGGTCTACCCCTCTCCGTTCGTGGCTCCCAGGGATACGTCAACGACCGTACCGCCTTCAGGGCCGTCGTCGATCACCAACGTCGCGCCGACCCGGCGCGCCCGTTCAGCCATGATGTCCAAACCGTACCGATCACGGGGCTTGGTTCGCATGCCCGTTCCGTCATCGCACACGCGGATATGTGCGGATGGCGGGCTGACCGTGATGGTGACCCACAGATTGCGGGCCTTGGCGTGCTTGCGCACGTTCGTGATCGCCTCCTGGCCGATCCGCAACAGCTCGGCCTCGATCTCCGGACGCAGCCGCTCGTGGCTCTCCTCGTGCACGAGATGGACCTTGAGGCCGGTCTGCGCGCCCACCTGGCGGGCGTAGCCGGACAGCGTAGTGCCCAGGCCGGAATCGCGGTCGATGTCGCTGCGCAGGTCGAAGATGGAGTGGCGGAGGTCGGACAGCACTCGGGTCAGTTCGCGCCGCAGGGTGGTGGCCAGCGAGATCGCGTCGGCGTCGGTGGTGCGAGCGATCAGGTCGTCGACGAGGTAGCCGAGCGAGGCGAGCTCCTGGGCGATGCCGTCGTGGATCTCCCGCGCCAGGCGGCGGCGTTCCTCGCGGGTCGCCAGCTCGCGCACCTCGTCGAAGAGCAACGCGGTCTCGAGCCGCACGGCGCCCTCGTCGGTGGATCGGGCGAGCTCGCGGAGGTCGTCGGGCGAGACCGGGTCGGGGAGGTCGCCTACCACCGCGCCGATCGTGCGCGCGCCCACGCGCAACGGGAGCACGACCCGGAAGCCGCGTCGTCCGGCGGGGGTCCAGGTCGGGACCTCGTTCGTCCAGGCGTCGAGGACCGCCGGATCCCGTTCGGCCCCGACCAGCCAGCCGTCGTCGTGACCGCGCTGGGCGAGGGGGAACAGGATGCCGCCGTCGCGCCGGATGAGCAGGGCGGAGCGCCGCATCGGCATCCGCTCGTCGAGGTCGTCGAGCAGACCCTCGGCCAGGGTCATCGGGTCGAGCCCGCCGGAGAGCCGCCGCGAGACGATGCGCAGCTCGGAGAGCAGTCGGTAGGCCGCGGCATAGCGCGCGCTGTCGGCGACGTGGATGTTCTCCTGGCGCAGCAGCCAGGCGCCCACCGCACCCGTGACGAAGATGATCAGCAGCCAGGCCGCCAGGCTGCCGAACGTGGTGAGGTCGGCCGGCGCGTCGCGGGCGAGGACCGCACCGATGGTCAGGCCGAACGCGCCCACCAGGGTGTTCATCCCGGCGCCGGCGAGGCTGCCGGCCAGCCCGGCGGCGAACGCCGGCAGGAGGAGGTAGGGGAGGGCGAGGTAGGAATCGGGCAGCCCTAGGCCGATCACGATGGAGGCCATCGCCATCTCGCCGGCGGCGCGGAACGGCGTGCGGGGGAGGATCCGCTCGGCCACCGAGGCGGCCACCGCGACGAGCGTGAGCGCGCCGAGCCACCACCAGTCGGTGACGAGCCCGCGTGCCGAGCCGGTGAGCGCGATGACCAGCGCCAGCATCCCGGGCCGGGCGACGGCGACTCCTCGCCAGTGCCGTTGCACGGCAGAATCGGATGACCAGACGCTCACATGGCAAAGTGTGCCGTATGTCACCGCCGATCACACGATCAGCTGTGGCTGTCTAGGCTGCGAACCGTGCGTCCGCCCATGATCGACCTGCACGACGAGACGTTCGTGGTGGCCCCGCCCGCCGACGTGGCGCGCCGGTTGGCCGACCCGCGGTTGTGGGCGCGGTGGTGGCCCGCCCTCGAGTTGACCGTCAGCGAGGATCGCGGCCCGCAGGGCTTGCGCTGGGCCGTGCGCGGTGAGCTGAGCGGCTCGGCCGAGATCTGGCTCGATCCCTGGCACGACGGCGTGATCGTCCACTGGTTCCTGCGGGCCGATCCCGCCACCCGCGCGCGGGTGCGCCCGGTCGGCACCCGGCCACTGCCCACCCGGCCACTGCCCTCCCGCGCCCTGGTGCGGCTGCGCCGGGGCTACGCCGAGGCCTACAAGGGCCACATCCACGCGTTCAAGGATCAGGTCGAATCCGGCAGACCGGCCGGCGTGCCCCGAAGCTCGCCCGAACGGTAGTCTCCGCCTCGCCGCTGCAACGTGCCGACCGCGGCAGACAGGACGTCCAATCATGGCTGCGCAGACCACCTCGAGCA
>DATCVR010000329.1:0-4005 GCA_036566745.1 Jiangellaceae bacterium | reverse complement strand
GAGCAACCACCCCGACATGTCCGAGGCACCCGCACTCAACGCACTCACCATCGGGCCGAGATCACGCCCGCCCAGCATGTAGTCGTCGAGGTTCGAGGTGCGCCGGTACGCCCAGGCGCCGATGCCGAGCATGGCGACCATGTAGGCCACCAGCGCGAGCATTTGATAGGTCAGGTCTGACATCGAGAAACTCCAAGATCGGGGGAATGCCGCCGCAGAACCTAACCCGTAGACCGCGTTTGACTGTGATCGGCACCTCACGCCAGCGCTACGCCACGCCTGATGCCGCTTGGCGTCGGCTCGGACGACGACAAGGGCACGGCTTCCGACGCGCGGAGACGTCGCATGCCCTACGGTCTTCCGACGTGACTACGACTGTCGTTGTGACCGCGATGGGCATCCTCGCCACCCTCCTCGGAGCCTGGTGGGGCGCGTACTGGCAACACCGGAACACCCGCGACCTTCAACTGCTGGATGCCAGGGTCCGCGTCTACGGCCAGTGCGCCGCAAGCCTGTACGAGTTCGAGCGCGTCACCTACAGCCGCGTCAAGGCTCGCCTCGCCGACCTCCCCGCAGCCGAGCGGGAGTCGCTGCGACAGGAGGCGTACCGCAACAACTCAGCCGCCCGCGCGGCCATCGGCCAGTTGAGCATCCTCAGTGCGGGCGGGAAGATCCCCAAAGGATTCGAAGCCCTCCGTCAGGCGATCGGCGACCTCAACGACGCACCTGGTCTCGACGAGCTCAGGGAGCGGCACGACGAGATCTACGTGGAGCTCGACCGAGTCCTGGAGCAGGCACGCGCCGACCTCGCACGCTAGCCAGGTCTGTGGTGACCAAAGCCCCTCGCTGGTCCCACTTTGGGCCCTGCCGGCCCGGCTCCTCCACGAGCGACAGTCGTACAGACAGCTCGTCGCGAGGAGATTTGGCATGCAGACGGTCATCGACGGAGAGATCCGGGCCTTCACCGACTACGAGCATGCGTACCGCGACTTCACCTGGGAGTCCGTGCGCGCCGGCCTCCCCGACGTTCCCGGCGGCCGCGGGCTGAACATCGCCCACGTCGCCGTCGACCGGCATCTGACCGAGGGGCGCGGCGACGTGGTGGCGATCAGGTGCGTGGCCGAGGACGGCACGTTCGAGGACCTGACCTATGCCGAGCTGGCGGCACGTACCAACCGCTTCGCCAACCTCCTGGCCGGACTCGGCGTGGAGAAGGGTGACCGGGTGATGACTCTGCTCGGCCGGCAGCCCGAGCAGTACGTCGTCGCGCTCGGGACGCTCAAGCACACCGCGGTCTTCTCGCCGTTGTTCTCCTCGTTCGGCCCCGGGCCGATCCGCGACCGGGCGTCGCTCAGCGGTGCCCGCGTGCTGGTCACCACGCCCCAGTTCTACCGGCGCAAGGTGGCGCCGATCCGCGCCGACCTGCCGCGACTCGAACACGTGCTGGTGGTCGGCGACACCGCCGTCGAGGGGACGATCGCGCTCGACCCGGCGCTGGCCGCGGCGTCGCCCGACTACGCGATCCCCCAGACCGACCCCGAGGACATGGCCCTCCTCCACTTCACCAGCGGCACGACCGGCAAGCCCAAGGGAGCCGTGCACGTGCACGAGGCCGTGGTGGCACACCACGCCACCTCCTCCTTCGCGCTGGACCTGCGCCGGGGCGACGTGTTCTGGTGCACCGCCGACCCGGGCTGGGTGACCGGCACGTCGTACGGCATCATCGCGCCACTCACCCATGGCGCCACCCTGATCAGCTATGCCGGCGAGTTCGACGCCGCCGCGTGGTACCGGTTGCTCGAGCAGCAGCGGGTCAACGTCTGGTACACGGCGCCCACCGCGCTGCGCATGCTCGTCAGGTACGGCACCGAGCTTCCTCGGCAGCACGACCTCTCCGCACTACGGCACATCGCGAGCGTCGGTGAGGCGCTCAACCCCGAGGTGGTGGTCTGGGGCCGCGAGGCGTACGCCCTCACGGTGCACGACAACTGGTGGCAGACCGAGACCGGCGCGATCATGATCAGCAACTACCCGGGCACGGAGGTACGCCCCGGCTCGATGGGCCGGCCGATGCCGGGCATCCGGGCCGCGGTGCTGACCCGCGGCGACGACGGCCGGGCCGCGATCGTCGACGGATCTGCGCACGAGGCAGGCACCGACGAGGTCGGCGAGATCGCCCTGCGGCCGGGATGGCCCTCGATGTTCCGTGGCTACCTGAACGAACGGGAGCGTTACGAGTCGTGCTTCGCCGGCGGCTGGTACCTCACCGGCGACCTGGCCCGGGTCGACGCCGACGGCTACTTCTGGTTCGTCGGCCGGGCCGACGACGTGATCAAGTCCGCCGGACATCTGATCGGGCCGTTCGAGGTCGAGACCGCGCTGATGGAGCACCCCGCCGTGCTCGAGTCCGGTGTCATCGGCAAGCCGGACCCCGTGGCCGGTGAGCTCGTCAAGGCGTTCGTCACGCTCAAACCGGGGTTCGAGGCATCCGACGATCTCGCCCTGGAGCTGCTCGCCTTCGGACGGCGGCGTCTCGGCGGTCTCGCACCGAAGGAGATCACGTTCGATCAGCACCTCCCGCACACCAGCAGCGGCAAGGTCATGCGCCGGCTGCTGAAGGCACGTGAGCTCGGCCTGCCCGAGGGCGACCTGTCCACCCTGGAGCGGCCGTCATGACCACCCGGCGCCGCTCCCCGCAGACACGCCCTTCGCAGGCAAAGGACACCGCCGTGGCCAAGCACAGGGCCGATCTGCTCCGCATGATGCTGACCATCCGCCGCTTCGAGGAGCGGTGCGCCGAGCTGTACAGCTCCACCAAGATCCGCGGCTTCCTGCATCTGTACGTCGGCGAGGAGGCGATCGCCACCGGCGTCGTCTCCTCACTGGCCCCGGACGACGCGATCGTGTCGACCTACCGAGAGCACGGCCATGCGCTGGCCCGCGGCGTACCGATGGACGCGATCATGGCGGAGCTGTTCGGCCGGCAGACCGGCTGCAGCCGCGGCCGCGGTGGGTCGATGCATCTGTTCCACAAGCCCAGCGCGTTCGTCGGAGGCAACGCGATCGTCGGCGGGGGGATCCCGCTGGCGGTCGGGCTGGCCCTGGCCGACAAGCTCCAGGGCCGCGACCGGGTGACCGTGTGCTTCTTCGGTGAAGGTGCCGCGGCGGAGGGCGAATTCCACGAGTCGCTCAACCTGGCCAGCCTGTGGCAGCTCCCGGTGCTCTTCTGCTGCGAGAACAACCGGTACGCGATGGGCACCGCGCTCGCCAAGGAACACGGCCGGGCGGACCTCGCGCTGCGCGCCGCGTCCTACGGCCTCGTCGCGGCACCCGTCGACGGCATGGACGTACTCGCCGTCGAGCGCGCGACGCGCATGGCGGTCGACGGGATCCGGTCCGGTGGTGGACCGCACTTCCTCGAGCTGGCGACGTACCGGTTCCGGGCGCACTCCATGTACGACCCGGACCGCTACCGGGACAAGGCGGAGATCGAGGCCTGGAAGAAGCGCGACCCGATCGACGCGCTTCAGAGGGTGATGCGAGCCGACGCCCAGCTCACCGACCAGGCGCTGGCCGAGATGGAGGCCGAGATCGCCGCCGAGATCGACCTGGCCGTCGCGACCGCCGAAGAGGGCCCACTGGAGCCGGTCGACGACCTGACCCGATTCGTGACCTCGGACAAGGAAGCGTCATGACCACGACGACCGCGCTGGAGACCACCTACCGCGACATGCTCCGGGAGGCGCTGCGCGAGGCGCTCCGCGAGGACGACCGGGTGTTCCTGCTGGGCGAGGACGTCGGTGACTACGGCGGCTGCTTCGCGGTGAGTCTCGGCCTGATCGAGGAGTTCGGTCCCGAGCGCATCCGCGACACCCCACTCTCCGAGTCGGCCTTCGTGGGCGCCGGCATCGGGGCGGCGATCGGCGGGATGCGACCGATCGTCGAGGTGATGACCGTCAACTTCAGCCTGCTCGCGCTCGACCAGATCATGAACACGGCCGCGTC
>DATCVR010000328.1:0-12896 GCA_036566745.1 Jiangellaceae bacterium | reverse complement strand
TCTGTTGATGGTGGCGTTGTATCGGTCGGGTCGGCAGGCGCGGGCGTTGACGGCGTATCGGGCGCTCCGGCAGCGCTTGGCCAAGGAACTCGGCGCCGAACCGGGGCGTGAACTCCGTGAGTTGCACGACGCGATCCGCGCCGAAGACCCGGAGCTGCTGGCCAGGTCGAATCTCCCTGACGCCGGCAGCGCGGGCCACGCGCCCCCGGCGCGGCCGGCTCAGGTCCCGCCGGTGCCGGGTGCGTTCGTCGGCCGGGAACGCGAGCTGGCCGAGCTCGACGAGCAGATCGAGCGTGCGACCGATGCCTTCGTGGTCCTCATCACCGGCATGGCGGGCGTGGGCAAGACCGGGCTCGCCGTCCGGCTCGCCCATCTCGTGGGCGATCGGTTCGGTGACGGCCAGCTCTACGTCGATCTCCGGGGCCACGCCGAAGCGCCGTCGCTGCAGCCCATGGAGGCCTTGGGGCAGCTGCTGCGTGGGCTCGGGGCCGATCCCGCCCGGGCGGCCGAGTCGGTGGAATCCGCGACGGCCGAGTTCCGATCGCTGATCGCGGGCCGGAAGATGCTCGTGCTCCTGGACAACGCCGCGTCCGCCGACCAGGTGCGCCCGCTCCTGCCTGCTTCGCCGGGGTGCTTGACGCTGGTGACGAGCCGGAACCGGTTGCCCGGCCTGACGGCCCGCGAGGGTGCGCACCGCATCGCCCTCGACGTGCTGCCCGCCGCCGATGCCCGGGAACTGATGACGCAGCTGCTCGGATCGGAGCGTGCGAAGGCCGAGGCGGACCACGTCACGGCGCTGGTCGAGGCATGTGGCGGGCTGCCGCTGGGTCTGCGCATCGCCGCGGCGCAGCTCGCCGACGAGCCGCACCGACCGGTCGGCGACTACCTGGCGGAGCTCCAGGAGCGCGGGCTGGAGGCACTCGCCCTGGACGACGATGAGCACTCCGCCGTGGCGGCCGCGTTCGACCTCTCCTACCAGCGGCTCGACCCGGACGCCCGCAGACTGTTCCGGCTGGTCGGCCTCGTGCCCGGCTTGGACTTCACCCTCGACGCCGTTGCGGCCCTCGTGGGTGCGCCCGCGCCGAACACCCGGGAGATGCTGCGCCGGGTGACGCGAGCGCATTTGCTGGACGAACACGCGGCCGGCCGGTATCGCTTCCACGACCTGCTCCGCGACTACGCCCGGCACCGGGCCGCGACCGAGGAGACCGCCGAGCACCGCACGGCGGCCCTGAATCGACTCTTCACCTGGTACTACCGGAGCAAGGAGTCAGCCGAGGCGCTGTTCAGGTCCTATCGGAGGGAGCCGCCGCGTCCGGCGCTCGCCGACGGGGTGGCCGGGTTGGAGTTCCACGACGGACACGACGCCGCGAGCTGGCTGACGGATGAGTTCGGCAACCTCACCTCCTCAGCGCGGGTGGCCGCTCACGATCCGGCCCTGGCGCCGTGGTCGTGGCACCTCGTCCTGGGCGCGGGCCTGCAGATGGCGCGGCGCGGATATCTCGCGGAGACACGGTCGGCGCTCGGGCGCGCCGTGGAGGCAGCGCGCTCGGCCGCGGATCGGCACGCGATCGCGCACACGCTCACCGAATTCGGTGCCGTCGAGACGATTGCCGGCAGTCCGGTGCCCGACAGTCTGGTGGCCGAGGTCCTGGCGCACGGCGAGAGCGTTGGTGACCGAGGGCTCATCGGGTACTGCCTGTTCATGGCTGCCGTGGTCCAGCAGCGCAAGGAGGGGCACGCCGAGGCCACCGATCTGCTGGAGCGATCTCGTGCCGAGTTTCGACTCATCGGCGACCCGGGCGGGCAGGCGCTGACCCTGAACTACCTCGGCGGCCTTGCCCTGATGCAAGGAGACCTGCGCCGGGCGGTGGACTGGTGGGAGGAGATTCTCAAGCTAGAGGAGAGCCCAACCACGATGAGCGCCCTGATCAATCTGAGCCTCACCCTGCCCATGCTGGGCCGGATCGAAGGGGTCGAAGCGCTGCTGGATCGCGCCGAGGTGTTGATCGACAGGCAGGGCGACGGGGCGAAGAGGAGCGTGCTCCTGTGCAGCCGGGGCCAACTGCTCCTCGACGCCGGCCGGATCCGAGAGGGCCTCGACCATCTGGTCAAGGCCCAGCAACTCGCCGCGGAACTGAGCATTCCCCGCCTCGAGGTCGACGCCGGAGCTGACCTCGGCTTCGGCTACCTCGCGCTCGGCGATCACGAATCTGCGCTGCGAGTGTTCGAGCACGCTCTCGACGTCGCCCGCTCGTCGCGCCTGCGCGCCGAGGGCTCCAAGGCAGCCGCAGGGCTCGCCGAAAGCCTTCTCGTCCGTGGTGATCTGTCGGCTGCGGAGGCGCGCGTCCTCGAAGCGATCGAGCTGGCGGGGGAGGAGTATCGGCTGCATCGAGGCAATGCCCTGGTCACGCTCGCTCGGATCGACCTCGCCTCCGGTCGCGTCGACGACGCCATCGGCCATGGCGAAGAGGCCCTGACCATCCACCGGGAGACCGGACACGTTCTCGGTACGGCTCGAGCGCATCGGGTGATCGGCGAGGCGTTGATCGCGAGTGGCGATCCCGGCGCGGCTCCGCGAGGTGTCGAGCACCTGCGCGAGGCGTTGCGGAGGTTCGAGACGTTCGGATCGCTGGAAGGCGAGGACGTTCGGGCGGCGCTCGCTCGAGCGTGAGGCGTCGAGGCCGTCGACGCGAGGCCTCAGCGGGAGTGACCGTCCGCATCGTGGACTCGTCGCCTGGTGCGATGGGTTGGTCGCGGCAGGATGGCGCACCTGGGAGGTGTCCTGTGCGGTTCGAGGTGCTCGGTCCGGTGCGGGCCACTGATGGCGCGCGGGTACTGGGGCCGGTCTCGGATCTTCGCAGGCGGCTGCTTGCGGTGCTGTTGGTGCGGGCCAACCGCGCGGTCAGTACCGACCTGCTGGCCGACGTGCTGTGGGGTGAGGATCTGCCGGAATGGCCGGACAAGAGCCTGCAGGTTCATGTGTATCGGTTGCGGCAGGTATTCGACCGGCCGGATCGGTTGGTGGGAGTGCCCGGCGGCTATCAGTTGGTGGTCGGCCCGGGTGAGTTGGATGCGGCCGAGTTCGCCGGGTTGCACGACGACGCGCGGAGGGCTCGCGCTGACGGCGACCTCGACGGCGCTGTGGCCGCGTGGCGGGCGGCGCTGGGGTTGTGGCGCGGAGCGCCCTACGCCGATGTCGATGACGGCGTGGTGGTCGGCCCGGAGGCTCGGCGGTTGGCCGAGGCTCGGTTGATCGCGGCCGAGGAGTTGTACGAGGTCGAGCTGGGTCGGGGCCGGGCTCGAGAGGTCGTTCCGGAGCTGACCGAGCTGGTCGCGGAGTTCCCGCTGCGGGAGCGGTTCGCCGGGCAGTTGATGGTGGCGCTGTACCGGTCCGGTCGGCAGGCGCGGGCGTTGACGGCGTATCGGGCGCTCCGGCAGCGGCTGGCCAAGGAACTCGGCGCCGAGCCGGGGCGTGAGCTTCGTGAGTTGCATGACGCGATCCGCGCCGAAGACCAGGAGCTGCTGGCGAGTCCGGATCTCCATTCGTCGGGTGCTGGGGTCGGCGGTGCGGTGGTCGCGCCCCCGGCGCGGCCGGCTCAGGTCCCGCCGGTGCCGGGTGCGTTCGTCGGCCGGGAACGCGAGCTGGCCGAGCTCGACTCGATCACGGCAACCGCCGCCGACGCGATCACCGTCGTCATCACCGGCATGGCGGGCGTGGGCAAGACCGGGCTCGCCGTCCGGCTCGCCCATCGGCTGGCGGACCGGTTCGGTGACGGCCAGCTCTACGTCGATCTCCGGGGCCACGCCGAGGCGCCGTCCCTGCAGCCCATGGAGGCGCTCGGCGAGTTGCTTCGCGGGCTCGGCGCCGATCCCGGCGGCGCGGCCGATTCGGTGGAATCCGCGACGGCCCAGCTCAGGTCGCTGCTCGCGGGCCGGAAGATGCTCGTAGTACTCGACAACGCCGCGTCCGCCGACCAGGTGCGGCCGCTGTTGCCGGCGGCTCCGGGGTGTCTGGCGCTGGTCACCAGCCGAAACCGCCTGCCTGGCCTGGTAGCGCGCGAGGGTGTGCACCGCATCGTCCTGGACGTCCTCCCTCGACCCGACTCCCGCGCGTTGGTGACACAGCTCCTCGGGGCAGACCGGGCCGAGGGCGAGCCAGAGCAGGTCGATGCGTTGGTCGGCGAGTGCGCGGGACTGCCGCTGGCTCTTCGCATCGCCGCGGCGCAGCTTGCCGACGAGCCACACCGACCGATCGACGACTACCTCAACGAGCTGCGGGAACGTGGGCTGGAGACCCTCGCGCTGGACGACGACGAGCACTCCGCCGTGGCGGCCGCGTTCGACCTCTCCTACCAGCGGCTCGACCCGGACACCCGCCGGTCCTTCCGGCTGCTCGGCGTGGTGCCGGGCCTCGACGTGACCGTCGACGCCATGGCCGCGCTGACCGGAGCGACGACACATGCGGCGCGCGTGACGATGCGCCGACTCGCCGGAGCACACCTGCTGGACGAGCATGCCGCGGGCCGTTACCGCCTGCACGACCTGCTCCGCGACTACGCCCGGAGCCGGACCGACACCGAGGAGACGGCCGAGACCCGCCAGGTGGCGCTGACCCGTCTGTTCACCTGGTACTACCAGGGCAAGGAAGCGGCATGGGATCGCCTCCGATCTCATGCGCGCCGGCCCCCGCTGCCCGACCTGGTCGACGGCGTCCCCGGCGTCGAGCTCGCGGACGAGATGGAGGCCGTTGCCAGGTTGCGCGACGAGTTCGCCAACACCACCTCCGCCGCGCGGATGGCTGCGAAGGACGACCCCGCCCTGCTGCCGTGGTCGTGGCACCTCGTTCTCGGCTCGGCCATTCCGATGGCCCGACGCGGGTACCTCGCCGAGGAACTGGCGCTGCTGGAGGCCGCCGTGGGTGCGGCTCGAGCGTCGGGGGACCGGCATGCGATCGCGCACACCCTGGTCGAACACGGCAGCGTACAGACGCTCGCCGGCATCCCGGTGCCGGCCGAGGTGCTGGCGGAGGCGCTCGACCACGCCGAGAGCGTCGGCGACCGAGCAGTCCACGGGTTCTGCCTCTACCTGAGCGGCGTCGTCAAGATGCGCGCCAGCCAGTATGCGGCGGCCGAGGAGCTCGTGCTCCAAGCACTCGCTGTACAGCGGGAGCTCGGCGACGAGAAGGGGCAGGGGCTCATGCTCAACTTCCTCGGCGGCATCGCCCAGTTCCGTGGCGACTTGCGCCGGGCGGTGGGCTGGTGGGAGAAGATCCTCGAGCTGGACCACGGGCGCGCCACGCAGGACGCGTTCACGAACCTCAGCTCGACGCGGCTCATGCTCGGTGAGCTTGCGGAGCTGGAGTCCATGATCGACCGGGCGAAGCAGTTGGTCGCGAAGGACGGCGACAGGGCTTCGGAATGCATCCTCATGTTCATTCGCGCGGAATGGTACCGGGAGATCGGCCGCATCGACGACGCGCTCGAGCTGGTCCTGGTGGCGCGACCATTGGTCGATGAGCTCGGCATCCGCCGTCTGCAAGCCGACGTGCGCACCGATATCGGACTCTGCCACTTGGCTCGCGGCGATCTGGACGCAGCGCGGAGTGAGTTCACGCGGGCCGCGGAGTTGGCGCGGTCGTCCGGCCTGCAAGCGGAAGGCTCGGAGGCACTGCGCGGGCTGGCCGAGACCTGTCGCGCGGCCGGCGACGCCGAGGCAGCGCAGGTTCAGGCGCGAGCTGCCCTCGACCTCGCCGGTGAGGCGCACCGCGTCCGCAGGGGCGACGCGCTCGTCGAGCTGGCTGCGGCCGAACTCATGGCCGGCCGCGTCGAGGACGCGATCATCCACGGCGAGGACGCCCTGGCGGTCCATCGCAGCACGGAGTACTACCTCGGCCTGGCCCGGGCACATCGGGTGATCGGCGAGGCGTTGATCGCGAGTAGCGATCCCGGCGCGGCTCCGCGAGGTGTCGAGCACCTGCGCGAGTCGTTGCGGAGGTTCGAGACGTTCGGATCGCCTGAAGGCGAGCTCGTCCGGGCGGCGATCGCCCGATCGTGAGGCGTCGGCCGGAACCGCCCGGCCGCGACCGATGTCCGGATGATGGACTGGCGACCGAGTCGCGTCACACCAGGACGGCAGGATGACCTTTCCCGGAGGTGACGGTGCGGTTCGAGGTGCTAGGCCCGGTTCGGGTCATTGAGGATGGGCGAGCTGTGGGGCTGATATCCCCGCTGCGGCGCCGGATCCTCGCTGTGCTGCTCGCGCGCGCGAATCGTGCCGTCAGTGCCGACCTGCTCGGCGAGGTCCTCTGGGGTGAGGCCCAGCCGGAGCGGCCCGACAAGAGCCTGCAGGTGCACGTCCACAGGCTTCGGCAGGTGCTGGACCGGCCCGAACGGCTGGCCCGGGTGCCGGGCGGCTATCTACTGGCGGTCAGGCCCGGTGAGCTCGACGCCGCCGACTTCGAGCGGCTGCATGCGGAGGCCCGCGACGCGCGACTCGGTGACGACCTCGACGCCGCGGCGGCGCTGTTTCGAGACGCGCTGGCGTGTTGGAAGGGGTCACCGTTCGCCGATGTCGACGACGGCGTCGTGGTCGGGCCCGAGGCCCGGCAGCTGGCCGAGGCGCGGCTGATCGTCCACGAGGAGCTGTACGAGGTCGAGTTCACCCGGGGCCGTGTGCGCGAGATCGTGCCGGAGCTCACCGAGCTGGTGGCCGGGTTCCCGTTGCGAGAACGGTTCACGGCGCAGCTGATGCTGGCGCTGTACCGTTCCGGCCGGCAGGCCCGAGCTCTGACCGCCTTTCGGGCCACCCGGAGACGCCTGGCGCACGAGCTGGGCGCCGAGCCGGGGCGGGAGCTGCGCGAGCTCTACAACGCGATGCGTGCCGAGGACCCCCGGCTCTTCGTAGAAGGCTCGCCTCGGCGGCCGTCGGCAGGTGCCCACGCACCCGTCCGTGTCTCGTGGGTTCCGCCCAGCCAGCTGCCTCCGGCGCCGGGCGCTTTCGTCGGCCGCGAGGCCGAGCTGGCCGACCTGGAGGCCACGACGATGGCCTCCGACGGTCCGGGCATCGTGGGCATCACGGGCATGGCCGGAGTCGGGAAGACCGGGTTGGCGCTGCGGTACGCCCATGCGGTCGCGGATCGGTTCGGAGAGGGCCAGCTGTATCTCGACCTGCGCGGACACGCTCCGGTACCCGCGTTGGAGCCGATCGAGGCTCTGGGTCACCTGCTCCGCGGGCTGGGCGGCGATCCGGCGCGGGCGGCGGGAAACGTCGAGGAGGCAACCGCTGAGTACCGCTCGCTCGTCGCGGACCGGAAGCTGCTGGTGGTGCTCGACAACGCCGCGTCGGCCGAGCAGGTCCGTCCGCTCCTCCCGGCCGGCCCTGGCTGCCTGACGGTGATCACCAGCCGAGACAGGCTGACGAGCCTGGTGGCCCGCGAGGGGGTGCGTCGGATCGGCCTGAGCGTCCTGCCCGCGGATGACGTGCTGGAACTGCTGAGCCGGCTGATCGGATCGGAGCGAGTGGCGTCCGAACCCGACCACGCGGCCGCGCTGATCGAGGCGTGCGCCGGACTGCCGCTGGCGCTTCGCATCGCGGCGGCTCAGCTCGCCGACGAGCCGCACCGGACCATGGCGGAGTACCTCGCCGAGCTGCGCGAGCAGGGCCTGAAGACGCTCGAGCTCCACGACGACGAACCCTTCGCCGTGGCCGCCGCGTTCGACGTGTCGTACGAGCGGCTCGACCACGAGACGCGGCGGGTGTTCCGGCTCCTCGGCTTGATCCCCGGGCTCGATTTCACGGTCGACGCCGCTGCGACGATCGCCGCGATCGACCCGGTGACGGCCCGGCAGGCGATCCGCCGACTGACCGGAGCTCACCTGCTCGACGAGCATGCCTCCGGCCGGTACCGCCTGCACGACCTGATCCGCGACTACGCGCGGGATCGCGCGGTGTCCGAGGAAACGGCGGGTGCCCGCCAGGATGCCCTGGAACGGCTGTTCGCCTGGTACGACGGTGGCAAGCGCGCGGCTCGCGGGCTACTCGTCGCCAACCGCCGCGAGCTACCCGCTCCGGCACGGCCGCGGGGCATTGCGGAGGTTGCGCTGGCGGATGCACACGCCGCGACCTCGTGGCTGAACGCCGAGGTCGGCAACATCGCAGCCGCTGTGCGAGCTGCCCACGACGTCGACGGCGCCCTGCGGTTGTGGACCTGGCACCTGACGATCGGCCTCGCGGTGGTGATGACCAACCGCGGCTACGTCGATCTCGTCCTACCGCTCACGGAGACCGCCCTGAGCGCCGCGCGAGCCGCCGACGACCCGGTCGCGATCGCGCACACGATGACCGAGCACAGCACCGTTCGGTACCTGGCCGGGCTTCCCGTGCCGGACGAGGTCCTGGCCGAAGCGCTTCGGTTGACCGAGGCCGTCGGAGACGACGGCGCCCACGGCTACTGCCTCAATCTCGCCGGTGTCATCAGCCTGAGGAACCGCGACCTGGCCCGGGCGGAACATCATCTGGGCGCCGCGCTCACGGTGTACCGGCGAACTCACGACGTGGGCGGCCAGTGCCTGACCCTCAACAATCTCGGCGCGGTCACGTACCTGCTCGGGGACCTGCAGCGCACGGCCCGTACCTGGGAGGAGATCCTTGCGCTGCAAGGTGACCAGGTCACCAACACCACGCCGATCGCGCTGGCCAACTTGATCTGGGTCCGGATCATGCTCGGCCGGCCGGAGGGTGTCGACGCGCTGTTCGAGCGAGCGGAGTCGGCAGTCGCGCAGGTCGGAGACCAGTCCAAGAAGTCCCAGCTCGCCCATATCCGGGCGCAGTGGCATCGCGAGCGCGGGGAGTACGACCTCGCCGTCGAGCAGGCCGTGACGGCCAAGAACATCGCCGACGAAGTGGGAATGCCCCACCTCCGGACCGGCCCGCGGGAGGAACTGGGCCTGTGCCGCCTCGCGCTCGGCGACCTGGAGGCCGCCCGAGCGGAGTTCGAGGACGCCAAGGAGTTCGCGGAGGCCGTGGGTATGCACGACAGTGGCTCGGCGGCCGCGCGTGGCCTGGCCAGGACGGAGCTGGCTGCCGGCGATGTGCCGATGGCTGAAGCGTTCGCGCGCGAAGCGGCCGAACTGTCGAGCAACGCCGATCGGGTGGGCGAGGCCGAGTCGGCGTCGGTTCTCGCCATGGTCGAGCTGGCTCGAGGGCACGTCCGGGAGGCCATCGACCACGCCGAGGCGGCGCTGGCGATTCATCGTGAGACGGGGCACGTGCTCGGGCAGGCCCGTGCGTTGGGCGTGCTGGGCGCGGCGCGGATCGCGAGCCGTGATCCGGTCATCGCGGACCAGGGCGTGGAGCACTTACGCGAGGCGCTCGAGAGGTTCGAGGCCTTCGGTTCGCCGGACGCCGTCGATGTCCGGCGTCTGATCGGCCGGTCTGCCCGTAAGCGAGCCGAAACCGCGTAGAAGCCGCCGGCGCTTTGACTGAGCCCTCCGTCTTCCAGCGTGCCCGCGTGGCACCTGGACTGGGACCGGAGGGAACCGGACATGCCAGGTGGCACGCTTGTCGACCAGGTCGTCAAAGAGCTCGAGACCCTTGGCACCGCGGTCAGCGGTGCCTTGGACGTCCACGAGGCCGCCGCCGAGGCCTGCGAGGCTCGGAAGGAGACGATGGAGGGCGTCGCGGCTCACCTCCGTTCGTGGCTGACGACATTCGACGACGCTGTCGTGCCGCACATCGCGTCGGTATCGCAGTGGGTAGGCGGCCTGGCACATGAGGGGTGGACGTTCGGGGGTGCGATCAGCACCTGGCGTGAGCGCGCCGAAGGTCTCGCGACCATGACGGCGAATCACCCGTTGGGTGCGCTTCGGCATGCAGCCGACCTGGCGGTACAAGAAGTCACGTTCGAGATCCAGGAGCACGGCAAGCTGTCGACCGCCATCGGTCATGTCAAGGAGTGGTTCGACGACGTGGCCGCTGGGTCAGCGGCACACATCACGAACATCGAACTCATCAGGTCCAGCAGCGGCGTCCCGACGGCTCGCCGACTCGCCGAAGATACCCAGTCCTGGCTGGCTGAACGCGTCACCGAGGCGTGGGGCGTGAGGAAGCCACTCGCAGATTTCGACATGATGCGCGCCCGCCCTCTGGCGTTCCCATCAGGATCTCCGCGGCCACATCACGACCTCGCCCGTGCCGCCGTGACGGTCAGTCAGCGCGTGGCAGCTGCTCTCCACGCCGCCAGAGGACTCGTCGAGAGCGACGTGTTCGCGCCATGAGGCTGCGAGGCCTTCACCGGCGAGGAGGATCGTGATGGCCAGATCGGCTGCCGGCGCCGACGCGAGACAGCTGGTCGATGCGCTGCGCATCCTCGATAGCACCAGCATGCAGGCGTTGACCGCCGCCAGAAGCGCTGAGGACGTCTGCCGTCGGCTCAAGGCGGCCGCGGATGCGGGGCTTCGGTCGGCCCGTGGGGCGATGAAGATCTTCCGCGCGGGTGACGTCGTGAGCCACGTCGACTCGATCCGCGATCAGGCGGAGGGATCGGTCGACTACCGGGTGCGGATCCACGGCTGGGCGCTCACCGAACGTCTGGAGGACCTTCGGGGTCAGGCCGGCGAGAGCGCCCAGCAGGTGCGTGAGGTCTACGAGCTGGTCGCGGACCTGGAGCGGGAGTGTGGCGACGCTTGGAGCCAGACGCAGGACGCTTACCTGCACCTCGGCGTGGTCGCGAGGGCCCTCAACGACCTGTGCGAGGCAACCATCGAGGCTCTGGAGCTGACGGAGTCGTGGCCCCAGGCCGATGTCGCAGAGGTCCGTGCGGGGGCGATGACCGTGAAGAGACGCGTGCAGTCCGGGCGTATGCAGTTCGGCTTCGGTGTGGCAGGGCGGATCGAGGGACACCGGAAAGATCTGTTCGACGAGCGCTGGGACCACCGGGTCGCCGCCCGGGACCACTACACCACGGTTGTCCGCACGTGCGCGCAGATCCCGGGCCTCATGGATCAGGCCGACGTCCGATGCGACGCGTTGATCGAGGCATTGAAAGAGATCGCGGAGAGCTAGCGGATCGGACGCCGGGACCAGAAAGCCACCAGAAACCCTGCGGAAGCCCGGCTCGGGTGAGCTGGCACTCGGTGGTGGTCGTGGCCGGTCACCGCTGGGGCGCCCCCGTGGAGAGCTGGATGCCACGCATCCCCACCCAGGTCCACGGGGGCGTCTCTCATCGATTCGTAACGCCGGTCGGCTGCTCGCGCGAGCGCTTCGGAACGTCGTCTGCGCGTGATCGGAACGCCGGAGGTGCACACAGAGAGGTAGTGATCAAGATGGCCTTCCCTGTCACGATCGACGACGTGGTGAATGAATTGATCGAACTGACGAGCGACGCCGGATACATGTCCGACATCACCGTCCGGACCGGTGAGTTCATGCGCGCACGACAGCAGGCCGCGCATGTCGTTGCTCAGGACGCACGTGCCTGGCAGTCGGTGATGCAGGGCCTCGTGGCTCGGCAGTTCGACGAACAGGTCAATGCTGCGATACAGGCATTGCCTCAGTCGGCGACGCACGGCAGCACACTGGCGAACTGGCGCTTCGCAGTGGGCGAGGCTCGCTCCGCGGTCGTTGCGGCGGACGTGGAGACGGCGCGTGTCATCGAATGGGCGCAGATGGCGGAGGTCGAGTACCGCGAGGCGGCGGACGAGGCCGGCCGCATCGCGGAGACCTTCAACCGGGTATGCAAGGCCGCGGGAGGTTGGGTGCGTGCCGCCGAGGAGGCGACGGCCCGCAGACCCGTCCAGGCCGTGACGTTGTGTGTTCGTGAGGTCAAAGCCGGACTCGAGGAGCAGGTCCGCCCCGTGGAGGACCTGTACGCAACTCTGAAGAGGCGCAAAGCAGCGCTGTTCGATGCCCTGGGTGAGATGTTTCCACCCACGCAGATCTACGCGGCTCACCCGATCGTCGCCGAGCGCGTGACCAACGGCGTGAGGCTCTGCGACACGCTCGAGCGCGACCTGCGGGTACTGGTCGACGACGCTGGGGCAGCGGAATGACAGTGGCGACGATCTGGTCGGGGCGCTGGGCATCGCGCGCGAGGCCGCCACGCCCACCTGGTCGATCCCGCGTACGCCGCCCACCGGACCTGCCTCGCCGCCCTCAGTGGCTCCTTGACCGAACTCGGGCGGCGACTGCGAGAAGCACTCGCGGCGTGTCGTTGGTTCCTCGACGCTGTCGATGCGATCACGGAAGGCTGATTCACGGGGCCGGCTGGCTCACCAGCTCGCCACCGACTCCGACCTCGGTCTTCGCGCCGGCGGGTGGTCCGGATGGTGGACTCGTGGCGTGGTGGGAGGGGCTGGGCGCGGCAGGATGGCGCACCTGGGAGGTGGCCGGTGCGGTTCGAAGTGCTTGGCCCGGTGCGGGTTGTCGATGGTTCGCGCGAGATACGGCCGTTGTCCGAACTTCGCAAGCGGTTGCTTGCGGTCCTGTTGGTGCGGGCCAACCGCGCGGTCAGTACCGACCTGCTGGCCGACGTGCTGTGGGGTGAGGATCTGCCGGAGCGGCCGGCGAAGAGCCTGCAAGTCCACATGTACCGGCTGCGGAGCGCGCTCGACCGGCCGGATCGGCTGACCGGCGTCCGGGGTGCCTATCAGCTGGAGGTCGGCCCCAGTGAGCTGGACGCGGCCGAGTTCGCCGGGTTGCACGACGACGCGCGGATGGCTCTCGCTGACGGCGATGTCGACGGCGCTGTGGCCGCGTGGCGGGCGGCGCTGGGGTTGTGGCGGGGGGCGCCCTTCGCCGATGTCGATGACGGTGTGGTGGTCGGTCCGGAGGCTCGGCGGTTGGCCGAGGCTCGGTTGATCGCGGCCGAGGAGTTGTACGAGGTCGAGCTGGGTCGG
>DATCVR010000327.1:0-7014 GCA_036566745.1 Jiangellaceae bacterium | reverse complement strand
GGGTCCCCAGCTGACCCGGCGCGAACGCGAGGTCCTCGACCTGCTGGCCGAGGGCTTCGGGGTGTCCAGCATCGCGCGCAAGCTCTACATCAGCGAGTCGACCACCAAGACCCACGTCTCCAAGCTCTACGACAAGCTCGGTGCGGCCAACCGCGCGCAGGCCATCATGGCGGCCGTACGGGCCGGATTGCTCGACAACGCCGCCGAAGGTCACGACGGTTAACCCCATATCGGACAGAGCGGCACGAGCCACTCATCCGTTCAGCCCATCCCCATCTGACTGGTCGTGCCATCGACGCGCGGCCGTTTCACCAGCAACCTGAGCATGTCAAGGTCGGTCACCGCGCCGACGATGCATCGTTCAGCCACTCGGGGAGCTACTCACGGTGCGCCAACGAACCGATATTCGGAGCGCGTCCACACGCGTGGAGCACGTCCTGGTCGCCATCGCCGTACTCGCGGTGATCGTGACCGGCACGTGGTTCATCAACCAGCAGATCTCCGGTGGGCTCGGTCGCGGAGCCTCCCACTGCGACGCCTCTCAATCCTGCTGAGCTGATCGCGCCGAGCCCGCTCGTACGGCTCACGCGCCGGTCGGTGCGTCGGCCGCCGATGCGTCGGCGGTCGGCGCGAGCAGCCGGCGCAGCGTCGCCACCGGCTCCTCCCAGCTCCACTCGCGAGCCACCCAGGCGCGGCCCTTGCGGCCGAGATCCTTGGCGTGGTCGGGATCGGCGAGCAGTTCGATCGCGCGCGATGCGATCGCGGGCGGATTGAACGGATCGACCACGTAGCCGGTCTCGCCGTGGATCACCGTCTCGGGTGCGCCCCCGCTGTCCCCCACCAGCACCGGGCGCCCACACGCCTGGGACTCGAGGAACACGATGCCCAGGGCTTCGGGCTCGAGGCCGCCCTGGCGGGTGCGACAGGGCATCGCGAAGACGTCGGCCGAGTCGAACCAGGACGGCGCCTCCGACCACGGCACCGCTCCGGCGAAGATCACCTCGTTGTCGACCCGATGCTCGTGTGTCAGGCTCTCCAGCCGCTTGCGGTTCGGGCCGTCGCCGACCAGCAGGAGTACGGCGTCGGGCACGGCGTCGAGGATCTGGGGCATCGCCTTGATCAGCGCATCCTGGCCCTTGCGCGGCACGAACCGCGAGACGGAGAGCAGCACCGGCCGGGACGGGTCGAGGCCGAGCCGCTCGCGGACCTGCGCGCCACCCACACCGGGCTGGAACACCGTCGTGTCGACCCCCGGGGCCAGCCGCACCATCCGCTCGGCCGCGTCGGCGGAGAGCGCGGGCATGATCCGGCGCCGGCAGAACTCCGAGACGTAGGTGAGGACGTCGCAGGTCTCGCCGATGCGGCGCAGCGCCTGGCGGGCTCCCGGGACCCGGGCCCACCACGTCTCGTGTCCGTGGGTGAGCCCGACCAGCCGGGATGCTCCTGCGTCGCGCAGACGGTCGGCCAGAAGCCCGAGGGGAGCAGCGGCACCGAAGAGCACCGAGTCGCAGCCCTCGGCTCGCATCACGGCCGCGGTGCGCCGGGCGACGGCGGGCGTGGGAAGAAGCGTGGTGGACGGGTCACGGACGACCGGAAAGGGCAGCTGGGCGTCGAAGGCGTGATCGTCGGGCATGGAGGCCGTGTAGACCACGACCTCGTCGGGCGGTAGACGGTCGCACAGCGCGTAGACGAACGATTCGATGCCGCCGTGACGGGTCGGGAAGTCGTTCGTGACAACCAGAGTGCGACTCATCCGGCTGAGCCTGCCACACCGAGAGGGGCTCCGAGGCACAGGCATGCGGATGCGAACGGGCCCCGACGCCGAGGTGGCGTGGGGCCCGTCGGAGAACGGATTGGATCAGCCGGACCGGATCAGCCGGGTCGGCTGGCGCCGGAGAACGGCATCATGTCGACCGGGTCGACACTGACGACATCGCCCGGGTGGGTGGCGTGGACGATCTTGCCGTCGCCGATGTAGATGCCGACGTGGCTGATCGGGCTGTAGTAGAAGACGAGATCGCCCGGCTCGAGCTGGCTCTTGGACACCCGCGCGCCGTCGTTGATCTGCGATCCGGACGAGCGCGAGATGGACACGCCGGCCTCGCGCCAGGCCATCATGGTCAGCCCCGAGCAGTCCCATGATCCCGGACCCTCGGCCGCCCAGACGTACGGCTCGCCGACCTGCTCCATGGCGAAGTCGACCGCGACACGACCCTTCTCCGAGCTGGGGACGTCGGGTGGCTCCTCGTCGTTGTCGTCCTCGTCGTCGTCGTTGCGGTCGGGGTTGTTGGAGTTGTCCTCGCGGTCGCGCTCGAGCTGGTCGAGGCGGTCGCGCTCGTCCTGCTCGAGGCCGTCGAGGATGCCCTGGGCGTCGGCGAGGAGCTGCTCGACCGCGGTCTTCTCGGTCTCGAGCTCGGCCTCGACCGCCTGGAGCCGCGACAGCTCTTCGTCGGCGAGCAGCTTGACCTGCTCGAGCTCGCGGCGCTCGGCAGCGGCCGCGGCGAGCTGGTCGGACTGCTGGTCGGCGTAGGCGTCGAGGACCGAGGCCTGGGCGAGGAAGGTGGAAGGATCGTCGGCGAGCAGGGCCTGCAGCGTGGGATCGATGCCGCCGACCTGGTACGACGCGCTGGCGAAGCCCGCCATGCTGGCGGTGACCTCGGCGACCTTGGCTTCCTGGGTGGCCACGCTGGCCTGGGCACGATCGATGCGGCGCTGAATCTCCGCGAGCTTGTCGGTAGCCGCGTTGTACCGCTCGGAAGCCTGCTCAGCCTGGTGGTAGAGATCGTCGACCTGGGTCTTGACTTGGTCGATCGTCGGCTTCGGATCGGCGAAGCCGGCCGGGGCGAGAGCAACGCCACCCATGACGGTGACGGCGGCGGTACACAGAGCTACGAGAGCGCGACGAGGTTGGTGCGTCTGACCGTGATGCGCAGGCACGCTGGTCCTTCCTTCGGCTGGCAAGCAGGCACCTGGGGCGCGAGCCTAGCCAGCCGAACGTGCCCGGGCAAATCTCTCAGGCAACTTTTTTGCAGGTTTTTCGACATGCGCTACTTCGGAACTATCGGACACATCGTCGGTCACGACGAGACGCAGCGGCGGGACGAGGCCGGCGTCGGCTAACACGCCGATGGCCTCCCGTTCGTCACCGCCGAGCGCGCCGGGGCCGGCGCCCAGGATGACGGTGACCACACAGTCGGAACAGGCCAACCCGCGTACGGCACAACTGTCGCAGTCGATCAGCATCGTCAGACCTCCGGTGTCGGTACGACGTGTGGCGGTGGAGCTGTCGCGGACGAGCGCCCTGCCCGTCGATGCCGACACTAGGAAGGGGGTCGGACACAACTACGTGAGCAGACCCACCAGGGCCCTGGCCTCCACGCTGCGCACGCCGGCCCGGCGCACCCCGTCGGCGACCTCGCGATCGGAGGAGACGACCACCACCGGGCGGCCTTCCGGCTCGGCCTTCACCAGCCGGCGGATGAGCTCGTCGGCGGTCTGGCCCTCGGGACTGAACCGCACCCGCACGCGGGGGGCACCCACCGGCGGTGGCACCGCCACGTCCGCTCCGTCGAACACGCAGGTGACCTCGGCGCCCGTGCGCGCGGCCAGGGCGGACAGGCCGTTGACGAGCCGAGAGCGCTGCGCGTCGAGCGGCATCGCCGACCACGCCGTCTTGGTGACGTTGTAGCCGTCGACGACGACGTGGACCCGCGGCAGGGCGAGCAGCTCCTCGAGGAACCGTGGGTCGTCGGAGGACCGGGCGCGGGCGCCGCCAGTGCCGGCGATGCCCGGGGCCGCGGCCTCGACGGTGTCGGCGGGCAGCAGCGAGGACGCCGGCAGCGCGAGCTCGCGCCGGAGCCCGGCCGCGGCCTCGGTCAGTGTCTCCAGGAGCAGGGACAGCCGCGCCGTACCCAGGCCGCGTTCCTCCCGGCCCACCCGTCGCGTGGACTCCAGCGCCTCCTCGACCTCGGCGAGGCGGGCCCGCAGCCGGCGCGCCTCGGCCTCGGCAGAGCGCTGGGCGGTGTCGGCCTGTTCGACGTTCGCCCGGGCCGACTCGGTGGCGCTGCGCTCGGACTCCTGCGCGGCGCCCAGCCGTTCGCGCGCCTCCTGGAGCCGCCGTCGCAGCGTGGAGTTCTCGGCCTTGAGGCGGTCGACCTCGGCCTTGAGCCGGTCGCGACTGTCGCGGGCGGCGGCCCGGGCGGCGTCGAGTTGTTCGCGGACCCGCAGCGTGGCGGCGGCCTCACGGGCCTGGCGGGCCTCGTCCTCGCCGCGCTGGACGGACTCGGCAGCCTGGTCGACGAGCTTCTCCCACCCGTCGGGACGCAGGAGGTAGGCGATGGTGGCGACGTCGACCGGATCGGCCGCCGGTGGTGGCGCGCCCTCGTCCAGCGCCTCGACCAGACCTGGGACGGCGGCCGACGCGGTGTCGAGCACCCGGCGCCGGAACGCCGGATCGGATTCGATGACCGTGGCGATGGCGCTGGCCCCGAGCCGGGCCCGCTTGGCCGGGGTGAACCGCGCGACCGGGCGCAGCGCGGTGGGGACGTCGTCGGCGGCGAGGCCGCCCAGGACGTCGGAGCCGAACGCGACCACGCGGGCGCGAACGGCGTCTGGGAGGACGATCACGCTGGTTCTTGCCGGGCGTCCGGGCGAGCCACGACCTCGACCGTCTCGGTGCCGCCGCACCATCGGCAGCTGACCTGCTCGACCTGCTCGGCCAGGACCTCGGTCTCCTCGACCGCGGACACGCCCGCGAGGTCGACGTGGACGTACTCGCGGACCCGGCTCGAGCGCAGCACGTCGAAGCGGGTCAGGTTGCCGCACTGTGCGCAGCGCCACCGGGTCGTCTCGGACGGCATCGGAACGGCCACTGGCTCCTCCTCGAAGACGGCTCGCCTGCGTCCAGGTTAGGGCGTGCGGGCCGCTCGGCGCGTCGCCGCCCGCGATTGTCCGGGGGTGTCCCTACTGTGCGAGACATGATCCGGACGACCACGGAGCAGGCGCGGTGACCATCGCCATCCAAGGCACGCTCGACGAGATCGGCATGCCGCTGGCCTCCACCACGTTCGTGGTCGTCGACCTCGAGACCACCGGCGGCTCGCACAACGACTGCGAGATCACCGAGATCGGCGCGGTCAAGGTCCGCGGCGGCGAGGTCCTGGGCGAGTTCTCCACCCTCGTACGGCCCAGCGCCGCCATCCCGCCCTTCATCGCGGTCCTCACCGGCATCACCGACGCCATGGTCGCCACGGCCCCGCCCATCCGCTCGGCGCTGCCCGCGTTCCTCGAGTTCGCCCGCGGCACCGTGCTGGTGGCCCACAACGCCCCCTTCGACACCGGCTTCCTCCGGGCGGCGTGCGAGGCCACCGGTACGGCCTGGCCGGCGTTCCAGGTGCTCGACACCGCGCGGCTGGCCCGGCGCGTGCTGGCCCGCGACGAAGCCCGCAACTGCAAGCTCTCCACCCTCGCCCAGCTGTTCCACTCCCCCACCACCCCCAACCACCGCGCCCTCACCGACGCCCAGGCCACCGTCCACGTCCTCCACGGCCTGCTCGAACGCCTGGGCAACGTCGGCGTCCACACGGTCGAGGAGCTCAGCCTCTGGCAGAGCACCGTCACGCCCGCCCAGCGCGGCAAGCGCCACCTCGCCGAGGCGCTCCCCCACCGGCCCGGCGTCTACATCTTCACCGACGGCAACGGCGAGTCGCTCTACGTCGGCAAGAGCAAGGACCTCCGCAACCGCGTCCGCACCTACTTCACGGCGTCCGAGACCCGCGCGCGGATGACCGAGATGGTGTCCATCGCCACCGGCGTCACGGCCATCGAGTGCGCCACCCCGCTCGAGGCCGAGGTCCGCGAGCTGCGGCTCATCGCCGAACGCAAGCCCCGCTACAACCGCCGCTCGCGCTTCCCCGAACGCAGCAGCTGGCTCAAACTCACCGTCGAGCCGTTCCCGCGGCTGTCGCTCGTCCGCGAGGTCCGCGACGACGGCGCCGCGTACCTCGGGCCTTTCGGGTCCCGCCGGCAGGCCGAGGCGGCCATGACGGCTGTGCACGAGGCCGTGCCGATCCGCCAGTGCACGTCGCGGCTGTCCCCCACGCGCACCACCTCACCCTGCGTCCTGGCCGAGATGGGACGCTGCGGCGCGCCCTGCGCGGGCGGCGAGAGCGTCGAGGCCTACGCCGTCCACGCCGACGCCGTGCGAGCCGCCTTCCGGGCCGATCCGGGTCCGTTGGTCGCCCGGCTGCTCGAGCGGATCACCCGGCTCGCCGCGCACCAGCGGTACGAGGAGGCCGCCGTCCACCGCGACCGGCTCTCCACCCTCGTCCGCACCGCCGCCCGAGGCCAGCGGATGGCCGCGCTCGCCGCCGTGCCCCAGCTGGTCGCGGCGCGCAGGCTCGAAGTGGGTGGATGGGAGGCCCACGTCGTGCGGTTCGGCCGGATGGCGGCGGCGGGCCGCACGCCTCCCGGCGCCGACCCACGGCCCTACGTCTCGGCCATGGTCGCCACCGCCGAGACCGTCGAGCCCGCGCCGGCTCCGCTGCCGGCGGCCACCGCCGAAGAGACCGAATGCGTCCTGCGCTGGCTCGAGACCCCCGGCACCCGCCTGGTCGAGGTCGAGGGTTCCTGGGTGTACCCCGCCCCGGGCGCGGGCGCGTACACCGCGCTGGTCGCGACCGTCGGCGACGATCGCGCCGCGCGTCCGTTCGCCGACCGTCGAGGGCTGCGTCCGGTCGGCTGAGCGACGCCGCCCCCACGCCGGTAATGTCGACGGCGAACGCCCATTCCCCAGGAGGCTCCGTGATCACCGCGATCGTCTTCGTCCACGCCGAGGTCGCGCGCATCTCCGAGATCGCCGAGGAGATCGCCGCACTCGACGGCGTCAGCGAGGTCTACTCGGTCACCGGCGAGATCGACCTGGTGGCGCTGGTCCGCGTCCACACCCACGAACAGATCGCCGAAGTCGTCGCCGACCGCCTCAACAAGGTCGAGGGCGTCCTCGACACCGAGACC
>DATCVR010000326.1:0-3831 GCA_036566745.1 Jiangellaceae bacterium | reverse complement strand
GACCTCGACGCCTGGATCGAGGAACACCGACCGACCAGCACCACCACCACCACTGGAAGGGGCACCACCACCGTGCAGATCACCGAGTTCAACAACGTCGACGACTTGGAGCGGTTCCTCCGTGAGGCTCGTGGCGAGCTTGCGGAGATCGCCGACGCGATCGCCCCGTTGCAGAGGGCGTTCGATGCGCTGCCTGAGCTGTGGGAGGCCGCCGACTGGGGCACCCAGCCCTTGGACCAGGCCGTGTCCGACATCGCCGAGATGGGTTCGGGTTTCCGGGCCATGGGTGAGCTGTCCGATGCGCTGATCGAGCAGCTGCACGCCTCGGAGATCTTGACTCGCCGCGTGCGCGCGCTCGGCGAGGTCGCTGGCGAGCTCGGGGCGCGCGGAAACGTCGCGGCGTTCCAGGGCGCCTAGCGCACCGGCCCCGGCTTCCACCGACGCGGGTGGACAGGGTTCGGAACCCGGCCGGGGCACCACCACAGTCACAGCAGCAGGGGATCGAAGGGAGCAGGACCGAGATGGTGAAGAAGGCGCGAGGCAAGACAGCCGCCCGGCGAGGCCGTGCCAGCAGCAGCCGCGGGCGTGACGCCGCCTCGCGCGGTGCCGCCCGCCGGGGCTCGTCGCTGACCCGCAAGGTCCGTGACCGGGATCGCAACAACGTGGTGATGCTGCCCGCACACCGCTACCAGTCGACAGCAGGCCAGCAGATGGCTCCCGTGGTGCCGTTGCCGGTGCTGCGTCCCGGAGCTGACGCGGTGCTCACCGGCCCGCAGGGGCAGGAGCGTGCGGCGGCCGCCGGGCAGGCGGTGACCGGGCTGTCTCGGTGGCTGTGGAAGCACCGGTGGCCGTTGGCGCCGTTCGCGGCCGCCGCCGGTGTGGCTGCCGGTGCGGCTGGCGACCCGGCGATGAGCACGGCCGTCCTGGCCGCTGTGGCGGCCGCCGGCCACGCGGCGGCGAAGAAGCTTCCCGAACTGCTTGGTGAGCGGGTGTGGCTGTCGCTGCGTGAGCGGGTGCTGGTCGGCAACTGGGCGATGGGTGCGGCCGCGTGGTCGACCGGTGTGGGGTTCGGCTGGTTTGACGTCGACCTCGGCGGCCTGGCCCTGCTCGGTGCGGCCACGGGTGTCCAGGCGAAGGACTGGATCAACTCCCGGCGCATCCGCCGCGAGAACCGCGGGACCGACCTGCTCGGCCCGATCGCTACCGCGCTGATCGCGGCCTGGCCGGACAACATCGGGGTTCGTGGCCCCGACGCGTTGCGGGGATCGCGGATCGTGGCCGAGACGATGACCGAGCCGACGCAGGGCGTGTACGCGTTCTCAGTGGAGCTGCGCGAGGGCGTGCACAACGAGTCGGCCGTCTCCGATGACACTCGCCGCTACGTCGAGCGTGAGCTGCGCATGCCGGTGGGCACGGTGGAACTCACCGTTGATCGTGATGACTCCGCGCTGGTGCGGGTGTCGCTGTCTCCGGCTCGGCAGCTCGAGACGACCTCGGCCGTGTGGGAGGGGCCTGCTCTCACTCCCGCTGGGCTGATCCCGATCGCGGTCACCCGCGACGGCCGCGTGATCTACATCGCCCTGTACAACGAGGGCGGCGCTGAGCACGCCATCATCGGCGGCGGCACCAACACCGGGAAGTCCTACACCCTTGGTGTCGTCATCGCCGCTGGTGTCGCGGCCGGCCTTGAGGTCGTCTGGTACCTCGACGGCGGCGACGGTGCCTCTGCCCCGCACCTGGCTCACGCCGTCGACTGGTGGACCGGACGGAACACCGACGAGTGGTCGAAGATGATCCGCGCCGCCCACGCGGTGATGGAGTCCCGTGCCGCGACGCGCGAGATGACCGGCGATGGGCCGTGGTGCCCTGAGGAGAGCGACGACCCCGTTCTCTCGGTCGTCATCGACGAGGCCGCCAAGGCCAAGCGCAAGATGAGCGCCGAGGACGAGCGTCTGCTCGACGAGATCGCCTCCAATGGCCGTAAGCACGGCGTGCGCCTCATCCAGGTCACTCAGGATCTCGGCATCGACAGCATCATCGGCGGTCGTGTCACCGGCGACAACCTGATGGCCGGCGGCTCCACCATCGGCCACCGCGTCGGCAGCACCACGGCCTCGACGATTGCCGGTAAGGGCACCACAGTGCCCCTCCAGCTCAACGGCCTGCCCGAAGAGCCCGGCTGGGTCGGCATCTACCGGCGTGGCAACGTCCTGGCCGAACAGGCCCGCGTGTACGACACCGGCAAGGGCGGCGCGCGCTTCGTTGAGCACATGCGCGACGTGACCCTGCGCACCATCACCGACGAGGACGCGGCCGCCGCTGGCGAGGCGTACCGCAACCGGGAAACCGGCAAGGCAGCCGTCGCTCGCATGGCCGCGAACAAGCGCGCACGCAACGAGGCCCGACAGCGCCCCACCGACGCCACCGACGCCAGCCGCGACGGCGCCGACAGCCACGATCCCATCAGCCCCGCCGCAACCACGGAGGACGCGACCATGCGCACCGACCAGGCCAACCAGACCACCGGAAACGTCGTCGAGCTGGGCGCGGCACGAGACAAGGCACTCACCGGCTCGCAGCTCGCGGCCGCGAAGGCGGCAGAGTCCCGCCAGCAGGCCATCCTGCTCACCCTCCAGACGTTCCCGATCGGCTGCACGAGAGCGCAACTGATCGAGCTGACCGAGATGCCCGAGGCCACGCTCGACCGGCACATCCGCGTGTTGAAGGCCAACGGTCGCGTCGTCCAGGTCGACGCCGGCGGCCGCAAGATCCTGCGCCTGGCCGGCGACATCGAGCAGGCCGGCTGACGATGGCCAACGACAAACCTCGCGACACGCGGCGCGGCGTCCGTGATCGCCGATATCGATATGACTACGTTGATCGTCATGTCGCAACCACAGCGTCGTGCCAAGGGCGCCGCAAAGGATGCGGAAGCCATCTACGCCAGAGTCGACCCGGATGCCCGGGCCAAATTCGATCAGATGCGAGACGCACTAGGGGTGTCTCAGGTGCGTCTGCTGACCGAGGTCCTACGTCGCGTCGAAACAGACGAGCGGGGCCGGCCGGTGTGGTGGCCACACGAGCAGCAGCAGGAGTTGCCTCTGAAGAGCGCCTAAGAAACGACGAAGGCCCCCAACGGGGGCCTTGTCGACATTCGTCGTGGCCGGAGATGAGTTAGCAGCTCATCTGATCCGACCTCAGTCACCGCCTTGCCGGGCGGTTCCCACTTCTCCCCTACCAAGGAGACGTCTCAATGGTAGCGCCTGGGCGCTGTTATGTCCCTTCTGGTCGTGCAACCCGTGTCGTCACCGACACCGAGCGCGGCCACGCCCGCGTCGTCGTCCCAGCTGGCGCCTACGCCGGCATCGAGTGCTGGCCGTCACGGCGGCTCTACCTCGAAGCCCTCGACGTCGCCGTACGCGGCCCGTGGCGCGATCGGCTCCGCCGGACCCCGAAGGACGCCACCAGCCCGGACACGTTCATGCGCTGGGCTCGCCGCGAGGCGGCCGGCGCCGACAGCTCCACCGGCCGCGGGATGCGCGAGAGCGTGGAGACCGTGGCCCGAGACCTGGCCGTCTCCGAGGCCCTGGTGCGCCGCTGCCGCCGTATCGGGCGGGACCTGGGGGTTTACCGCGACATCGTCGGAGGACGGCTCCTGCGCCTCGACGAGCGCCTGGAGGTCTACGAACTCGGCTCCCGCCAGCGCGGCGTCACCGGCGAACGAGCCTGGTGCGTCCCCCCCGCCATGCGCCCACTGCTGGCCCGCATTGCGCGCCGCCGACACACGCACCCTGTGGATTCCGCAACCCAACCCCGAAGGGGGCCTGTAAG
>DATCVR010000325.1:0-21799 GCA_036566745.1 Jiangellaceae bacterium | reverse complement strand
CCGTCGCCGCCAGACGTTAGCGTAGAAATGCCTCAGCGGGAACGGATCAGATCGCGGATTGGGATGATTTCTTCACGACCTGGGCCGACGCCCACCGCCGAGATCGGCGCGCCGCACATCTGCTCGAGCGCTTCGACGTAGGTCCGCGCCGCGGCCGGCAGGTCGGCCAGGCTCCGCGCCCCCGAGATGTCGTCGTCCCACCCGTCGAAGTACTCGTACACCGGGACCGCGTGGTGGAACTCGGTCTGCGTCATGGGCATCTCGTCGTAGCGCACGCCGTCGATCTCGTATCCCACGCACACCGGGATCCGCTCCCAGCCGGTGAGGACGTCGAGCTTGGTCAGCACGAAGTCGGTGACGCCGTTGATGCGGGTGGCGTACCGCCCGATGACCGCATCGAACCACCCGCAGCGCCGCGGGCGGCCCGTGGTGGTGCCGAACTCGCCGCCGGCCTGGCGCAGGCGGTCGCCGTCGTGGTCGAGCAGCTCGGTGGGGAACGGTCCCTCGCCGACCCGGGTGGTGTAGGCCTTGATGACCGCGATCACGCCGTCGATGCGGGTCGGCGGGATACCCGAGCCCACGCACGCCCCGCCCGTGGTGGGGTTCGACGAGGTCACGAACGGGTAGGTGCCGTGGTCGACGTCGAGCAGGGTGGCCTGCCCGCCCTCGAGCACCACCGTGCGCCCCTCGTCGAGGGCCTTGCCGAGCAGCAGCCCGGTGTCGGCGATCATCGGGCGCAGCCGCTCGGTGTAGCCCAGGAGCTCGTCGACCACCTCGTCCACGGTGGCGGCGCGGCGGTTGTAGACCTTCACCAGCAGCTGATTCTTCTGCTCGAGGGCGCCCTCGACCTTCTGCCGGAGGATCTTCTCGTCGAGGAGGTCCTGGACCCGCAGCCCCACCCGCGCCATCTTGTCGGCGTACGTCGGGCCGATGCCGCGGCCGGTGGTGCCGATCTTGCGGCTGCCGAGGAAGCGCTCGACGACCTTGTCGAGGGCGCGGTTGTACGACGCGATCAGGTGCGCGCTGGCGCTGACCACCAGTCGCGAGGTGTCGACGCCACGGGCGTCGAGGGCGTCGAGCTCCTCGAAGAGCACCCCGAGGTCGACCACGACGCCGTTGCCGATGACCGGCACCACGCCGGGCGTCAGGATGCCCGAGGGCAGCAGGTGCAGGGCGTAGGTCTCGCCGTCGATGACGACGGTGTGGCCGGCGTTGTTGCCGCCGTTGAACTTGACGACGTAGTCGACCTCGCCGCCGAGCAGATCGGTGGCCTTTCCCTTGCCTTCGTCGCCCCATTGGGCTCCGACCAGGACGATCGCGGGCATGGCAGGGCTGTCCCCTCGTCGAATGAGATTGCGGCCGAGAGGAGGTTACCTCCTGCTCAGACGAGCTTGCGGCGCACCGCCTCGGCGCCGGCCTGGAACCGGGTGGTGGCATCGAGCTCGGTCAGCAGCTCCGCGATGCGCCTGCGCACGGTACGCAGCGACAACCCCAGTTGCCGCGAGATCGTCTCGTCCTTCGCCCCGGCCGCCAGCATGCGCAGCACCTGGAGCCGGACCTCGGCGGGGTCGCCCTCGGCAAGCGTCTCGGTCGGCATCGGTACCGCGGCTCGCCACAGGACGTCGAAGAGCAGGCACATCGCCTCGACGACGCCCGACGTGCGCACGACCACCCGGCGCGTGGGATGGCGGCCCCATTCCAGCGGGACCAGCGCGGCGTCGTGGCCGAACACCAGGAGCCGCGAGGGCGGCCGGTTCATCAGCCGGATCTGCTCGCCCGTCTCGGCCGCGCGGCGCATCACCGCCAGCGCCTCCGACCGGTGCAGGGCCTCGGCGGGATAGATGCAGCGGGTGGGCCGGCCGCCCTGGATCTCCCACGACAGCAACGTGTCGGACTTCGACCAGCCGGGGTCGTCGAGCCACTCGAGCGGATGGATCAGCCGGAGCGTCCCGGTGGTGCTGCGCAGGAGGGCGTCGACGACCGGCCCGACCGCGGGCCCGGAGTGGACCTCGAGGGGCTGCAGGGTGGCGCCGGTGGGGTCGGGGCCGCGTTCCTCGGCGGCGTAGTCGCGAATGGACCCACGCAGGTGTTCGAGGCGCTGCTCGCGATCGGCCAGCTCGCGTGCCTCGCGCTCGACCAGCCGGCCCAGCGCGAGCTGCGGCGAGACGGTCGTGACCGCGCGGCCAGTGGTGGTGACCAGTCCCAGCTCCGACAGGAGTCGCACCTGTTCGCGGACGTCGGAACCCTCCCAGCCCAGCCGGGTGGCGAGCGCCGCCGGCGTGAGGGCTCCGTCCCGGAGCAGGACGCGGTAGAGGCGATCGCCCCGGGCATTCACCCCGAATGCGGACAGGGCCGGAACATGCCGGTCGTGGACCACCCTTGGCAGCTTACTGCCAGTGTCATCAACTGGCCGGGATCAATGGCATCGAGGGTGTGCATGATGGATTGAGAAGGGCCGACGGAATCGCTGCAGGGGGCGATTTCGCCGGCCCTTCCGGTGTTCTGACCAGCACGGGCGGGTGGAGCTCAGCCGAGCTCCGCGGCTGCTGTGGGGCTGGAGTCGCGCAGGAACTCGGCACACCGCGTGGCCTCGTCGGTCTCCCCGATCGCCTCCGCGGCCCGCCCGAGGGCGTGCAACGACCGCAGGAACCCACGGTTGGGCTCGTGCTCCCACGGCACCGGGCCGTGCCCCTTCCAGCCGGCCCGGCGCAGCTGGTCCAGGCCGCGGTGGTAGCCGGTGCGGGCGAAGGCGTACGACGTCACCGGATCGCCGGCGGCGAAGGCCCGCTCGGCGAGCTCGGCCCAGGCCAGCGACGACGCGGGGTGAGCCGCGGCGACCGTGGCGGCGTCGACCCCGCTGGCGAGCGCCGTGCGCGCCTCGGGGTCGTCCGGCAGCAACGTCTCCGGAGGCCCGCCCAGGAGGTTCTCGCCCGCCATCAGCGCAGCTTCTGGCCGGCCGAGCGCAGCTGCTGGGCAGCCTCGACCACGCGTGCGGCCAGGCCCGCCTCGGCGGCCTTGCCCCACACCCGCGGGTCGTAGGCCTTCTTGTTGCCGACCTCGCCGTCGATCTTCAGCACGCCGTCGTAGTTGGTGAACATGTGGTCGACCACCGGACGGGTGAAGGCGTACTGCGTGTCGGTGTCGATGTTCATCTTGACCACGCCGTAGTCGACCGCTGCCGAGATCTCCTCGGCCGTCGAGCCCGAGCCGCCGTGGAAGACGAGGTCGAAGGGCTTGTCCTTGCCCACGCGGGCGCCCACCGCCTCCTGGATCTCCTTCAGGATCTCCGGCCGCAGCTTGACGTTGCCCGGCTTGTAGACGCCGTGGACGTTGCCGAAGGTCAGCGCGGTGAGGTAGCGGCCCTTCTCGCCGGTGCCGAGCGCCTCGACCGTGGCCAGACCGTCGTCGACGGTGGTGTAGAGCTTGTCGTTGATCTCGTGGGCGACGCCGTCCTCCTCGCCGCCGACCACGCCGACCTCGATCTCGAGGATGGTCCTGGCCTCGGCCGACAGCGCGAGCAACTCCTCGGCCAGCTTGAGGTTCTCGTCGAGCGGCACGGCCGAGCCGTCCCACATGTGCGACCCGAACAGCGGCGCCTGGCCGGCCCTGACCCGCTCGGTGGACGCGGCCAGCAGCGGCTTGACCCAGCGCTCGACGGCGTCGACCGGAGCGTGGTCGGTGTGCAGCGCGATCTGGACGTCGTAGCTCTTGGCCACCTCGTGGGCGAACGCGGCGAAGGCCAGCGCGCCCCGCACGCGGTCCTTGACGGTGGGGCCGGAGACGTACTCGGCGCCGCCGGTGGAGATCTGCACGATGCCGTCGCTCTCGGCCTCGGCGAAGCCGCGGAGCGCGGCGTTCAACGTCTGCGACGAGGTGACGTTGATGGCGGGATACGCGAACGATCCGGCCTTGGCACGGTCGATCATGTCCGCGTAGCTCTCGGGAGTGGCGATGGGCATTGGTGCTCCGTTTCGGGTCGGACCTGGTCCGCGTTGTCACGTCCCACGGCGACGGGGGACGTACGTCACCTGCCAGTATCCACCGCCCCCGAAAGGGCACCAATTCGGCAATGGCCGCACCCGCCTCGCTCGGTCGCTTGCGCAAACGTGCAGATCGAACGAGCCGCGGTCACGGCCGCTCGCTCCCCGCGCCTTGCGGTCCCAGAACGCCGCCGAGAGCTCACGGAAGCAGGTGACATGTCCGACCACCCTCCGTCGTATCCGTCGAGACCGCCCAGGCGCTGCTGACGTCGCTACGGGAGGTCAAGGACGACTTCCGCGCCGTCGACGCGGCCGTGGCGAACCATGTCCACGAACTCCGCGAGCGGATCCGTCGGGCGGCGGGAGACCGGCTCTTCTGGCACACGCTGGCGTGGATCGGGCCCGGCCAGCTGGCGGGCCGGGCCGGTGCCGTCGCCGCCGAGGAGTTCCTCGATGTCGGCGGTGCGACGTGGCCCTGGGCAGCAGGACCCTCCGCCACCGACCTCCGCGGAGCCTTCGACGGCTATGCGTCGTCATTTCACGCGGCCGTCCTCCAGCTCACCGCGGCGGGCGACGGATCGCGACCACTCAGCGCGGCCGGACACCGCGGGGAGCATGCGGAACGACCTCCCCCGGCTGACGTCCACCGCCAACGCGCTGGCCACAGCGCTCGACACCGTGCTGAGGCACGTCAACCAGCTCGCGATCTCCTAGCTCCGCCGGGCCGTCAGCGGACCCGGCGCCGAACGTCGACAGGCGAGGACCGGATACCCTTCTCCAACGCGCGTCCATGCACTTGGACGGGCGTCCACAGACCCGAGGGGGAACCGTGCCCGAGCGCACCGTCGTCGTCGCCAGCAAGGCCGGCCTGCACGCCCGCCCCGCCGCGGTGTTCGTCAAGGCCGCCGCCGAGCAGCCGGCCAAGGTCACCATCCGCAAGCCCGACGGCGATCCGGTCGACGCCTCCAGCATCCTCTCGATCATGACGCTCGGCGTCGAGCAGGGCGACGAGGTCGTCCTCTCCGCTGAGGGCGACAAGGCCGACCAGTCGCTGGACACGCTGGTCGCCCTACTCGAGCGCGACCTCGACGAGTAGGCGGTCCGGCGCCAGGCTCGTCGCCGCGCGCCGCCAGCCACGCACCAACCCGCGACCCAGCCGGCGCCCGGTACCTCCGGGGAGGAACGTGCTCTCGACGGCCAGCACGCCGAGAGCGATCCACACCAGCCCGAACGCGACCCAGCGCTGCTCGCCGACCGCCTCCGCGAAGACGGCTAGCCCGATCAGGAACTGGATCACGGGCTCGATGTACTGGAGCAGTCCGACGAGGGCGAGCGGGATCCGGTTCGCGGCCGCGCTGAACATCAGCATGGGTGCCAGCATCGCGGCGCTGGCCCCGACCATCAACGCGGTGTGCGCGGTCGAGACGTGCCCGAAGGTCGCGTCGCCGTCGGCCTGCAGCACCAGGACGTAACCCAGCGCCAGCGGCGTCAGCACGGCGGTCTCGATCGTCATGCCCTCGACCGCGCCGATCCCGACCGACTTCTTGATCAGGCCGTACACGCCGAAGGTCGCTGCCAGCGTCAACGCCACCCACGGCACCTCGCCGTATCCGACGACGAGCACCGCGACCCCGGCCGTCCCGATGCCCACCGCGACCCACTGCCACCTGCGCGGCCGCTCGCGGAAGACGATCACACCCAGCAGCACCATCACCAGCGGGGTGATGAAGTAGCCCATCGAGGCGTCGACGACCAGGCCGTGGGTCGTGGCGTAGATGAACACGCCCCAGTTGACGGCCGTCAGGACCGCGGCGACCGCGAGCAGGAGCAGCCGGCGGACCCGTCCTGGCGCGGAGACCACCGCCCTCAGCTCCGGCCACCGGCCCACCGCCGTGATCAGCACGACGAGAACGCCTAGCGAGCACAGCACCCGCATGGAGAGGATCTCGATGGTCCCCGCGGGACGCAGGAGCGGCCAGTAGAGTGCCGACAGTCCCCACAGCACGTAGGCGGACGAGGCGAGCAGGACACCACCACGGCCCGTGGCGCGATCGATGATCATTCACCGCATCGTGACAGCGCCGGCGTTCCCTGGCCCCGGAAGGTCATTCCTTGGACGACCGAGCCGGGCGGCCGGGGCGCCACGTCGACGAACGGAGTGGTCAGGGCAGCGGTCGCCGTCCGGCGAAGCCGAGGTCGCGCCGGTGGTACCACGTCAGGTCGGGGTCGCCCTCGACCCAGCACAACGCGACGTCCTCACCGTCGAGCTCGGCCGGGAAGTCGAGGAGCAGCGGCGCCACACCCTTGAGCTCGGCGCCGGTCCGTTGCATCTGGGTCATCAGCTCGTCGAGCCGCGCCTGGGCGGCCTTGAACTCCGGCAGCCCGCCGAGCTCCGTGGGCCGGCCGCCGGTCTGGATCGACGCCCCCAGCTCAGCGGCCTCGGCCCGGGTCGCGACGAAGTCGTCGATGATCGGGCGTAGATCGGCGAGCTGCGACCTGGCCTCGGCGAGGGTGAACAGTCCCATGACCCGAGCCTGCCACGTCGGGGATCATCCCGTTCAGACGTCGATCTCGTAGGTGAGCCATCCGGTGCGCGAGCCGAGCCGGTCGTAGACCGAGCGGGCGCGGTAGTTGTCGTCGGCGGTGATCCACCGCACCGGCGTCCAGCCGTGGGCCCGGGCATGGGCCACGATCCCGCCCATCAGGGCATTGACCACGCCGTGCCCTCGCCACGCCGGGTCGACGAACAGGTCGTCGAGGTAGAGCCCGACCTGGGCGGCCAACGGCCGGGCGAACCGGCGCACGTGAGCCAGGCCTACCGGCGCGCCGTCGACCACCGCGACGAAGCCGTCGACCTCGTGCGACGGGTCGTGCAGCCACGCCCACACGGTGTCGCGCATCGCCGGGGTCTGGGCGACCTCGTAGAACTTCGCGTAGCCCGCGTACAGCTGGTCCCACGCCGCGCGGTGCTCGGGCCGAACGGGTTCGACCACGACGGCGGGGGTCACAGCCCCAGCTCTTCCAGGATCGGGAGCACGGTTCGCACCGCGGCCCGGGCAGCGGCGGCGTCGGCGGCCTCCAGGGCGAGCCCGGCCAGCCGCTCGCAGTCGGCCATCGTGACCGAGCGCAGCACCTCGGCGACGTCCGGGATCGCCCGCGGCGTCATCGACAGGCTGGTCACGCCGAGACCGACCAGCACGACCGCGAGCGCGGGATCGGCCGCCGCCTCACCGCACACTCCCACCGGACGCTGGGCCGCCGCGCCGGCCTCGCCGGTGAGCTGGACCAGGCGGAGCACGGCGGGCTGCCACGGGTCGTTGAGCGCGGCGAGCTCGCCGAGGAGGCGGTCGGCGGCCATCGTGTACTGGCCGAGGTCGTTCGTGCCGATGCTCGCGAACGCCACGTGCCGGAGGATCGACCCGGCGGTGAGGGCGGCCGCCGGCACCTCGACCATGACGCCCGCGGTCTCGAGGCCGTGCTCGTGGACGCTCGCGGCGAAGGCGCCGGCCTCGGCGGCGGTGGCCACCATCGGCGCCATCACCCACACGTCTGCCTCGCTCGCCGCCGCGGCCTGCGCGATCGCGTCGAGTTGGTGGGCGAGCACGTCCGGGTCGCGACCGGCGGTGCGGTAGCCGCGCACCCCGAGGGCGGGGTTGGCCTCGGTGGCGTCGGTCAGGAACGGCAGGGGCTTGTCGGCGCCGGCGTCGAGGGTGCGCACGACCACCTTGCGGCCGGGGAAGGCGTCGAGGACGGCGCGGTAGGCGCTCACCTGTTCGTCGACGCTGGGCTCCTCGGTGCGGTCGAGGAAGCAGAACTCGGTGCGGAACAGCCCGACGCCCTCGGCCTTGGCGGCCACGGCCTCGGCGGCACCCTTGGGGTCGCCGACGTTGGCCAGGAGCTGGACCGGCACGTCGTCGGCGGTGCGGCCCCGTCCGTCGAACGTCCGCACGCGGGTCGCCGCGGCACGGGCCCTCTCGATCGCCTCCGGTGTCGGGTCGGTGGTCACCGAGCCGGCGGCGCCGTCGACCAGCACGACGGTCCCCTCGGCGATGTCGAGGATCCCTGGAGCCGCGACGACGGCGGGCAGCCCGAGCGCCCGGGCCAGGATCGCGGTGTGCGAGGTGGGGCCACCACCGGCCGTGACGAGCGCCCGGCACTGCTCGGGGTCGAGGGTGGCGGTGTCGGCGGGGGCGAGGTCGTGCGCGGCCAGGACGAACGGCTCGCCGGCGCTGGGGACCCCCGGCGCCGGGCGACCCTCCAGGACGGCCACGATGCGGTCGCGGACGTCGGCGACGTCGCGGGCGCGCTCGGCGAGGTAGCCGCCGAGGCTCGCCAGCATCGCCGCCACCTCGTCGGCGGCGTCCCAGACGGCCCGCGCGGGCGACGACCCGGCCGTGACCTTCTTCTTCGCCGCGCCGACCAGCGACGGGTCCGCCGCCATGAGGGCGGTGGCCTCGAGGACGGCCTTGGCATCGCCGCGCGCCGCCGCGGCCCGGCGGTCGAGGTCGGCGCGCACCTGGTCGGCGGCCTGAGCCACGCGCTCGGCCTCGGCGTCGGGATCGGCGCCCTCGGCCAGCCGCTGCCCGGCAGGAGGCTCGGCGATCGGATCGGGCATCCGCACGATGGGGCCGACGGCCCGTCCGGGGCTCACGCCCACGCCGGTGATCTCAGCCAACGGTCCTCCTCGGGTCGGTCCAGGAACGCTGTCCCGACGTTAACCGTCCCGGTGGTCGTTGGCGCGAGGTGGTCGCCATGACGACCGGATCGTTCCAACGATCACCGGGACGAAGGGTGGTGCGAGTACGTCAGGTCACGCCTTCTGTGCCTTCGGTCCTCCGGCCGCCTCGGGTAGCTGCTCGCCGGTGGCCGTCACCGCTTCCCTCACCGCCTCGTCGGGCTGGTCGGTGATGAAGCCCGCCGGACCGGCGCTGCCGGCCTCCTCGCCGTCGTCCTCGCGGCCCGGTGTCCTCAGGTTGAACTTGAGGATGATCCACCGGAACAGGAAGTAGTAGATCGCCGCGTACACGAGTCCGACGACGATCAACAACGCTGGTTGTTCCGCGATCCGCCAGTTCAGCAGGAAGTCGATGGCACCGGCCGAGAAACCGAAGCCATCCCTCATGTCCAAGGCGTTCACCAGGGCAAGCGACGTGCCGGTCAGCAATGCGTGGACCACGTACAGCGGGAACGCGACGAACATGAACGAGAACTCGATCGGCTCGGTCACGCCGGTGACGAACGACGTCAGCGCCGCCGAGATCATGATGCCGCCGATGAGCTTCTTCTGGCTCGGCTTGGCGCACTGCCAGATCGCCAGGGCGGCGGCCGGGAGCGCGAACATCATGATCGGGAAGAAGCCGGTCTGGAAGATGCCGGCCGTGGGGTCGCCCGCCAGGAACCGCGGGATGTCGCCGACCACGGTGATGTCCGGGTCCGGCGACGGCAGCTGGAACCACGGGAACGAGTTGAGGATGTGGTGCAGGCCCAGTGGGATCAGCAACCGGTTGAAGAAGCCGAAGATGCCGCCACCGACGACGTCGTTCTCGGCCGTCCACTCGCCCAGGTTGAACAGCCCGGTGCTGAAGGGCTTGTAGATGAACGACATCAGCACCGCGATGATCATCGCCGCGAACGACGTGACGATCGGCACGAACCGCCGGCCGCCGAAGAACGCCAGGTACGGAGGAAGCTTGATCCGGTGGTACCGCTGCCACAGCAACGCGGCGGTGATGCCGATGATGATGCCGCCGAGCGCGCTCCAGTTGATCAGGTAGTCGGAGGGCCGGATCGCGTCGTCCGGCGGCACCCCGAGGATGTGCGGCGACATCACCGTGTTGACGCCGTTGAACACCAGGTAGCCGGCGAGCGCCGCGAGCGCCGTCGAACCGTCGGATTTGCGGGCGAACCCGATCGCGACACCGATGGCGAAGAGGAATCCGAGGTTGCCGAGCAGCGCGTTACCCGCGGCACCCATCACCTCGGAGACAGGCTGGAGCCAGTGCAGCCCGTCGAACTGGGCCAGGCCGGCCGGGTCGGCGCCGGTCTCCGGGGCGCCACCGAGCATGTCGTTCGAGCCCAGTCGGGCGAGGATGGCCGCCGCCGGCAGCACGGCGATCGGCATCATGAGGCTGCGTCCGAGCCTCTGCAGCTGGGCCAGGCCGGGGAAGCCGCGCTTCTTCTTGTCCGGCATGGCCAACGCTGTCGCACTCTCGGAAGTCAAAGGTGCTCCTTTACGGACGGGCCGGGCCGACGTGGGTCGATCCGGCGTGCGGGGTTCGATCGAGCGTCATGTGGACCTGATACCGGTCGGCCCGGTACCAGGAGGTGACGTGCTCCATCGGCCGCCCCGACGCGTACGACGTCTTTCGGAAGACGAGGAGCGGGGCAGCAGGGGGGACGCGGAGCAGCCGGGCCCGCAGCGGGTCCGCGCCCTCGGCCCACACGGTCTGCGCGGCCGCATCGAGCACGCGGCCGTAGTCGTGGGCCAAGATCGAGTACACCGAGCTGGTGAGATCGCGTTCGAGCAGCCCGGGAAGCGGTGCGGCCGGAAGCCAGGACACCTCGTGCGCCATCGGCGAACCGTCGGCCGAACGCAGCCGCTCGATCCGGAACGCGCGGTCGGTCACGTCGAGCCCGAGCGCGGCCCGCGCCGGCGGCGGAGCGGCGGTCTCGTCGGCGCCCAGCACCACCGTCGAGGGCTTGTGCCCGCGGCGGCGCATGTCCTCGGTGAACGACGCGAGATGCATCTGCGACTCGATGCGCGGCGCGGCGACGAACGTGCCCTTCCCGCGCACTCGGTACAGCCGGCCCTCGGCGACCAGCCGGCCCACGGCCTCGCGCACGGTCGCCCGGCTGACCCCGAACCGCGCGACGAGCTCGCGCTCGGACGGCACCGCGGCGTCGGGGACGAGCTCGCCCTCGACCAGCGCCAGGAGGATGTCACGCAGCTGCCGGTGCTTGGGCACCGGGCCGTCTACGACGCTCACGGTCGCATCCTCTCTCCCCCGGTGTGTGCCCGCGGGTGCTGGTCGGCTCCTCGACAGGGCTGGTGCTGCGCGTGAGTCGGGCCGAGGTTCGCCCGGTGGTAGGGACTGGTCTAGATGTCTCGACCAGGTGGGCCATACGATGTTGCCGCGCACCGTGGTTGTCAAGTGGTGTGTGCCCGTTTCGTCCGGCACGTCGTTTCGGCGGCGAGCCCTGAGCCCATGCGAGTGCCGTGCTCTCCTTGCGCCGAACGACCCTGAAGTACCTCCAGGTACGTGACTACCTCAGGGCGCTCGTCACCAGCGAGCTGGGTCCGGGCGATCCGGTGCCCTCCGAGCGCGCGCTGTGCGAGCGCTTCGGGGTGTCCCGCATGACGGTCCGCCAGGCGGTCGACGCGCTCGTCGTCGAGGGCGTGCTCGAGCGGGTGCAGGGCAGCGGCACCTACGTCGCGCCGCCCAAGGTCGACCTCCAGGTCCGGCTCGCCTCGTTCACCGAGGAGATGACCCGCCGGGGCATGACGGCCTCGGTCAAGGTCCTCGCCGCCGAGGAGATCGGCGCCGAGCCCGACATCGCCGCGGCCCTCGAGCTCAAGCCCGGAGCCGCCGTCGTCCACCTCCATCGGCTGCGCTTCGCCGACGACGAGCCGATGGCCGTCGAGCACACCTGGCTGCCAGCCGGCCGGCTGCCCGGATTCATCGACGACGAGCCTCCGACCAGCGTCTACGTCGAACTCGCGGCGCGCGGGCTGATCCCGGACTGGGGCGAGGACACCATCGACGCCGGCGAGGCCGACCACGAGGAAGCCGAGCTGCTGACGATCCGCCGCGGGAAGCCCGTCCTGCGGATCTCCCGCCGCGCCTTCACCGGCAACGAGCCCATCGAGTACGCGCGTTCGGCCTACCGCTCCGACCGCTACACGCTGTGGGTGCCGGTCGCTCGGCCGCATCCGGCGGTCATGCCGCGCACTGCCCGCACCCGACCGCCCGCACCAGGCGAGTCCGATCTGCCCTGATACTGGACCCGGCGACCCCGGGCGCCGCATCGGTGGCGCAGCGCCGCACCGACCGAGCAAGCTGGATCCGTTCCACCGAACAGGAGTACTGCGTGACCGAGACGACGATGGCCCGCGAGATCGCCGAGCAGCCCGAGGCGCTCGCCCGCACGCTCGACACGCTTCGCCCCCTACGAGGTGCCCTGCGCCAGCTGGCCGACGACCGCCGCGTGGTGCTGTTCGTCGCCCGCGGGTCTTCCGACAACGCCGCGATCTACGGCCGCTACCTGCTCGAGGTCCACGCCGGACGGCCGGGCGGACTGGCCGCGCCGAGCGTCGCCACGCATTACCACGCCGACCTCGACCTCTCCGAGGCGCTGGTCGTGTCCGTGTCGCAGTCGGGCGAGACCCAGGAGATCGTCGAGACCCAGGAGTGGGCCGCGGATCGCGGTGCCCGCACCGTCGCGGTCACCAACGACGCCCACAGCGCGCTCGCGGCGGCGGCCGACATGGCGCTGGTCACCCAGGCGGGCAAGGAGCTCGCCGTACCGGCCACGAAGTCGTACACCACGCAGCTCGTCGCGATGGCCGTGCTCGCCGGCGCGCTGGCCCCCGACTCGCACGCCCTCGACCCCGACCTCGACCGGGTGCCCGCCGAGGTCGAGCGGCTGATCGCCGAGCGGGTCGGTGTCGACGCCGCCGCCGAACGCCTCGCCTCCACGATGGAGACACTGGTCAGCGGCCGGGGCATCGTCTTCGGCACGGCTCTCGAGGCCGCCCTCAAGCTCGAGGAGACCTGCCTGCGTCCGGTGCGCGGGCTCTCCTACGCCGACCTCCGGCACGGCCCGATCGCGGTGGTCGACGCCGACCACGTCGCGCTGCTGGTCTCCGCCGGCGACGGGCCGATGGTGTCCGGCATGACCGAACTCGCCCACGACCTGCGCGAACGCGGCGCTGCGGCCACGGTGGGCATCGGCGGCGACGCCGGTTTCGCCGCAGCCGTCGACGTCGCCGTCGCCGGACCCGACCTTCCCGAGACGGTGGCGCCGCTGGCGCTCGTCGTGCCCGCCCAGCTCACCGTGGAGGCCCTGGCCCACCGCCTCGGCCTCGACCCGGACGCCCCGCGCGGGCTGTCCAAGGTCACCCAGACCGACCCGATCGACACCACTGCGGAACCCACCACCGGAGGACAGGAATGAGCAAGGCCGAACAGATTCTCGCCGCCCTGGGAGGCGTCGACAACATCGTCGAGATCGAGCCGTGCGCCACCCGGCTGCGCACCGAGGTCGACAACCCGGCGCTGGTCGACGAGCGGGCGCTCAAGGCGGCCGGTGCCTTCGGCGTCATCTCCTCCGGCTCGGTCGTGCAGGTCGTCGTCGGCCCCGAGGCCGACACCCTGGCCACCGACATCGAGGACTTGATGTGAGCGATGGCACGACCGACCAGGTCGTGACACCGGTGCCCGGGCGGGTGATCGCGCTGACCGAGGTCCCCGACCCGGTGTTCTCGGCTGCCCTGGTCGGACCCGGCACCGCCGTCGACCCGCCGCGCAACGGCCCCGTCCAGGCCGTGGCGCCGGTGTCGGGCGAGGTCGTCAAGCTGCATCCCCACGCGTTCGTGGTGAAGACCCCCGGCGGTGCCGGAGTGCTCACCCACCTCGGCATCGACACGGTGCAGCTGGCCGGTGAGGGCTTCGAGCTGCACGTCGCCGAGGGTGACGAGGTGGCTGCCGGCGATCCGGTCGTCACGTGGAACCCGGCGGAGGTCGAGGCGGGCGGTCGTTCGCCGGTCGTCCCGGTCGTCGCCCTGGACGCCACTCCGGAGGCGCTGAGCGGCGTCCGGGCCCCGGGTCCGATCGCCGTGGGAGACGTGCTGTTCGCATGGGTGCACTGATCGGTGGCCGCTGGCGTGCCGTCCTCCTCGACCTCGACGGCACGCTGATCGACAGCGAGCCCGGGCACCAGGCCGCCTACCAGCAGTTCTTCGCCGCCCGCGGCTGGGACGTCGACACCGAGACGCGACGACACTTCCGCGGACGCCGGGGCAGCGACGTCTTCGCCACGATGCCCGGGCCGTGGGCCGGCGAGGATCCCGACGCGCTGGTCGCCGAGGTGCTCTCCTATCTCGACCCGCAGGCCGCACCGCCCGAGCCCACCCTCGGGGCCGCCGAGTTCGTCCGCACCACCCATGCCCGCGGCGTGCCCATCGCGCTGGTCACGTCGGCGAACCGGGCCTGGGCCGAGTACGCGGTGGGTGAGCTGCTCGGCCTGCGCGAGTGCTTCTCCACGCTCGTGACCTGGGAGGACGTCGTCGACGGCAAGCCAGACCCGGGCCCCTACCTGGCCGGTGCCGCGGCCCTCCACGTCCCGCCGGCCGAGGCGATGGCGATCGAGGACACCGTGCCCGGCGTCGAGTCGGCGGCCAGGGCCGGCATCGGGCGAGTCGTGGCCGTGACCACCACGACGGACGAGAAGAGCCTGCTCGGCGCCGGGGCGCACCGCGTCGTCACCTCGCTCGCCGACCTGGTTCCGAGCGGCGCGCCGGGTTAAGTTGACGGTTCAGGGTCGACGATCGCTCGTCGCAATGGATCGGGGGGTCCATGACATCGACACGATCAGCAGCCAGCTCGGTCCGCGCCCGGTCCGGATGGCCGGTCGCGGTGATCGTCCTCCTCGCCACGGCGTGTTCGGCGTCCGACGCTCGCGAGGGGGCGTCGCCCGGCGGCTCGACCGATGCGGGCACGCCGTCCGCGGACACGCCGTCGCCGAGTACCCCGGGCCCGGGTTCCACCCCGACCCCGACCCCGACCCCGGCGGGGCCGCCGCTGCTCCTGCCCGACCTGTCCAGCCTCCCGGCCGAGGACGTCCATATCGAGGTCGCGGCCGACGGCACCCGGCTGCTGCGATTCGCCGGCGTGCTGGTCAACTCCGGCCCCGGCCCACTCGTCGTCGTGCCGGCCGGGGCGACCGCGTGCCCGCCCGAGCAGCACTTCGCCAGCCAGGTGGTCTATGTCGACGCCGACGCCGACGGCGTGCACGACCCCGCGACCGACGTCGAGCAGTCCGTGACCCCGGCCGGCTGCATGATCGACCACCCCACCCACGGCCACTGGCACTTCGACGCCTCGGCCCGCTACGTCCTCACCGCCCCCGGCTCGACCGCCCCGATCGTGGCCGCCGACAAGGTGAGCTTCTGCCTGCGGGACAGCCGTCCGCTCAGCGTCGATCCGATCGCGCCCGAGACGTACGGCGAGTGCGAGCGCGATTCGATCCAGGGCATCTCGCCGGGGTGGGGCGACGTGTACCGCTCCGACCTCGACGGGCAGGCCCTGCCGCTGCCGCCCGACCTGGCCGACGGCCGCTACTGCCTGACCCTCTCGGCCGATCCGCTCGGGCTGCTCCGTGAGGTGGACGACGACGACAACGCCGCCACGGTGAGCGTGCGCGTCACCGGAGCCACCGCGAGCGTGGTGGCACCGGGCGGCTGCGCGGCGGCATGACGGCTCGCGGGTGCGGCTCGGGTGCGGGCGCGGGTGCGGGCGTGGTCAGGTGAGCGCGTCGGCCGCCCGGCGCGCGGCGATCAGCACCGGATCCCACACCGGCGCGAACGGCGGTGCGTAGGACAGGTCGACCATCGCGAGCTCGTCCACGGTCAGCTCGTTCCACACCGCCATGGCCAGGACGTCGATCCGTTTCGCCGAGCCGTCGCGGCCCACCACCTGGGCTCCGACCAGCCGGCCGGTGTGCCGCTCGGCGAGGACCTTGACCGTGATCTCCTCGGCGCCGGGAAAATAGCCGGCGCGAGTGGTCGAGTCGGTGGTGGTGGCCACGTAGTCGATGCCCGCGCGCTCCGCGTCGATCTCGCGTAGGCCGGTGCGGGCGATCTCGAGATCGCAGACCTTGGTGATCGCCGTGCCGACGACGCCGGGGAAGCGGGCCTCGCCGCCGCCGAGATTGGTGCCCAGCACCCGTCCCTGCTTGTTCGCGTGGGTGCCTAGTGGGACGTGGACGGGCCTGCGCAACACCCGGTGGTACGACTCGACGCAGTCGCCGGCTGCCCACACGCCGTCGTGTCCGAGCACCCGGAGGCGGTCGTCGACGCGCAGCGCCGCGCGTTCACCCAGTGGGAGGCCGGCCGCCGCCGCCAGGTCGGTCGCGGCCCGCACTCCGGTGCCGAGCACCACGACGTCCGCCGGGACGTCGCCGGCCGACGTCACGACCGCACGCACCGCGCCGTCGGAGCCGACCTCGAAGCCCCGGACCTCGGTGTCCGTGGCCACGTCGATGCCCATGGCCTCCATGGCGTGGTGGACCTTCCGGCCGAGGTCGGGGTCGAGGGTGCTCATGGGTTCGGCGGAACGGTCGACGACCGTGACCGACAGGCCGCGGCGCACCATCGCCTCGGCCATCTCGACGCCGATGTACCCGCCGCCGACCACGACCGCCCGCCTGGGCGAACGCTTCTCCAACCAGCGCAGCACGTCGGCGCCGTCGTCGAGGGTCTGGACCCCCAGCACACCCCCGGCGTCGGCGCCCGGGACGTCGGGCCGCACCGGCACGGCCCCGGTGGCCAGCACGAGGTGGTCGAAGCCCAGCGACTCGACCCGGCCCGACGCGCGGTCGACGACGCGGACGGCACGCCGGTCGAGGTCGATCGACTCGGCCTCGGTGAACGTCCGCACGTCGATGCCGTTGGCACGATGCTCCTCCGGGGTGCGGGCCACGAGCGCGTCGGGGCCGTCGGTGTCGCCGGCGATCCAGTACGGGATGCCGCACGCGGAGTAGGAGGTCCAGTGGCCTCGGTCGACCGCCACGACGTCGAGGCTGCGACCCGTCCGCTCGGCCGTGCGCAAAGCCTGCGAGGCGGCGCTCATGCCGGCGGCGTCGGCTCCGATCACGATCACCCGTTCGCTCATCCCGCCACCCTCACACATGCCATTGCCGGATGGCTTGACCGGCGGGTCCGTCGCGGTGCGCTTCCGCTTCGGCGTTTGATGACCTGCCGAAGGTGCGATCTCGACGAGTGGACGTCCCTCGGTCCGCCCTAAGCTGGTGATACAACGCACAAGCTCGCCGAACAGTGCTAGATTCGGCATGACCACGTGCTTAAGCATGCCGAGCCATGCGCAGAGAGGACATGATGGCGAAGCCGCGTCGCAGCCGACCCGGGCAGGTCTCGTCCTCCTCGCCGGAGGATGACCTGCTCTACGCCCTCCGGGACCGGCGCCTGACCGTCGGCATCACGCAGGACGAGCTCGCAGACCTGGCCGGAGTGTCTCGATCCACGGTGCAGAAGATCGAATCGGGGACGTCGACCGTGGGCCTGAATGCCGTCATCGCCATCGCCGACGTGCTGGGATACCGGCTAACCCCGATGACCGCCGCCGAAGCGCGGGCACGACACGAGACCCGCGAATGACAGCCGCCGATCTCCGGGCGATCGACGCCGCCGACGTCTACAAGGCCGGTCTCCATGCTGGACAACTGCTCCGGCACGACGATGACGTCATCTTCAGGTACGACCCCGGCTACCGCGACGATCCGTCGACCCCACCGGTGGCGTGGACTCTGCCCAAGGACGTGCCCGAAGTCCGAGCATCGGGCGGGAGTGTTCCTCCGTTCTTCGCCGGATTGCTCCCGGAAGGGGTGCGGTTGCGGGCGGTGGTGGCGGGAACCCGGACGTCCGAAGACGATCACTTCACGCTGCTTCTCGCCGTCGGTAACGACACGATCGGCGACGTGCGCATCGCGCCTGCAGGAGTCGCACCCACCGAGCCGGAGCCCGCCTTCGACCCCACCAGCACCGAGCAGATCGACCTCCAGGACCTTTTCGACCGCGTCGCCGGCCCCGAACTACTGACGTTCGACGCCGTCGCCCTTCCCGGTGTCCAACCGAAGGTGTCCGCCGCAATGCTGTCTTCACCAGTCACGACCACTCACGGACCGGCCATACTCAAGCTCAATCCGCCCAGCGGGTTCCCTCGCCTGGTGGAGAATGAGCAGTTCTTTCTCCAGATGGCACGCGACTGCGAGCTGAGGGTGCCGGACCATCTATTGATCCATGACCGCGCCGGGAGAGCGGGACTGCTCGTCATGCGCTTCGACCGACTCGTCGGGCCGGACGGAGCCATCAGCAGACTGGCCCAAGAAGATGCGTGCCAGGTGCTCGGCGTGTATCCGGCTCGCAAATATCGGATCAAGACCGAAGAGGCGATCGAACGACTCGCGCTGTGCTGCGAACTGGGACACGGCTCCCGTCAGGTCGAGGTGCTCCGAATGATTCACCTCGTGGCTTTCTCGTACCTGATCGGCAACGGCGACCTCCACGGCAAGAACATCTCCATCAGGGCGAGTCCCGAGGGTCGTTGGGAGACGACGCCCGCATACGACTTGGTCACGACTCAGCCGTACATGCGGTGGCGCGATCCCATGGCGCTCGACTTCCATGGACGGGCGAACAAGCTCAACCGCGCGCACCTGGTGGCCGCGAGTACCCGACTCGGGATCGCCGAACGTGCCGTTGTGCGCCTCCTCGACCGGCTGTGCTCGCGCGCCCGTCCCTGGGCGGATCGCGTAGCCGAGATCGGATTCGAACCTCGCCAGAACGACCTCCTGCACGAGCTGATCATCGACCGGATCAACGAACTGTCGTGATCGACAGGCCACGGCAGACCATCGCCTCGGCCACCTCGATGCGGATCGACGCGACCGGACCGAGCTAGGCCGCCCCCAGTTCCGTCGCGACTCGATCTAAGGCCGTCTCCGCGGCGGACTTGGACGCTTCGAGCGTGATCCCCCGGTCGTCGACCACGATCCGCGAGCGGTGGCAGACCCGATGGGCTCTGCGGCCATCACGAAGCTCATGGAGAGCTGCGCTGCAGCTCTGCTGCAGCCGATCTCGTCCTGTAACGACGTCGTCAAAGCAGCCAGGGCAGTGCGGGGTGCCAAAGATCTGTCAACGATCAGCTTGTACAACAGCGTGATGGCGACCGCGGCCGGGCACCTCGAGACGAAATGCGAGGAGAGCAGCCGCGTCATCGACCATGCGCACAGACTCCTTGCCACGGCGCTTCACATCGGACCTGATGGCGGCCGCGGCCGCGAGGCTCGAGCGATCACCACGACTCGCGAGGCTGCGGTGAACGCCTTCACGTCGACCGCACGCCAGAGCCGAGACGTCTCGGGCGGAGTCGCGAAGCTCGTGGCTCTCATCCGCAACACCGGCGACGCGATCGACTCGCTGTGACGTCAGGCACCTGAGCGATCAGACAGGCGGCTCGGCGTGCTGGCGGATCCAGGCGTGCATCGCGATCGCCGCGGCGGCTCCGGCATTGATCGAGCGGGTCGAGCCGAACTGCGCGATCGACAGAACGGCGTCCACGTGGACTCGCGCGTCATCGGTGAGCCCCGGGCCCTCCTGGCCGAAGAGCAGCACGCACGAGCGCGGCAGGTCGTAGGTCTCCAGCGGGACCGATCCGGGCAGGTTGTCGATCCCGAGCACGGCGACCCCCTCGGCACGGGCCCACGCAGCGAGGTGGTCGAGATCGGGGTGGTGGCGGACGTGCTGATAGCGGTCGGTGACCATGGCGCCGCGGCGGTTCCACTTGCGATTGCCCACGATGTGTACCTCGGAGGCCAGGAACGCGTTCGCCGTGCGCACCACCGAGCCGATGTTGAAATCGTGCTGCCAGTTCTCGATGGCGACGTGGAAGGGGTGCCGCCGGGTGTCGAGGTCGGCGACGATCGCCTCGAGACGCCAGTAGCGGTAGCGATCGACCACGTTGCGGCGATCGCCGAACTCGAGCAGGTGGGGGTCGTAGTGGGGATCGCCGGGCCAGTCGCCCGTCCACGGGCCTACACCGGGCAACGCCTCGTCCTCGACCGGGATCCTCGGGACCGCGCCGCCCGGGACGTCGCTCCCGCCTGCACCAGTGCTCACGTCGGGTCACCGTAGTCGGTCGCGGGACGGACCCTGTCGGTGTGCCGCCCTACAGTGCCGAGCATGGCCGAGACACCCCATCCCGTTCAGCGGTACTGGGACGCCGCCGAGGCGCGCGACTGGCCGGCCTTCGGCCACACCCTCGCCGCCGATGTCGTCTACCGCGCTCCGCAGACCCGCGAGCTGGTCCGCGGCCGCGACGCCTTCGTGCGCTTCAACGCTGAGTATCCCGGCGACTGGCATCTCGAGATCGTCCGCCTGGTCGCTCAGCCAGGCGAGGCAGCCTCGTGAATCGACTTCCACCTCGACGGCGGCACCCAGGCCGGCCTGGCGTTCTTCCTCCTCGACGAGGTCGGCCTGATCACCGACATCACCGACTACTGGCCGGAGCCGTACTCACCCCCACCCGGGCGCGAGCACCTGGTCGAGCGCTACTGACGCCTCAGTGGCTCGGCCTCGCCACGCTGGGACCCGGTCGGGGTGCCGGCACGATGCCCATCGATCCAGCCACCCACCGTCCGGGCCATCGCGCGGCCGTGTTGGCGAGGGTGCGCGCCGCCACGTCGTAGTCGCGCCGCTGGGCCGCGATCCGATGCTGCGACTCGTCGATCATCCCGCGCAGCGCCACGATCTGCGGGTCGTGCACCATCGACGGGCTGTCGTCGATGAGGTCGTCGAGATCCTCCAGCGCGCGGTCGAGGCCACGCTCGGCCACGTCCTGCTCGTAGGGCGACGACGCGCCGGGCAGATCGGCCACCGTCCGTGCCTCGGCCACCATGTCCGGGAGGTCGGTGCGCAGCCCGCGTGAGCCCACGCTCTCCGCGAGCTCGCTGGCCAGCTTGTGCCGCCCGCGCATCGCGAGGGCCAGCTGGTCCCACGCCTCCTCGAGCTTCGCGCGCAGACGGGTCAGCTGCACGGTGGCGACCATCACGATCACCACCAGGGCACCGATCACGATCGCGCCGACCACCAACCACTCCCCCATACGGTGATCGTAGGGATGCTGGGCCGCCGCCGTACCGTGTTCGTGCGGTATCGATCCGCGGCGGCGCGCGCGATCGGCGTGGTCAGAGGCCGAACTCGGCCTTGCCGTACGCGGCGCGGTACTCCAGGCCGGCTGCCTCGACCTTCTCGCGCGCTCCGGTGTCGCGGTCGACGATGACGGCCACCGCCACCACCTCGGCTCCGGCCTCGCGCAGTGCCTCGACCGCCGTCAGCACGCTGCCGCCCGTGGTCGAGGTGTCCTCGACGGCGACGACGCGCCGCCCGGCGACGTCCGGACCCTCGATCCGGCGCTGGAGGCCGTGCTGCTTCTCCGCCTTGCGGACGACGAAGGCGTCGAGGGTGCGCCCACGGGTGTGTGCGGCGTGCATCATCGAGGTCGCCACGGGATCGGCGCCCAGCGTCAGCCCGCCCACGGCGTCGAAGTCAAGCCCGTCGACCAGGTCGAGCATGATCTCGCCGACCAGCGGCGCCGCGACCCCGTCGAGGGTGATGCGGCGCAGATCGACGTAGTAGTCGGCTTCCTTGCCCGAGGAGAGCACCACCCGCTCGCGCACGATGGCCTTCTCGGAGATCTCCCGTTGCAGTTCGTCCCGCGCAGTCACGGTTGACGAGCGTACGGCAGGCTGGTCCGGTGATTCCCGGCGCACTGGTCCTGCTCGGCGGTCCGCTGGACGCGCCGTCGTGGTGGCACGACGTCGCCACGGGCCTCGCGGCGGAGGGTCACCCCGTCGTCGCGCCGGCCACCGCCGACCGGCCGCCGTACGGCGTGAGCTGGGTGGCGATCACCGCGCAGGCGCTTCATCTCGCGGCGCCCCGCGGTCCGCTCGTGCTGGTCGCCCACGGCACCGCGGGCCCGCTGCTGCCGGCGCTGGCCCGCACCCAGCGCCCGGCCGGCCGGCGC
>DATCVR010000324.1:0-3713 GCA_036566745.1 Jiangellaceae bacterium | reverse complement strand
GCAACGCGATCCGCCTGCAACGGCTCAAGGACAAGCTCGGCAACCGGGCCAACGCCTCGGCCGAGATCGAGCTCGAGGCCGCGCTGGGCCGGCGCCTCGGCGACGAGGGACGCGGAGTCGCGACGATCATCGAGATGGTCGCGGCCACCCGTCTCGACTGCGTGCTGGGCTCGGCCGCACTGATGCGACGCGCCGTGGCCGAGGTGTCCTGGCACGCCGCGCACCGATCCGCCTTCGGCTCCGTGCTGGCCCAGGCGCCGTTGATGCAGAACGTGCTCGCCGACCTCGCCGTCGAGTCCGAGGCGGCGACCGCTCTCGCGCTCCGGCTGGCGGCCGCGACGGACGCCGATGGTGCGCAACAGCGTGCGTTCCGGCGGATCATGCTGCCGCTGGCGAAGTTCTGGGTGTGCAAGCGCGCGCCGGGCGTGGTCGCGGAGGCTCTGGAATGCCTCGGCGGCAACGGCTACGTCGAGGAGAGCGGGCTGCCCAGGCTGTACCGCGAGGCGCCGCTGAACTCCATCTGGGAGGGCGCGGGCAACATCCAGGCGCTCGACCTCGTGCGAGTGTTGCAGCGCGAACCCGACGCCGTGTCGGCCTGGCGGGTGGAGGTCGAGGCGGCGAAGGGTCAGGACCGCCGCCTCGACGATGCCCTGGTGGACACCGACGCCCTGCTCCGCGATGTCGGCGCCGACCCGTCCACGATGGCCCGGCACGCGCGCACCCTGGCGGCACGGATGACCGTGCTGGTCCAGGCCTCGCTGCTGGTCCGTTTCGCTCCAGCGCCGGTCGCCGATGCCTTCTGCGCCGGCCGGCTCGGCGGGTCGGACGGGGTCTTCGGCACGCTCCCCGGCACGGTCGACACCGCCGCGATCCTCGCCCGCACGACGCCCGCCGGACCGCGCCGATGATCTGCGCCGAGTGCGCCGCCGGCCGGCACGACCAGTGCCCGGCGCTGACGAAGGGCCGGTCGTGGTGCGACTGCCAGCACCAGCCGGCCGACCCGCCCGTGGAGCCGGCCACCGGCCACGCCTCCGAATGAGGGTGCGCGGCCGTCAGCCTGGCGCCGTCACGGCGAGCGCCGTCAGAGGTTGACGGAGCAGTCCGGGATCTCGGCGACGTCGACGACCTGCTCGCCTGCGACGCTGACCACGAGCGAGCCCGAGCAACCCGACGGCTCGAGGGTGCCGTCGAAGGTCGCGTCGACAGCCTCGCCGCCGGTGGTCTCGGCCGTGCAGTCGGCGTTGCCGGTGAGCGTGGTGCCGTCCCGATTGAAGTCGGTGGTGCACTCGGGGTCGTCGGCCAGCGTGATGCCCACGCGGTCCAGCTCGTCGCGGATGCCGGCGTCGAGAGCCTTGGAGGCCAGGTTGTTGATCGTCTGGTCGATCTGTTCCGAACAGCCCGCGAGAACCGGGGCTACCACGATCAGCGGGAGGGCCAGGGCCGTGAGGAGTCTGCGCACGAGCGGCAGCCTAGAGGCCGCACCCGCCCGGATCCGGCCGACACTCCCGTTGATCTTGGAGATCCCTCGTGCCGACAGGGTCTGGACGATTTCCCATCGACTCGCTAGGCTTTTCTTACTCTGAGACGCGATCGTCCGGATGGTGGACCATCGGTCGTGGTCCGTCGTGCAGCCATGCGAACATTGCGCGCATGCTGTCCGCTTCGGCGCCTCTCCCCACGGTGATGCTGGTGCTCCGCCGCCACGTCGACTACGGGCGCCTGCACAGCATGATGTGTCAGCGCTGACGCCGCCCGCCCTTCCCGCCGGGCGCGCGAACGCGCCGGCCTCGGATCGCGCGAGATCTGAAACTCGGGCCAGCCGTACGTGTGTCCCCCGCTCCTCGTGAGGACCGCACCCATGCCACCCACGAAGGCCCCCACCCCCAAACGCCCCAAGGGCCAGGGACAGTGGGCGCTCGGGCATCTCGAGCCGCTCAATCCCAACGAGCGCTTCAAGAAGGACGACGACGGCCTCAACGTGCGGGCCCGCATCGAGAACATCTACAGCAAGCGCGGCTTCGCCAGCATCGACCCTCAAGACCTGCGCGGACGTTTCCGCTGGTGGGGGCTCTACACCCAGCGCCGTCCCGGCATCCCGGGCGGGCGCACGGCGGTCCTCGAGCCGCACGAGCTCGACGACGAGTACTTCATGCTGCGGGTGCGTATCGACGGCGGCGCCCTGACCACCGAGCAGCTGCGCACCATCGCGGACATCTCCACCACCTTCGCCCGCGACACCGCCGACGTCACCGACCGGCAGAACGTCCAGCTGCACTGGATCCGGGTCGAGGACGTCCCGGAGATCTGGCGCCGCCTCGAGGATGTCGGCCTGTCCACCACCGAGGCGTGCGGCGACACCCCTCGGGTCATCCTCGGCTCACCGGTGGCGGGCATCGCGGCCGAGGAGGTCATCGATCCCACCTGGGCCATCGATGAGATCCAGCGCCGCCACATCGGCTCGCCGGAGTTCTCCAACCTGCCGCGCAAGTTCAAGTCGGCCATCAGCGGCCTGCCCGACATCGTCCACGAGTCCAACGACATCGCCTTCGTGGGCGTCGTCCACCCCGAGCACGGACCCGGCCTCGACCTGTGGGTCGGCGGCGGGCTGTCGACGAACCCCAAGCTCGCCGTGCGGCTCGGCGCCTGGGTGCCGCTCGAGGACGTACCCGACGTCTGGGCCGGAGTGGTCGGCATCTTTCGGGACTACGGCTACCGCCGGCTGCGCAGCCGGGCCCGACTGAAGTTCCTCGTCGACGATTGGGGCCCGCAGAAGTTCCGTGAGGTCCTCGAGACCGAGTACCTCGGACGGGCCCTGCTCGACGGTCCCCCGGTGCCCCAGCACGTCGAGCCCTACGACCACATCGGCGTCCACCCGCAGAAGGACGGCCGTCACTACGTCGGGGTGGCGCCGCTGGTCGGACGGGTGTCGGGTACCCAGCTCGGCAAGCTCGCCGACCTCGTCGAGGCACACGGCTCCACCCGGCTGCGCACCACACCGCACCAGAAGCTGGTCGTCCTCGACGTCGAGCCGGCGCAGGTCGAGTCGCTAGTCGCCGGGCTCGACGCGATCGGTCTCCAGGCCCGCCCGAGCGTGTTCCGCCGCCACACCATGGCCTGCACCGGCCTCGAATACTGCAAGCTGGCCATCGTCGAGACCAAGGGCCTGGCCTCCGACACCGTCGCGGCCCTCGAGGACCGGCTGGCCGACGTCACCGACGCCCTCGACGTCCCGATCTCGCTCCACGTCAACGGCTGCCCCAACTCCTGCGCGCGGATCCAGGTCGCCGACATCGGGCTCAAGGGCCAGATCGTGCAGGGCGAGGAGGGGTTCCAGGTCCACCTCGGCGGTGGGCTCGGACTCGACGCCGGGTTCGGCCGGAAGCTGCGTGGCCACAAGGTCACGGCGGCGGAGCTGCCCGACTACGTCGAACGACTGGTGCGACGGTTCCTGGCGCAGCGCGCGGCCGACGAGCGGTTCGCCCAATGGGTGGCCCGCGCCGACGAGGCGGACCTCCAGTGAGGCGGCGGACATGAGCGAAACCCGCGCGGCGATCCTGCACTGCCCCTTCTGTGCCGAGGAAGACCTCCATCCGGTGGAGCAGCACGGCGGCTGGGAGTGCCGGTCGTGCCTGCGGGTCTTCTCGGTGAAGCTGCTCGGCCTGTCGACAAGGAGAGGTGCCTGATGACACTCGTCGCCAACGACCTCGAAGAGA
>DATCVR010000323.1:0-5986 GCA_036566745.1 Jiangellaceae bacterium | reverse complement strand
GCTCGACGACACCAACCTCGGCCGGCTCCTGGAGATCTACGAGGAGCTGCGCGAGTCCTCGCAGCTGCTCGTCATCACCCACCAGAAGCGCACCATGGAGGTCGGCGACGCCCTCTACGGCGTCACCATGCGCGGCGACGGTGTCACCACCGTCATCTCGCAGCGCCTCCGCGACGCCCAGCCTGCCTGATCCGCGTGGCTTGCCGACGAGCACGAACCACCCGACTGGCTCACCTCAACCTGCTGCGTCACTGATCGCTGTCGTCGAGGGCGGCGATCCGGTCGGCGTCCGCGAGCGCTTGGAGAAGTAGCGCCCGCGCTGACCAGAGCATCCGATCGGCGGCTTCCTTCCGGGTGAGCCCGGCGACGTCGGTGAGCCAGACGAGTGACTCGATGCCGACAGCACTGCGGACGGCCAACGCCAGGAGATGGATCCCGGTGTCGGTGAGTCGTGGGCGCAACGGCTCCAGGGCCTCCTCGAACCAGGCGATGGCCCGGCCCTGACGTAGAGGCAGGGATTCGCTCGAGGTCTCCGGATCGAGCGAGAGCCGCAGCATCGTCCGCTGCTGGTGCTCGGTGTCGACGACGATCTCGATGAAGGCCGCGACGGCACCCAGGAGACGCGCCTCCGGATCATCACCGGCGTTGTGTGGGACCAGGGTGGTGGCGGTGGTTTCAGGGTGCGCTGCGACCAACAGGGCCTTCTGGGTGGGGAAGTAGCGATAGGCGGTCGTGCGTGAGACGGACGCGGCCTCCGCGGCAGCCTCGACCGTCGGTGCGGCACCACCTTGGGCGACGAGGTCCCGCGCGGCAGCCACCAAGGCATCGCGGGTCCGCTGCTTCTGTCTGGTTCGGCCGGTACGCACGTACGGCATTGACATGGGCATCACGGTACCTTAGTGTCATTATGGGACTCAAGTCCCATAATGAAGGCAGGTCGCCATGGAGACGCGAGAGACAACCGTGCGAGCGGACGGGCAGGGTGAGCGTCGCTGGTTCTGCGGCGGCGGGGTACACACCTGGCTGGCCACCGAGGAGGAGACCGGCGGCGCGTACCTGCTCTTCGAGGACGCGCTGGATGAGGGCAAGACGACTCCGCTGCACCAACATCCCGAGGCGGACGAGACGTTCTACATGCTCGAGGGCGAGGTTCGGCTGTACATCGCCGGCGAGGAGCAGCGGCTCGCGGCGGGCGGTATCGCGATCATCCCGCGCGGCGTGCCTCACGCGTTCATGGTGGTGACGCCGACGGCACGGATGCTCTGCCTCCAGACGCCGGGCCGAGGGGAAGCGTTCTACCGGCACGCGAGCGAGCCGGCCGGCCCTGGCGACCAGCCGATGCCGGACTTCGGGCGGGTCCGCGCGGCAGCTGCTGCTACGGGTGCGATCGAGATCCTCGGCCCTCCGCCGTTCTGACTGACGCCCCGCCTACCGCCCCTGCTCGCGGCTCAGCGCCCGCGGCGGTAGGAGCGGATGAGGCTGGAGGTCGACGCGACGTACGCCGCAGAGTGCGCAGCGCACGTAGACGACTCGGCCCTCCGAGGTCTGATGGCTGGACTCGGTGAGCCAGCCGTGGTCGTGGGTGGCGTCCGCGCGCCGGGACTCCTCTGTTGCGCTGTCGGTCATGGTCGCCACTCTGCTGTAATGGTCTTATGCATCTCAACCCTTACGGCGAGTACGCCGTGCTCCTGGCCGCCTCGCTCGCCGACGACTGGCCAGAGGACCGGGTCGGCATCGAGGCTCGGACCCGGGAGTTCGGGATGACGATGGACTTCGCCGAGTCTCCAGATGACCACGCGCGCACCCGGCACGTGATCGATGAGTGGCTTCGCGTCGTCGATGCGTCGGAGCCGGGTGAACGGGCGCGGTTGCTCAACGAGCTGATGGCCCAGGCGACCGCGTATCCGAGGCTGACCGATCACGGGCGCGAAGGGTGGCACATCCACTACCGCGACGACACCAACGATTCCCTTCCCGACGTGCTGCGAGCGGTGATCAGCGTGGGTACGGCACTGCACCTGACCACTCGGGGCATCCATCGCCTGAGCCGGTGCGAAGCGGGGAAGGTGGAGGGGGACCCATGCTCCGCGGTGGTCGTGGACGTCACCCGCAATGGACGCCAGCGCTACTGCTCGGTCCGCTGCGCCAACCGCGCTGCGGTCCGCCGGCACCGCGCCCGACACTCCATGACTGCCCACTGATCAGCGCACTCTCATGTTCAACCGGTGACGGTCGACGCGAACGCGGGGCAGACTGACTCCATGAAGTCCGTGCCCGACGGGGGCCGTCCTGAGCTGCGGGTGCGCCTCGCCGCCGAGACCGCCAGCGTGCCGGGCGCGCGTAGATTCGTCACCGACGGTCTCGTCGAGTGGGGCCGTGAGCATCTCGTCGACGATGCCGCCCTGTGCATCACCGAGATGGCGGCGAACTCTGCCCTGCACAGCGGCAGCCCCTACATGCACATCCGCCTGCGTGACCTCGAACCGGCGGTGCGGCTCAGCGTCGAGGACGACGGAGCACTGGTCCCGCTCCCCGCCGTCGCTCCGCCCCCTGTCGAGAGCCAGGGCACCACCGGGCGCGGGTTGGCGATCGTGTCGGTGCTGGCGAAGTCGTGGGGGATCGAGGAGCGTGTCGACGGGCGACGCATCTGGGCCGAGCTCGCCGGTGACGGCGTCGAGCACGACGTACGGCCTCCGATGGTGGATTACGGCGAGCAGGCGATGCCGGAGCCAGCAGTCCTTCCCGCGGACTGGGTCACCGTGCGGCTTCCCCGCTGCCCGGTGCAGCTGGGGCTCCAGATCGACCAGCGCCTCGACGATCTGGTCCGTGAGCTCCAGCTCATCGACTCCGAGGACGGTCCGAACCCGCCGCGCGCGCTCGGCGAGCTCATCGAGCGGCTGGTGACTCGACCGGCCTTCGCGCGACACATGGGCCGTCGCACCGCCCTGGATGCGGCCGCAGCCGGGCTTGATCACGTCGACATCGAGATGACCCTTCCCCGTGGGATGGCCCCGATGCTGCGTGAGCTGCTGGCCGCGGACAACCTGGCCGACGAGCTCAGCGAGACCCACCAGCTGCTCACCCTGCGCTCCACGCCGGAGATGGTGTCGCTGCGGACCTGGTTCACCGACAGCATCGTCGGCCAGGCGGAGAACGACGCCGACCCGGTGCCGTACGGCGAGTGGCTGAGGGCGAGAGCGGCGCTGGGTGACGGTTGATCAGGCCTTTGGGACGCACGGCGCGGTCCCCGGGATCTCTCGGACTCGGGCGATTGCCTCGGCGTCACGTTGGGCCCGACGACGGGTTGCCGAGGCCGAAGGGCGGTTCAGCGAGCCCACGGAAGCGAGCACTGCGCCAGATGGTGAGGTTGCCGGGGTCCCCGTGGAACGTACTGGAACGTGCGTACACGGCCCGCACCTTTCTAGGACAGGGCAGTGCCCGGACCGGCACTGCCGGTAGTTCCCTGCCTACTCCGCGGGGACGCCATTGCCAGGCTCTGGGCACCTGTGAATGCAGGTGCGGCGATCTCCGAGCCTGGCGCGGGACAAGCCGCGATGCCGGCCTCGAGCAGAGCGCCCAGCCGTCCGTCATGATCGGGGCTGGCGCTCGCCACGACCCCATCGACGGCGCACCGGACCATCGTCGGCGCGCAACGCTTGGCGAAGGTCTTTGCGTCGATCCGGCTTCGGATCCCAAGACGATCGACCCAGGCAACCGCGCCAGGAACCGTCGCGAGTGCGAGCTGGGCCTCCCGCCGGGTGGCCGCCAGATCGGGTTCGGCATCCGCGCACAAGCGCTCAGCTTGAAGCAGGCCAGCTGCCAGCGGGCGCTGCTTCGTTTCGGGGACATCGGGGATGGCCTGCGCCGCTACCGCAACCGCGACCGCGAGCCACGTCCGGTCGCTCCCGCGCCGGCCCACAACCGAGGGGATGAGCGGCGCCAGCTGCTGGCGTCCGTCGTCGCTGGTGTAATCGTTCACCAGCCTTGCCAGATGGGCGAGCAAGGGATGAGTGCAGGACGGATGATCGCTCCACCGCTCACCGGCGAGCACCGACGCGAGCTCCATGAAGCATGCGCCGCGTCGTGGTGTTCGATGTCGGCCAGGTGACAGGACCGGGATGCCGTCGGGAATGCGTGAGGGCTTCATCGCAACCTCCTACTCCGAGCATGCGCCGACGCGCGGCCGCGATCAACCCCGGCTCTCAGGGTCGGGTGTCACCGGCGCAGCAGCAGGCTGACGTCGGGCGCGAGCTCGACCTGTGATCCGAAGCCACGGCTGGTCTTCCGCACAACCCGGTGCAGCCACTTGGCGTCCTCCACCGTGGCGCGCCGCAAGCGCATCTGCCGCGACTGCAGGGGTACCATCCGCAACTGGTCGAGACCTCCGGCCGGATCGAGCTTGCCGACGTACAACAGCCGCAGATCCCCGCGGAACCGTTCCTGGCTCTGGATTCCCTCGTAGTCGTTGATCAAGTCGCCGCAGCCGTAGAGCACGAGCCGGTCCCGATAGACCTCGACCGGGCGCGGGTGGTGCGAGGAATGCCCATGGACCACGTCCACCCCGCTGTCGATGAGCCGATGGGCGAAGCGGACCTGCGCCCGCGGCACGCCGTACCCCCAATTCGATCCCCAGTGGACCGACACGACTGCAATGTCTCCCGGCCGCTTCGCCCGCCGCACGCGCTCGCAGAGCGAGCCGGCGTCAGCGTCGGAATCCTCGCTGAAGAAGGCCACGCCAGGGCGTTCCGGTCCTGCCGCCCAGCTTTGAGGTACGCCACTGGAGGCCGACCCCACCGACCAGACCAGGACCCGATGGTCACCGGCGGTGAGCGCCGCTGGGCGCCATGCCTGCGGCGCATCGCGTCCCGCGCCCACCGGTCCAAGGCGCGCGCGGGTGAGTACATCGAGTGTCTCCTCGAGCCCGCCGACGCCGAAGTCCAGCACGTGGTTGTTGGCGAGCGCGCAGGCATCGAGCCGGGCAGCGGTCAGACAGGCGACGTTGCCTGGGTGCATCCGGTATTGCACCGCCTTGGCGGGCTGGGCGTCGTCGCTCGTGGTGATGCTGGTCTCCAGGTTGACGATGCGCAGATCCGGTGCGAGTTCGTCGAGGACCTCCAAGGCATCGCCCCACGGCCAGGAGTAGTCCACCGGCTGACGGATGGTTCCTGACGCCGACTCGGCAAGCGCAACGTAGTCCCGGGCACTGGCGGCGTATCGCTCCCACAGACGTGGGTCACCCGCCGCAGGCAGAATCTGGTCCACACCTCGGCCCGTCATCACGTCCCCGGTCAGGCACAGCACGACCACCCTCCCATCGTGGCACTCACCGCCGGTCCGACGTACGGTCTCCTGGTTTCGATGAACCGCGGTGCGGGTTGGCCCGTATACCTGGTATGAGACCTTCTACTTTCTTCCTGGCTAGGGCCGTACTTGCGGCTGCTGCCACGGCACTCTTCGCCGCGGGTTGCGGCAGCGACGACGGCGCGGATGGATCGGACGCCGACGGCGGATCAGCGCTCGTCTCTGTGGCCGAGGTTGACGACACCGACGTGCTCACCGATGCAGAGGGGCACACGCTCTACACCGCAGAGGTCGAGAAGGATGGACAGATCCACTGCGTCGACACCTGCGCGGATTTCTGGGAGCCGATCGTCGCGTCCGACGCTGACGTCGACGCGGCGAACGCCACGCTTGACGGCAAGTTCGGGGTGGTGGAGCGTCCCGACGGATCGTCACAGCTGACGTACGACGGCCTGCCGCTGTACACCTTCGCCGAGGAGGGCGCCGGTGAGCTCCAGGGTGACGGCTTCACGGATGATTTCCAGGGCACCCAGTTCGTGTGGGCGGCGGCGCGGACCGACGGGTCCTCGGCCCCGTCGGAATCGTCCACGCCGGATGACAACGGAGGCGGCTTTGGCTACTGACGTGTAGCCAAGGACGGACGTCCGCTCGAGGGCCACCAGGAGGGGTGGGTTCGATGAACCAT
>DATCVR010000322.1:0-4408 GCA_036566745.1 Jiangellaceae bacterium | reverse complement strand
TCGGCGGCGTCGCCCGCAAACCGTAAGTCCTGCCCAGCACGTACCGTCCATCGAAAACGAAAGGAACTGTTGAATGACAGATCGCCTGGACACCGTAGACGACACGCACGCAGCCTTGGCAGACCGGTTCTTCGGTGCGGTCGCGGCCGGCGACATGGACACGGTCCGTGACATTTACACCGAGGATGCACAGATCTGGCACAACTTCGACAACGCCGTGCAGACGCGTGACGAGAACCTCCAGCTGCTGTCGTACGTGTCGACGAACTGGAAGAACTTCCGGTTCGAGGACGTGCGCCGTACGCCCATCGAAGGCGGTTTCGTGCAGCAGCACGTCATGTGTGGCGAGGGGCCGGACGATCAGCCGTTCGAGTCGCCGTCGATCCTCGTCGTGAGCGTGGCCGACGGCCAGGTCACCCGGATCCAGGAGTACTTCGACCCGGGTCAGGTTCCGCTCCCGTAGTGGACAGGTGGGCGGGCCGGTCGCGGGGGGCCCGGCCCGGCCACGCGAGGCCCGGCGCCGACGGTCAGGAGCGATCGCGCCGGTCGCGGGCCAGCGCGACGAAGGGGTCGAGCGCGGCCGGATTCTGCAACGCGTCCCGGCTCACCGCGCTCGCCGGGTCGAGGCCCGCCAGGATCTTCTTCACCGGCACCTCGCACTTCTTCCCGCTGAGCGTGCGAGGCACGTCGTCGACCACGACGAAGCGGTCGGGGACATGCCGCGGTGACAGCTCGGTGCGCAGTGCTCGCCGCAGGTCCGTCTCGACGTCTGCCAGCGTGGCGCCGTCGGCGAGGACGACGAAGCACAGCAGCTCGCCCTCGGTGGCGTCGGCGCCCGAGGTATCGATGACCAGCGAGTCGGCGACGCCGGGATGGGCCTCGACCACGCGGTAGAACTCGGCGGTGCCCATCCGGACGCCGCCGCGATTGAGTGTGGAGTCGCTGCGGCCGTGGATGACCGCGGAACCGCGCGAGGTGATCGTGATCCAGTCGCCGTGCCGCCACACGCCGGGGAAGTCCTCGAAGTACGCCTCGCGCAGCCGGGTGCCGTCGGGATCGTTCCAGAAGGCCACCGGCATCGAGGGCATCGCCTCGGTCAGCACCAGCTCGCCGACCTGATCGACCACCGGCCGGCCGGCCTCGTCGTACGCCGTCACCGCCGCACCGAGAGCGGGGCGGGACAGCTCGCCGAGCCATACCGGCACGTCCGGTGCCGGACCGACGAACCCGGTGCACAGGTCGGTGCCGCCGGAGAAGCTGGCGATCTGCACGTCGGGTCCGAGCCGCTCGCCCAGCCAGCGGAACCCGTCGACCGACAGCGGCGCACCGGTGGAGCCCACGACGCGCAGGCCCTCGATCGGCTCGACCTCGACCTCCGCCTTGAGGCAGGCCTGGACGAACGGTGCCGACGTGCCGAACACGGTGAGGCGCTCGTCGCGCGCCATCCGCCACAGGGCGCCGAGATCAGGGTGGGCCGGGCTGCCGTCGTAGAGCACCACGGTGGCGCCCACCAACAGCCCCGAGACGAGGAAGTTCCACATCATCCAGCCGGTGGTGGTGAACCAGAAGAACCGCTCGCCCGGGCCGACGTCGAACTGCAGAGCCATCGTCTTGACGTGTTCGAGGACGATGCCGCCGTGGCCGTGCACGATGCCCTTGGGCAGGCCGGTGGTGCCCGAGGAGTACAGCACCCAGAGCGGGTGGTCGAAGGGCACCGGCTCGAAGGCGAGGTCCGCGCCGGCGTGGTCGGCGAGCAGCTCCGGCCAGCTGATCGTGCCGGGCATGGGCGAGGGCGCGGGCGGCGGCGTGGCACCGGGGCCGGCACCGGCTCCGGGGACGACGACCGTGGCGCGCAGACCAGGCATCGCCGCCCGCAGCGCGTCGACGGTGTCCCGGACGTCGAAGGTGCGGCCGTTGTAGGCGTAGCCGTCGACGGTGACCAAGACGGCCGGCTCGATCTGGGCGAACCGGTCGACGGCGGCCCGCGCCCCGAAGTCGGGGGAGCACGACGACCAGATCGCGCCGAGCGAGGCCGTGGCGAGGAAGGCGACGATCGCCTCGGGGGAGTTGGGGATCAGCGCCACGACGCGGTCGCCACGGGTGACGCCGAGCGCAGCCAGGCCGGCACGGGCGGCCGCGACCCCGCGCCGGAGCCCGTCGTGGGTGAGCTGCTCGCGGCTGCCGTCCTCGCGCCGGAACACGATGGCGACGTCGTCGTCGGCCTTGCCCGGGCCGGGGCGCAGGGCGTGCTCGGCGTAGTTCAGCGTCGCGCCGGGGAACCACTGGGCGCCCGGCATCACTCGCTCGGGCAGGACCTCGGCGGCGCGGTCGTGGAACCTGATGTCGGCGAACGCGGCCAGCGCTCCCCAGAACGCCGCCGGATCGGTGATCGACCAGCTCCAGAGCTCGTCGTAGTCGGCGACGTCGACGATGGCGCGTTCGCGCAGCCAGTCGCGGAACGCGGCGATCCGGCTGGCAGCTGTCCGCGCGGGCTCCGGCCTCCAGATCACCTCAGGTGCTGGACTCGGGATGCCTGACGTGACGCCTGGGTTCACGGCGACAAGGTACCCCGGACGGTCGCGAGACGACCATGATCGCGGGACGGAAAGCCTCGTCAGGGCGTGCCTGGGCGTCCCACGATCACGCCGTCGTCAGCGACTGCTCTGCTCCGCCAGCTTCTCGAGGGTGCGGACGAACAGGTCGGCGTCGGCTTCCCAGCTGTAGTGCTCGACGACGGCCGCGTGCCCCGCCTCGCCCATGCGGTCGCGCCGCGCCCGGTCGGCGTGCAGGTCGCGCACCGCCGTCTCGGCCGCCGCGACGTCGCCGAACGGGACCACGATCCCGCAGACGTGGCGTTCGACGAGGTCACTGGAGGCGGGGTTCGGCGTGGTGATGACCGGGAGCCCGTGGGCCATGTACTCGATGATCTTGGTGGGCCGGGAGTGGGCGTAGTTGGGCTGCTCGTGGAGGAGGCTCAGCCCGGCGAGGGCGTCCGGCAGCAGGGCGAGGGCCTCGTTGTTCGGCATGAAGCCGTACCACCGGATGGTGCCTTCTTCGTGCGCCGCCCGCACCTGGGCCAGGCAGTCGTGATCGGCATGGCCGATCACGTGGACCTCGATGTCGGGCGCCAGCCGCCGGCCCAGCTCGATGAGGTCGAGCGCCCCGCGGGGGCGGGTGAGCCGGCCGAGGTAGACGACGTGGCCGGCGACCCCGTGGGCGCGCACCGACGACGCCACGACGCTGTTGCGGACGATCGGGTGGGTGCGCCGGAACCGGCCGGCGTAGGCCTCCTCGGCCAGGATCAGCGGCATCCGGCGCTCGGCGCTGCGCTCGATGGCCCGCACCATCCGCGAGGCGATCAGCCGCGTGCCCCGGGGCAGCCACGGCTTCATCCGGATGGCAGCCGCGGTGTCCTCGTGGACGTCCCACACCAGCCCGGACACGGCCAGTCCCGCGGAGGCGACGACGAGTTCGGGGTCGTGGAGGAGCACGACGTCGAAGTCGCGACCGCGCCGGCGCAGGAGCTGGCGCACGGCCCGCATCGCAGCGAGCCGGCGCGAGCCCTGGGACCGGGGGATGTCGATGGAATCGATGTCGTCCGGGATGGGCCGGCCGTACTCGGTGAAGGCGGCCGCGAGCGTGACGTGGTGCCCGGCCTCGCGCAATGCCGCGATCTGCCGGTGTCGGATCCGGGCGTCTTCCGGATCGTGCACCACGGTGACGACGAGGACGTCCACGATGGGGTTCGCCTCAGCGCTCGACCGGGTTGTGGCGGCGCAGAGTCACATGAGCTCCACCGTGTCGGATCGAGGGGTGATTCCTCGAGTGTCGAAGACCTGAGCGGCCCGCTTGGTGATCAGTTCGCCGTCGTACTCGGCGTGGCCCTGGAGGATGACCGTGACGTCGGCGCCGGCCAGTGCCTGTTCGAGGTCGGGGACCCGCTCGAGGGCGTCGTCGCCGACCTTCCAGGTGGTGACGTGCGGGTCGTGGAACACCACCGTGGCCCCGAGGGCGCGCAGCCGCCGGGCCAGCGGCACGGCCGGCGACTCGCGCTGGTCGGCGATGTCCGGCTTGTAGGTCACGCCGAGCAGCAGCACCGACGAGCCGTGGATCGCCTTGCCGTGTGCGTTGAGGAGGTTCTGCGCCCGGTGCGCGACGTACGACGGCATGGTCGCGTTGATCTCCTCGGCCAGCTCCACGAAGCGGAACGGGTAGCCGAGCTTCGCGCGCACGTTGTGGGAGAGGTAGTTCGGGTCGATCGGGATGCAGTGGCCGCCCACACCCGGACCGGGGTAGAACGCCTGGAAGCCGAACGGCTTGGTCGAGGCGCAGCGGATCACGTCCCACAGGTCGATCCCCAGCTCGTGGCAGAAGCGCGCCATCTCGTTGACCAGCGCGATGTTGATGT